>NZ_JBNJRY010000011.1:0-171092 GCF_050435325.1 Paenarthrobacter sp. TE4293
GACTCGAATAACTTTACACGCGCCCCACCCCCACACCAAATCCACCCCAACACCACCCAAAAACCCCGCAAACACCAGCAAAACAAGCCCCCACAACCACCAAACCACCCCAAAACCCCCACAACAACCACCCGTGAAACCCATCACACCACCAACCACCCCACAACCGAAACACCAACCCCCCAAACCCCACCACCGCCGTCGACCATTCACAGCCCCCACGCAGGGACCCAACGCCACACCAGAAACCACGCCCCTCAAACAACAACGCTCCCCCACCAAAGTGAGAGAGCGTTGAACCCAAACCGGCCAAAGGTGAGAGAGCGTTGAACCCAAACCGGCCAAAGGTGAGAGAGCGTCCCGCCCAAACCGGCCAAAGGTGAGAGAGCATCCCGCCCAAACCGGCCAAAGGTGAGAGAGCGTCGGGAGGGGTGGGGAGGTCAGTGGCCTCCGTGTCCTCCGGCTCCTTCGGTCTTGCGCATCATGGCGCCGAGCACCACGGCAGCGAGTGCAATAACGGTCGCGGCCAGGAATGCCGCCTGCATGCCGGCCACAAGACCGGACGACGCAGAGACGACGGCGTAGATGGACACGAGCAGAGCGGTGCCGGCCGCCCCGGAAACCTGCTGGGCTGTGCTGATGATCGCCGAACCGTGCGAATAGAGGTGCGGCGGCAGCGGATTGAGCCCGGTGGTGAAGGCCGGAGTAAACAGCAGGGCCAGGCCCAGGCTGAGGGTGACATGCAGTGCGATGACCCAGCCGAGCGCGCTGCCTTCGTCCAGGCGTGAGAACTGCCAGAGCGTCAAGACCATGAGCACCGAACCGGAGACAGTCAACGGCAAGGGACCAACTTTGTCGAAGATCCTTCCAATGACGGGACCCAGCAAGCCCATGGCCAAGCCACCGGGCAGCAACGCCAGCCCGGTCTCCAGCGGCTGCAGGTGCAGGGTGTTCTGCAGGTACAGCGGCAGGAGGATCACGCCACCGAACAAGGCCATCATGGCGACAACCATCAGCAGCGTGGACACGGTGAACATGCGGAACTTGAAGGCGCGCAGGTCCAGCAGCGGGGCGTCGGACTTCTGGAGCTTCAGCTGCCGGAAGACGAACAGTGCCAGGCAGATGAGGCCAACCACCAAGGCGATGACTGGGACAATTCCAGCGTCGGCCCCGCCGATCTGGCTCAAGCCATACACCAGGCCACCAAACGCGGGCACGGTCAGGATCACGGAAGCTACGTCCAGGGTGGTCTTTTCGCGCTCTCCCACGTTGGTGAGGTACTTGGCGCCGATCGCGAAGGCGGCCAGGGCAACAGGCAGCACGAACACGAACATGAAGCGCCACGAGAAGTTGTCCAGGATGATGCCGGAGACGGTGGGGCCCATGGCGGGCGCCACCGAGATCGCAATGCTGACGTTACCCATGACGGCGCCGCGTTTAGCCATGGGCACCAGCGTCAGGATGGTGGTCATCAGCAGCGGCAGCATGATGGCGGTACCGCCTGCCTGAACGATCCGGGCCAGCAACAGCACCAGGAATCCCGGCGCCAAAGCGGCCAAGAGCGTTCCGCCACTAAAGAGTCCCATCGCGAGCATGAACGCTCCGCGGGTGCTCATCCGTTGCAGGATGAACCCGGTGGTGGGAATGACGACAGCCATGGTCAGCATGAAGCCGGTGGCCAACCACTGCACCGTGGACGCACTGACCTGGAGGTCGGTCATGAGCCGCTGGAGCGCGACGTTCATGATGGTCTCGTTGAGGATCACCACGAAGGTTGCCACCAGCAGGGTGACAATGACGGTCACGGATTCCCGTGACATCTTTCCGGACACCGGCGCCTGTGACGCCGGCGCCTGTGACGATGCTGCCTCAGCGGAGGCGACAGTAGCGGAAGCGCCGGATTCAGGCTTGCCGTTGGCGTCGGACGTGACGTCGGTAGACATGAGGATTCCCCAAAGGTTTGGATGTGGTGTCCGGCGATCGATGCCGGTGAAGACTAGAACAGTCTAAGCGCCTATCCAATTCCCGTCAGCAGGTAAATTCCAAACGTTAGGAGAACAACGGAGCGTTGTCGATGAGCCGCACGGGCCCCACCTTGGCTGCGATGATCGCCAGTCCTTCCCCACGGAACGGCGTCTCTTTACAGTTCTCCGCGAGCGGTTCCAGCGTGGCGGGGTCCACGACGTCGAAATAATCCAGTTCAACCAGCGGCTGGGATTCGACAAGCGCGACGGCGGAATCCAGGTCGAGCGGTTCATTCGCGTTGGCCCGGGACTCAATAAGGCGCAGAGCCCGTGACAGCACCAGCGCGGCTTCACGTTCTTCATCGGACAGGAACCTGTTGCGGCTCGAAAGCGCCAGGCCGTCCTCGCTGCGGACAATGGGCACTGGAACAATGTCCACCGGGAAGTTCAGGTCCGAGACCATCCTCTTCACCAAGGCCAACTGCTGCGCGTCCTTCTGCCCGAAGTAAGCCCGGTAGGCCGCCGTCGTGCCGTCCGCGGCCGCACCGCCGGGAAGACCATAGTGCAGCAGCTTGGCCACCACGGTAAGGGCCCCATCGAAGTGGCCGGGGCGCGAGGCGCCTTCCCATTTGTCGCCCAGCGGGCCCGATGTTACCCGCACCAGCGGCTGGCCGCCGGGGTACACCTCATCAACTGACGGTGCGAACACGATGTCAACGCCTTCGGCATCCAGCAGCGCCATGTCGGCGTCGAGCGTGCGCGGGTAGCGGTCCAGGTCCGCGGCCTCGCCGAACTGCAGGGGGTTCACGAAGATGGTGGCCACCACGACGTCATTCCCGGCGACGGCGGTCCGCGCCAGTGCGGCGTGGCCCGGGTGCAGGGCCCCCATCGTGGGAACCAACCCTTGTGAACTTCCACGCTTCGATGCCAGAAGACGCGCGCTTTCGGCACGCAGTTCCGCCGCTGTGCTCACGAGTTTGATGGCCATGCTTTTCAGTTTCCTTCCGGCGTCTTGGGTTCGGCACCCAACGCCTCGTCGATCTCGTTCAATTGTTCCGGGCGCAGGAGCCCGCGGTTTTCCGCCCTGCGGGCGGTGGCCCGCGCCATGGCCTGGTAAGCCGCCAAGACATCGCCGCCGGCACCGCCGTCGTACTCTTTCAAGGCCTGGGCATGGGCAGAAACGGTGCCTATGTCCCCACGCGCCACGGGCCCGGTCAACGCCGATTCGCCGGAGGCAAGGGCGTTCTCGAGCGTGGCGCGCAGCAGCGGACCGAGCATGGATTCCGGGCTTTCGACGCCGATCTCCCGCAGCATCTGCGACGCCTGGGCCACCAGGGTGACCAGGTGGTTGGAGCTGTGCGCGAGCGATGCGTGATAGAGGGTCCGATCGGCCTCGGCAATCACCACCGGCTCCGCACCCATCTCCACCACCAAGGCCTGGGCGATCGGCAGCATGGCCGCATCGGCCGTGACACCGAACGTGCAGTCCATGAGCCGGGTCAGGTCCAGGCTCATGCCCGTGAAGGTCATGGCCGGGTGCAGTGCCAGCGGAATCGCCCCCACGGCACGGACAGGGTTCAGGATTCCAACACCGAAGCGGCCCGACGTATGCGCCACGAGTTGGCCGGGCTGCCAGGCCCCGAGCTTCGCAAGCCCCGCCACCAACTCGCCCAGTGCGTCGTCAGGGACGGCCAACAGGACGAGTTCCGAACGCTCCACGATGTCCTGGATTTCCAGGACCGGGACACCTGGCAGCAGGGTTTCGGCTCGCTCCCGGCTCGCCTCGGACACAGCGGAAACCCCGACGACGGCGTGCTCGGCCGCGCGCAAAGCGGCGCCCAACACGGCACCCACCTTGCCGGCACCGATAATTCCGACTCCGAGTCGTCCTGGCCTAGCCATCGTGGCGGTCCTCCTGTTGTGGTGATGTCTGGGTTTGTTCCGATCGGGCTGGTTCGCCGGAGTGGGGCACTTCGCCGGGCCGGGCCGCAGCCGCAACCTCGGGGGCCTGCGGCGCTATCTGCGCCAGCCACTGCTCGCTGGTCTGCCGTTTCCGCGCTTCACGGGCCCGGGCCGCCTGCTGGTCGAAGAGCTCCACCGCCTGCGCGGCGTCAGCTTGGAAAACCCGCGGAGAAACCGGGCCCGCGGTGGTATGCAGGACCAGATCGGCCACCCCGAAGCGGCGCGCCAGAGGGCCCTGGTGAAGTGCCATGGACTGTGTCCGCTGGTGCGGAACAAGGACCAGCGTGTGCCACCACCGGCCGGACCGGATCAACAGCGCAGTACGGGTGGCAAAGAATCCGTTGCGCCGGCGGCCAAGCGGAGCCAGCCATCGTGCCCTTACAGGAGTGGTGATGAAGCCATCCGTCGGAGCGGACCCAGGCCGGGCCGGCGCCAACCCGTCCAGGCCGGCCGTGAAGACCTGTACGGGATCCTCGACTCCCGGATCGGGCAGCACCAGTGACAACATCCTCATGACATCCGGCTTCATGCCCACGGGCAGCAGCATGGTGCGGGAAGCGCCCTCGGTGCCGGCAGACACTCCATAGCCCGCTACGTTGATGTGCATCCGGTACCAACCGAAGAGCCGCCACAGTGGAGGCTGCGTGACCATTACGGCCTGGATGCGTCCCGGCGGTACCGTCTGGGCCTGGGTGTCCAGGAGACCATACCGAAGGCGGATTCCATCAGGTGAGATTGCGGCGGTGAAGTTGTAGCCCTTGGTGAACGAGCTCCAGTAGGCGGCACCAATGCCCAGGATGCCGGGGATCAGCGCCAGGAAAATGGCATTGTTTTCCAGCAGGACGGAAGTGCCCACAACAATGGCGGCACCCACCAGGATTCCCACGGTCTGCTCGCTCAGCAGCAGGGAACCGATGAGCCGCGCCGGAGGCACGGACAGCACCACATGCTCGGGTGCCTCCGGGATTTGCGCTTCCTTCCCGGGTTCGCTGACAAGCCCGGCTGCCCTCCCTAGGATGGTGGCGCGCAGCTGCTTTGCCTGGGCGAGCGGAAGGTATGCGAGCCGCACCGCCGACTCCCCGGCGTCGGCCACTTCAAACTTGAGTTCCGCCAGACCGAAGATCCGCGCCAAAAGGGGTTGCACGATGTCGATGGCCTGGACACGGTCCAAACGTGCCTGCCGCTGCTGCTTGAACAGGAATCCCGTGTTCACGCGAACGTATCCTTCAGCCACCTGATACCGGGTGAAGTACCAGCTGAGGATGAAGCCGGCCACCGTCAGGAGCAGCACCACGGCACCGCCTGCCAGAAGCCACGGCACCCGGCCGCTGAGGTTCGGATCCAGGAAGTCGCGGCCCTGCAGCATGCGTTCGAAGGCGTCACGGCCAAAGAAGAACCCGACGGCGGCAAGCCCCACCCAGCCGCGAACGAAAGGTGACGCGGGGTGGACCCGTTTCCAGTCGCCGTCGATGGCTGCTTCCGGATGATCCGGCAGGCTCACGGCCGCACTGTCCTCCAGGCTCACAGCCCGGCCAGCCTGGCTTCTCCACGGGCCGAAAGCTGTTCGCGCAGCCGTGCGCCTTCCTCGGCGGGAAGTCCTGGCAGGTGGGCGTTGGTACCGGCCGACGCCGTGTGCAGTTTCAGGGTGCAAAGGCCCAGTCCACGTTCAACGGGTCCGACGGCCACATCCACGTACTGCATCCTGCCGTAGGGAACCACCATGGTGCGCTGGAAGAAGATGCCGCGGCGAATGAGGAGGTCGTCGTCGCGTTCGGCATACCCGATGGCACGCACTTGGCGCGGAATCAGCACCAGCCGCCACACCGCCAGCACCAGCATCACGGCGGGAACAGTCATGGCAAGCCACAGCGGCGGCCAACGCCACCAGCCCAGGAGCACGAAAACCAGCGGCAAACTGAGGACCGCCAGCATCAGGACGTTGCCGATGGCCCACTCCACCAAGCGCACAGTGACGTACTTTGGGGACACCCGCAGCCACTGGACACCGGGAGGATCAATCGCCTCGGTATGCATACTCGCCTTCGCCCTTGGTTTCGCCGCGACGGGTTTCCGGACCGGCAGTACCACCCTCAAGGTCCTCAGGCGGGATCCGGCAGAACCGCTCCACCACAAGGCCAACAACCACCATCACGACGCCACCGCCACCCATCAGCAGGGCGTTCCAGAGGATTCCTTCGCCGCTCCGCAGGCCGCCGACGCGGAGGAGATCCACGGAAATTCCAGCATGCCAGCCAAGGAGCAGGGTCCCGGCATAGGCGCAGGCTTGGGCCAGGATCAGCGTCCTGGCCGCCAGGATCGGGTTGAGCATGTTCTTCTTTTTGCCATTGCGCCACCGCAGGACGCGAATGCCCATGATGAGGGTGAGTCCGGCGATCACGCCCATGGTCACCAGCGCGGACACCGGCAGGACGGGCGTTGGCATGCTGAAGCGGTTGGTGGTGGCCGTGGCCAACCAGCCAATGACCGCAGCGATGACGGCGATGAGCACCAGAACTACCGGGCGCATGGCTTTCATCGCTACTCCACCGCCCCCGTCGCCGGCACTCCGGCGACGTCGCCGTAGCCGTCGAACCGCCGGAGGTCCGGCATGTCAGCGGCGACGGCGGCCAGTTCAGCCACGCTCTTGCCGTTCAACCGGGCGTGGGGTTCCAGCAGGGACCACGGGTAGAGCACAAAAGCGCGCTCAGCTGCCCGCGGATGGGGAAGCGTGAGGACGGGATCATCACTGACCAGGTCACCGAACACGACAATGTCCACGTCCAATGTCCTGGGTCCCCAACGAACCTCACGGGTGCGGTGGTGCTGCTGTTCAACGTCATGGCAGTGCTTCAGCAGTTCCAAGGGCGTCAACGTGGTCTCGACTGCCATGACCATGTTCAGGAAGTCCGGTTGCCCTTCCGGACCACCGACTGCCTTGGTCTGCACCACTGGTGAAACTCCCAGGAGGCGCACATCCGGCGGATCCACCAAGGCGGCCACCGCGGTAGACAAGGTGTCGTTGCGCTCCCCCAGGTTGCTGCCAAGGGCCAGGATGGCCTTGGTGTAGCCGGTCATGATGACCGCTCCCGGTGCACGCTGACGGTAACGTCGCCAAAAGGCACCTCAATGGGGGCCTTGGGTTTGTGGACAGTGACGTCGACGGCGGCCACGCTGTAGTTGGCGAGGATGCCGTCGGCAATCCTGACAGCGAGGCCCTCGATCAGGTTCAAGGGCTCACCCTCGATGTGCTGGGTGATCAGTTCGGCGACTTCGCCGTAGTGTGCCGTGTACTGAAGATCATCCGTCTCGGCAGCCTTGGTGAAATCCGTGTACAGCACGGCGTCCACCACGAACGGCTGGCCGTCACGGCGCTCGAAATCGAACACTCCGTGATAACCGACGGCGGTGACGCCGGTCAGCGTGATCCTGTCCACAGCGTTGTCCAATCAGCGGGCGATACGGGCGGCGACCTTGACGGCGTCAAGACTGGGACCGACGTCGTGGACGCGGACAGCCCAGGCGCCCTTGGCGGCGCTCAAAGCGGTGATGGCGGCCGTGGCTGCGTCGCGTTCCAGCGGCGCAGCCGACTTGCCGGCCACGGTGAGCAACGAACCGAGGAACCGCTTGCGGGAAGCAGCCACCATGACCTTGTGGCCCAACGCGAAGAGCTGATCCAGGTTCTTCAGGATCTCCCAGTTCTGGTCCTCGTTCTTGGAGAAACCGATGCCGGGATCAACGATGATCTGCTCCGGGGCAACGCCGGCGGCGAACAGCTTGTCGCGAACGCCGCTCAGTTCAGCCACCACATCCTCGGTGACGTTGTTGTAATCCGTCAGGCTGTCCATGGTCAGGGCGTCGCCACGGCGGTGCGTGAGGATGTACGGAACCTTGGTCCGGGCCACGAGCTCGGGCATGCCGGGCTCGATGGTCAGGCCGGAGACATCGTTGATGATGGCAGCCCCTGCCTCCACGGCTGCGGCGGCCGTGGACGTGTGCATCGTATCGATGCTGACCAGCGCACCGGCCTTGACCAAGGCCTGGATCACCGGGATAACGCGGCGCTGTTCTTCCTCGGGGGAAACGGGTTCGGCGCCTGAGCGCGTGGATTCGCCTCCGACGTCGATGATGTCCGCGCCGGCATAGAACATGCGCAAGCCAAGCGCGATGGCCGTATCCGGCGTGCGGTGGGTGCCGCCGTCGCTGAAGGAATCCGGGGTGACATTGAGGATTCCCATGACGAGCGTGCGGTCCGTTGGCAGGTCCTCGAACCTGGCCGCCGGACGCGGTTTGCGGAGAACCGGCAGCGGGCTGGTGGCCGGGCCGGTTCCGGGTGCTGCAGCAAGGGAGTCCATTGTCATTACCTTCCGAGTATGAGGCTCATGGCCTCGGCGCGGGTGGCCGGGTCATGGAGTTGACCGCGCACCGCACTGGTGACGGTCTTTGCGCCGGGCTTGCGGATGCCGCGCATGGACATGCACATGTGTTCACATTCGACGACGACAATCGCCCCGCGGGGGTTGAGGTGCTTCACGAGCGCCTCAACGATCTGCGTGGTGAGGCGCTCTTGCACCTGGGGACGGCGCGCATAAATGTCGACCAACCGCGCCAGCTTGCTCAGGCCGGTCACTTTGCCGTCATGTGACGGGATGTAACCGACATGTGCCACTCCGTGGAACGGCACAAGGTGGTGCTCGCACGTCGAGTAGAAGGGGATGTCCTTCACCAGGACAAGCTCCTCATGATCGAGGTCGAACGTGGTGGAAAGGACATCCGCCGGGTGCTGGTGGAGTCCCGCGAAAACCTCGGCGTACGCCTTGGCCACGCGCTTGGGCGTGTCCAGGAGGCCGCCACGGTCAGGGTCTTCACCGATGGCCAGGAGGATCTCGCGGACAGCCGCTTCAATGCGCGGGCGATCTACTTTATGGCCATGCTTGGGGCCCGCGGCAGAACCGTGGGCGGCGGCGAGGTCGTCGTCGTCGTCGAAATGAGTCACGGCAGATAGCTTAGCCGTGATGCGGGGAGTCGTTGCCGCCGTCAGGTCGCGGTGCCTGGAAGGAGTCCTGGCTGCTGACCCCCTGGGCGTGCGGGGCGACGACGTCCAGCGGCTCGTCCAGGCGTGCCTTCTTGGCCTCTTCCTGGGCTTCGCGTTCAGCCTTTTCGGCGCGGCTTTCCACCGGCGGGATGGACTGGACCGGGCGGGACTCCTTGGACAGCCAGATCTCGCGGAAATCGCGCTTCCGGATGTCGTGGAAGATCTCGGCGATTTCTTGCTGGTTCAGGGTCTCGCGCTCCAGGAGTTCCAGTGCCAGGCGATCCAGGACGTCGCGGTTTTCCGTGAGGATGGCGTAGGCCTCGTCGTGCGCCTGGTCAATGAGGCGACGGACTTCTTCATCCACCACGTAGGCGATCTGGTCGGAGAAGTTGCGCTCCTGTGCGGCGTCGCGGCCGAGGAACGGCTCGCCGCCACCCTGGCCCAGCTTCACAGCGCCAACGCGTTCGCTCATGCCGTACTGCGTGACC
Source organism: Paenarthrobacter sp. TE4293 (assembly GCF_050435325.1). Lineage (NCBI taxonomy): Bacteria > Bacillati > Actinomycetota > Actinomycetes > Micrococcales > Micrococcaceae > Paenarthrobacter > Paenarthrobacter sp. TE4293. The sequence goes on from NZ_JBNJRY010000011.1 coordinate 9,447, forward strand.
ATCTTGCGGGCCGTGGAGGTGGCCTTCTCGATGTCGTTGGAGGCACCGGTGGAGGGGTCGTGGAACACGATCTCCTCGGCCACACGGCCGCCCATGGCGTAAGCCATCTGGTCCAACAGTTCGTTGCGGGTGACCGAGTACTTGTCGTCCTCGGGAATCACCATGGTGTAGCCGAGTGCGCGGCCACGCGGAAGGATGGTGATCTTGGTGACCGGGGCCGAGTTGCGCAGTGCTGCGGCAACCAGGGCGTGCCCACCCTCGTGGTAGGCCGTGATCTTGCGTTCGAGTTCCTTCATGACACGGCTGCGCTTCTGCGGGCCGGCCATGACGCGGTCGATTGCCTCGTCCAGCGCACGGTCGTCGATCAGGTTGGCGTTGGAACGGGCAGTCAGCAGTGCGGCCTCGTTCAGGACGTTGGCCAGGTCGGCACCGGTGTAACCCGGGGTCTTCTTGGCGACGGCTTTCAGGTCGATGCCCTGCGCCATGGGCTTGCCCTTGGCGTGGACGTTCAGGATCTGTTCGCGGCCGATCATGTCCGGGGCTTCGACGGTGATCTGGCGGTCGAAACGGCCCGGGCGCAGGAGCGCGGGGTCCAGGACGTCCGGGCGGTTGGTGGCGGCGATGAGGATGACGTTGGTCTTGACGTCGAAGCCGTCCATCTCCACGAGGAGCTGGTTCAGCGTCTGCTCGCGTTCGTCATTGCCGCCGCCGATGCCGGCGCCACGGTGACGACCGACGGCGTCGATCTCATCCACGAAAATGATGGCCGGGGAGCTGGCCTTGGCCTGCTCGAAGAGGTCGCGGACACGGGACGCGCCAACACCAACGAACATTTCCACGAAGTCCGAGCCGGAAATGGAGAAGAAGGGAACGCCGGCTTCACCAGCGACAGCGCGCGCCAGCAGCGTCTTACCTGTACCTGGAGGGCCGTACAGCAGCACGCCCTTGGGGATCTTGGCACCGACTGCCTGGAACTTTGCAGGCTCCTGGAGGAACTCCTTGATTTCCTGGAGCTCTTCCACGGCTTCGTCAGCACCGGCGACGTCGGAGAAGGTCACCTGTGGCATGTCCTTGTTGACCAGCTTGGCCTTGGACTTGCCGAACTGCATCACCTTGGAGCCGCCACCCTGCATGCGGGACAGCAGGAACCAGAACAGGACACCGAGCAGCAGCACGGGAATGAGCAGCGAGAACAGGCCGGAGAACCAGTTGTTCTCGATCGGCTGGTCCGTGAAGCCCTTATCCGGGTTGGCGTTGGTGACAGCCTTCACCACGTCCGGACCGCGATCCGTGACGTAGAAGAACTGGACGTTCTTGCCCTTGTCCTGGCCATCCAGGTTCAGGTTGTCCTTGAGCACCAGGTCGACGCGGTTCTCGGCGTCGAAAATCTTGGCCTGCTCAACCTTCCCGCTTTGGGAAAGGAGTTCGAGGCCTTCCTTGGTGTCAATGCGCGTGGAACCGCCCGGAGCCAGTGTCGCGAATGCCACCAGGAGCAAGCCAACGACGACAACAATCCAGATGCCCGGGCCCTTGAAGAAACTCTTAGCTTTCATCTGATCGGGGTTTTGCCCCGTCCCTCCTGGTAGTGCTGCAAGGCGCAACTTCTGCGCGCGAGTGGTGCTGCTTCAGTTTCAAGCTATACACCGTTCCCAGTAATTCACGCACCGGAAAGTCCAAAAGTTCCCTCTGGGCGTACACAGGATACTCGCGTCGGGACCGCTGGAACAGGGTTTGTTGCTCTTGGTTGCCGGCCCGGCGCCCGCCCCCTCCCTATGGACGGGTTCCCCGTCAGCTCATGCGGCGACTGGAAGCACCAGCAAGTAGCCCGTGGGCAGGTCAGTGCTCCAACGACGCGGCTCCCGAACTACGAACTGCGTGGCCAATTGCTCTGGCGTGAGCAGGCTGTTAGGTGCTGGGGATGGACCCCATTGTCCGCTGCCGTAAGGGTAGAGCGGATCAAGAACGTGGATTCCGGTGACTTGGAATTCAGGGAACAGCGCAGGGTCCCCCACTGATTCAAAGCCACTCATGACCCAGGCATGGCGCCCACTCCACATGACCAACCCCACCGGCCGCCCGGTCTCGGCGATGGCCTGCGCCGCCGTCTGCAGGGTGTCCTCGTAGCCGGCGATGCTGACCACCGAATAGGGGCCCATCCCGACCTCGGTCAGTACCTGCGCCCACCCCCGGGGGTTGGCGCCATTGAAGGAATTCGATGAACGTGCCCGGGCCATCTCCCACAGCTCGCTTTGCTGTGCGGGTGCTGCCCATGAAGCGCCGCCCGTATCGTCAACGAGGTTGTGCGCCATCTGGATGCTCGCGGCTACGCACCAATCAAACGTGTACTGCGGCACGAAGTCGCCCTCCTGGTAGAGGTTCAGCGCGAAAGCCTGGGGCACCGGCGGTGGCGGTGCAGGAACGGGCGGCGGTGCAGGCGCAGGAGGCCGCGTGGGGACGGTGGCGGGCGCAGGAGTTGCGACGTCGCCGGCAATTGCCGGGGCCGACGCGGCCGCACTGGACTGGGCGGCAGCTGTCCCGTTGACATCTACCGCAGGAGTGCAGGCCGTGAGAAACGTCGACAGGACGACGAGCCATGCCAGGAGACGGGCAGGGGCACCGGTCATGGTTCAGTCTAGCTCCGGGGGCTCCAGCAGGGCACCCCTTGAATGCGCCGTCGAGAGGATAAAGCCGTTAACCGCGAACGCCGCACCCGTCCTGCCCAACGCACCCAGAGGTGACAGGTACGTTGGCGGAACGTGGTGCGGCGAAAGGCGACGAGGGCTTTACTCGTAAACGTGCGGAGCCAGGGTGCCGACGAAGTCCAGGTTGCGGTACTTCTCGGCGTAGTCGAGGCCGTAACCGACGACAAATTCGTTGGGGATGTCGTAGCCGACGTACTTGACGTCGATTTCCACCTTGGCGGCGGTCGGCTTGCGGAAGGCTGTGCAGATTTCGACGCTCGCCGTGCCGCGGGACTCGAGGTTGGACTTGAGCCAGGAAAGGGTCAGGCCGGAATCGATGATGTCCTCAACGATCAGGACATCCTTGCCCATGAGGTCGGTATCGAGGTCCTTGAGAATCCGGACTACGCCTGAGGACTGGGTACCGGAGCCGTAAGACGAGACAGCCATCCAGTCCATGCTGACGTGGCTGTGCAGTGCACGGGCCAGGTCGGCCATGACCATGACGGCACCCTTGAGGACACCGACGATCAAAATGTCGCGGCCTTCGTAGTCCTTGTCGATCTGCGCCGCGAGTTCCGCGATACGTGTTTGGATCTGCTCTTTGGTGTAAAGAACGTGCTTGAGATCTGCCTGGACGTCGTTTGAATCCACCAATGGCTCCTGTTTTGATGCTCGGGTGCGGCTACTGTTGGGACGGTTTCTGATGCCGGAATACTAGCTTCCCACAGCGCGCGGCTTCGCGGGGACCGGCGCCGGGCGAATCACCGGTCGCATCGGGACCTGAAGCAACCGCGGAAGCGGACCGCTCCTGCTCCAGATCACTGAGCGACAATCGGTAGACACTGACGTGGCCGGGAAGCTCCACGGGCCCCGCTGACCCCTGGCGCCGAAGCAGCGCTTCCGCAGCTTGGAGGCGCCCGTAGCCGGGTTGTTGACCCCCGACGTCGGCAGCGGCCTTCGCGATGACACGAAACCTGAGCGCTGCGGGCAGCTCACGAACGGCATCCTCGGGAAGCCACGCATCACCGCCATCCCGATGGACAAGTGAGAGATAGGTCTCGTTGGCCAGATCTTCCAGGAAGTCAGCGTCCTGCTGCAAAATTGCAGCGGTCCGAGCCAGCGATTCAGCGACGCCCGGGCCGAGCTTTTCTTCCAGGACGGGCATCACGTCCACTCGGGTCCGGGACCTCGCAAAGGCAGGGTCCGCGTTGCTGGGATCGTGCCAGGGCGAGAGTTCCTCGACGTCGCAGATTTCGAGGGTCTCCGCGCGGCGAAGACCCAGGAACGGCCGGAGCAGCCGCCCGCGGGCTGGCCTCATTCCAGCCAAAGAACGCGTCCCGGAGCCCCGGGCCAAGCCCAACAGAACCTGCTCGGCCTGGTCGTCCAAGGTGTGCCCGAGCAGGATTGCTTCACAGTCAAAGTCATCGGCAGCGGCTTCCAAGGCAGCATGACGGGCGTCCCTGGCCGCAGCCTCGGGCCCGAACCCTGTAGCGGCAACGTCCACGGTGCGCACTTCCACCGGAGATAATCCCAGGTCCCTCAAAACGGCGGCGGTCCGGGAGGCGACGTCCGCAGAACCGGGCTGCAACTGATGGTCCACGACGACGCCGGCCACGGACACCGGGTGACCATCCACGTGGCCACGCCGGCCGAAGTAGGCGGTAATGGCTGCGAGCGCCAGGGAGTCAGGTCCCCCACTGCAGGCCACGAGCACACGCTTGGGGTAACCCGCAGAGGCCAGGGCGTTCTGCACCTGCTTCCGCGCCTTGCCAACGACGGGCGCCAGACGCCCGGGGCGCCGTCGACCCTTACCCGCGGAACCGACGGTGGAACCGGAGGGAACGCTCAAAGCCCCATCCGCTCAAGCCACAGCCTGGAGTTGTGGATCTCTTCTTCGGTGGGGAGGTGTTCGGCGGAATCCCACACCCGGTTGAAGCCTTCCATACCGGCCACGGCCACTACTTCGCGGACGAACTTGGCGCCGTCGGTGTATTGGCGCATTTTCGCGTCCAGGCCAAGGATGTTGCGGATGAACTTCTCCACCACTCCGCGATCCTTGCCGCGCTCGTTGAAACGCTGCCGGATGGTCTTCACTGAGGGAACGATGCTCGAGTCCACGGCATCCATCACCACATTGGCGTGACCCTCCAGAAGGCTCATGACGGCCGTGATGTGGGACAGGGACGCCTTTTCCTCAGGGTTCTGCAGGAGGTCCAGGATGGCGCCGCGGCCCGGGGCTTTCTCGGAGGGAGTACGGTCGCGCAGGGACTTGGCAGCTGCGCCGGCCCGTTCAACCAGGGAATCCATGTTGCCCAGGAGGTTGCCGCTGAGCTTCTCGATTTCGTCGAGCATGTGGTGTCGGAGCCATGGCGCGGCGGCGAACTGCACGCGGTGCGTTTGCTCGTGCAGGCAGACCCAGAGACGGAAGTCGTCCGGGTGGACGTTGAGTTCGCGTTCAACGGAAATGATGTTCGGCGCCACGAGCAGGAGCCGTCCGCCCGGAGGCACGTTGGCATCGGGTGCCAAGGCTGCAAAGGGGTCGTACTGGCCGAGGACCTTGCTGGAAAGGAACGCCAGCACGGCACCAAGCTGGGTACCGGTCACGGCGCCACTGGCTGCGGCTGCGGCGGGCGTCATGGCCACTCCGCTGCGGCTCTCCAGCATCTTCTTCAACGCCGGCTGGAGCATCACCGAGAAACTCTGCGTATTGGCCTTGGACCACGAGGCGCGGTCCACCACCAAAACGTGCGAATCACGGAGATCGCGGGCAGCCTCGAGTCCGGTGATGTCGTGAACATGCGGGACGGAGATATCCGCGTTGAAACGCAGGTTTTCCACCGCCTTGCCAATCTCCCCGGCGCTGAGCTCCGGACCGGGAGGGGCAAGCCGGGCAGCCGTAGAGGCGGCCAGGTCCCAATTGATCAGGGACGGGGCCCCTGCTGACGAATCGCGGGCAGATGACACCATACGGACCATCACACCACACGAGACTGACAGTGGGCTCTTAAGTTCGCTCCACGCGGAGCATTCAGCCCCGGCACCCGCACGAGGCCAAGACCGACGCCGAACGGTCCATGGCCACCTTGTTCGCAGTGGCGCCGGGGTCAAGGTCGTTGCCGATGAAGGAGAACACCAGCAACCGTCCGTCGGCGTCCACCACGTAGCCACTCAAGGCGATCACCGTATTAAGCGTCCCGGTTTTAGCCCTGACCAGCCCCGCGCCCTCGGCGGTGCCCGCGTCCCCATACCTGTCATCCAGGGTGCCGGTCAGGCCGGCCACCGGGAAGCCGTCCAGCGCGCTCCGCAGGGCGGGGTCCGGTCCGCTGGTGATTGCCCGGACCACTTCGGCAAATTGCCGGGCACTGACTTGGTTGTCCAAAGCCAGCCCGGAAACGTCGGCCAACAGTATCGAATCCGTGGTGATCCCCAGCTCTCCCAGCCTTTGCCGCACGGCCGCAGTGGCGCCGTCGTACGTGGCTTTTTGACCGCTCGCCAGGGCGGTCATCCGGCCCAGCGCTTCGGCGAGGAAGTTGTCCGAGGACTCCAGCATGAGGTCCACTTGTTCGCTGACGGTGGCGGACTCGGCGGTGGCCAGCACTTTGGCGGGGACGCCCTTGCCACGTTCGACGCCGGGACTCACCGCGACGCCGGCAGCCGCCAGCTGCCCAGCGAAAGCCTGTGCGGTGGTGACGGCGGATTCCTGGGGCCTGGGCCCGGTAAGAACGTCAGGGTTGTAGCGACCGGAGTTCATCGCCAGGGAGAACAAGGGCGCTGTTTCCCCGGCGGCGACGTCGTCCAGGCTCCACGCGGGATTAAGGGGCGCGCCGCTGAAGAGTGAGTCATCAACGCGCACCGTGATGGGCCCCTTCACCCCGGCCGCAGCCAAGGACGCCGCGGTGTCGGCAGCCAACGAGGCCAGCCCCGCCCGGCCCATGACGGCGGCGGGATCGGACGCGGAAGCGCCCAGCAGCACGTCCCCTCCCCCGGTCAGCACCACTGCGGAGGGATCGTCGCCTGCGAGCACCCGTGTAGTGAAGCGGGACTCCGGACCAAGTGCTTTCAACGCGGCGACGGCGGTCAGCAGCTTCATGTTCGACGCCGGGATCCGGTTTGCAGCGGCCTCGCGGTCAAAGAGGATTTTGCCGGTGGAGGCGTCCATCACCACGCCGCTGATGCTCCCGCCGCCGGCCGGTTTCAGCGTGGAATCGAGCAGCCGGGAAACCTCCGCAGGGAGAGGGATCGGGGCGTTGGCGTCCAAGGGAAGCACGCCGCCGGCATCGGCCAAACGGTCAGGTTCCTGCTGCCAGGCGGGAACTGAAGGCGAAGGCTTGGGGACCGTCAGCAGGCCGGGCACCATTCCGACCACTACAACGGCCGCGAGGCACACCAGGACACCGGCCAACAGGGCCGGCCACTTCAAGCGCCGCCATGCCGCCGATACCCTGCGGGCGCCCCCGTTTTTAACGCCCATCATGGAAGTTGCTTGGTCCTGTCAGTCCTGAAATGTCCCCGCCGGTTCAAGAAACCCGGGTCTCTCGCTATATCCTCAATAGTAGTCGGCGGCACCGGCTGTACTTTTGCCTGCCGCCAGCCCCGGGCTGAGCAGCCTGCCTGAGGCACCGTCACCCGTGACGGCCGCTTCGGCGGAGCGACGCCCCACCCACACCCGTCAAGGAGCATTCCATGAAGCACGACGTGACCATCGAGATCCCCAAGGGATCGCGCGTCAAGTACGAAGTTGACCACGAAACCGGCCGTGTCCGCCTGGACCGCGTCCTGTTCACCTCCATGCAGTACCCCACGCACTACGGCTTCTTCGAGAACACCCTGGGCGAAGACGGCGACCCGCTGGACGCACTGGTGCTCCTGCAGGACTTCGATCTCCACCCGGGCGTCATCGTTGAATCCCGCCCCATCGGCGTCTTCAACATGACCGACGACGGCGGCGGAGACGCCAAGGTCCTGTGCGTCCCCGTTGACGCACGCTTCGACCACATCCAGGAAGTCAGCGACGTCAGCGAATTCCTGATCAAGGAAATCGAGCACTTCTTCACGCGCTACAAGGACCTGGAGCCCGGCAAGTGGGTCAAGGCCGAGGGCTGGGGCGACCGCGCCGCTGCCGAAGCCGAGCTGGAAGCTTCCATCAAGCGCTACGTTCCGGCAGCACACTAAGGCTTTGCCTTGCGCGTCACGTGCGGTGCACTGACGCCCGACGGCGGCCGGCGCGGTTCCCTGCGAACCGCACCGGCCGCCGTCGTGCTTTAAATTCTCCTTGCCCATGGTGCGCACATGGGCATGTCTCCCCATCGCGGCTTTGGGAAGGTCCGCTTAGGCTGGGACGAGACTTTTCGATGCCTTACACAGGGGGTTCATATGGCTGGGTTCTACGGCGCGGACATCGCGCAGCTTCGCAGTCTGGCTGGCGTGATGGGCAAAGCCGCCGACGCCATCAACCTGGAGAGCGCGCAGTTGTCCAATGCCATCAATTCCACAACAGCGTGGCAGGGCAGGGACGCTACCGTCTTCAAGGGCGACTGGAACTCCCAGCACCGGCAGAGCCTGGTCAAGGCCGCCACGATGCTGCGCGAGAACGCGAGCCAGCTGAAGAAGCACGCCAACCAGCAGGAATTCGCCAGCCACAATGATGGCTCAGGCTCTTCTGTCGGCGTCCTCAAGGATGTCTATGACACGGCAATGGGCGTCAAGGGATTGGCCGCTCCGCTGTGGACGGCTTACAAATACCTCAAGCTCGGCAACGCGGAGTGGGTGAAGACCCGCGAGGTCCTCACCAACTGGCGGGCCGGCGGGACTGTTGTCCGGGACGCCATGACCGCGCTGCGGAACGGTGAGAAAGTCACGGACGTCCTCACCGACCTCAAGGCCAACATCCCCTACAGCCAGGCGTTCCAGGACGCCAGCAAGTTCTCCAAGGGCCTCCGCGTGGCCGGCGCGTTGGCGGCACCGCTCAACATTGTGGGCGGCATCAGCGACATGATCAGCCCCGAACACGACGGCTGGCGCGGCACTGGCGACCGTGTCGCCGGCGGCTTGTCCGTGGTTGGCGGCGTTGGCAGCATCATGCTCATGACGGCCGGCGGCGCAGCCCTGCTGGGGCCGATCGGCGCTCCCATCGTGATCGGCGCAGGCATCGTGGCAGGCGCCTGGGCGCTGGGCAACCTCGTGGCCGACAACTGGGACTCCATCAGCAACTTCGCCCGCAACCCCGGCAGCTACATCGCTGACGGTGCCAAGGAAGTGGCAGGATTCGCCAAGGACGTAGGCAGTAAGGTGGCAGACGGGGTCAGTGACGCCGCCAAGTCAGTCGGAAACTTTGTCGGAGGGATATTCGGATGACCACCAGCACCATGAAATGGACCCAGCGGGACGTTGAGGCCGCAGCCAAGGTCCTGGCAAAGGCCAGCGCAGTCGGGGCTCCTTTGCCCACGCTGACCGATGAAGAAGTTGTGGCCCTGGACGGCGTTCAGCACGAACAGCTCGTGGCCCTGCCGTGGCTTTCGACGCAGCCGGACAACAAAGAACTCCTGTGCGCTGTTGCCTTGCGGGGGCTGCTCGCCAAGGAAATCGTGTACCCGGTGGTTTTCGAGGGCGAGACCGAGCCGTCCCGCCTGCACGCCACCGAGGAAATCACGGGCGCCTTGACGTTGCGCCGCAGTGGCAGCAGCGTTGTCTCCGTGGAGCGAACGGTCTCCACCGGCAAGCGCTGGCTTTACGGCTACCTTCACGATGACGGCGTCCTGCTGGAAGAAGTGGACGAAAGCGGCCTGCACGGCTTCACCGTGGTCACCCGCGATCAGCTGGTTCCGCGGCTGAGCGAGTTCGTGGACCCGAAACAGGCCGCCGCCCGCGACACGGAACCGGCCCTTTATACCGAAGCGCAGTTCGAGGCCCACGCGGCTACTGCCCTGGCCGACACGGAAGCCGCGAGCAACGTGGTGGCCTTCAATTCCAACACCAACGAGTTCCCCACGGTCACCGTGTACACCGGCCCCTCAGGCGTTCACGTGCTGACCCCGCGGGTCGAAGGTTCCACGGACACCATCCCATCGGAGCAGAGCGGTTCCGTATCGTTCGAGCTGCAGGAAACGTCCGCACCATCGTTGGCCCGCGTCCTTGGCGGCCTGGCCGGGCTGGCCTGATCGTCCGCACCCAAGCCGCACACCGCCGTCGAGCTGAAAGCCCCTCATGAGCACCTCTAAGAACACCACCGGCACTGGCTTGGTTGACGCTGTCAACGGCCGCCCCGTGCGGCGCCATCCCGACACCGGCGCGTACTTCGTCAAGGCGTCCGGAAGCGCCCACTTCTGGGGCCGGGTCCTGGATGCAGTGGTTTTCCTGGTGGGCTACGTCATCCTGGCTGCGATTGCGGCAGTTGTCCGAGAATCCATGATGAACAGCGGCTCTGCCCTCGGCTTCAACGACGGTTTGTGGCTGACCCTCTACGTGGTCCTGTGGTTCGTGGGCCTGTTCGTCTACGGAATGATCTGGGGTACTGCCGGCAGCGTTGGCGACGCCGCCGCCGGGATGCGCTCCGTCCGGATCAAGGACGGCACGACGGCGGGTGCCTGGTTGGGCGGATGGCGCGCCATCTGCTGGTCCTTCTTCCCGTTTTTCGTCGTGATGGTCATTGCCTCGGCCTTGAGTGGCGGCGGGGACGACACGTGGGATCCCAAGTTCGCTGCCATTGACCGCCGCTCGGGGATTGCGCACGGCCAGGCACCGGTTCCGGATCCCAAAGCCGTGGCAGCCGAGCAAGCTGCCGCTGCTGAACGGCAGGACCTGCCCAACCTCTACGGCCAGCGCCCGGATGCACGGCCGTAACTGGCTGGTTCGCCGTACTGAGCGCAGGCTCGCACCTCATTTGGGGCGACTCCGTTACGTAGCATCGTCGCGGCGCATTTTCTGGAAAGTCCTGCTCCCCTGCCTGGCGGCGGGTTTCATCTACGGGACCATTGCCGAGTTTGTCAGCCCCATCCGTTCCACCCGGGAAGCCGGGCACTTCAACGACCCCGCATTCTTTGTGCTCACCAGCATGGTGACGGGCGTGGTGCTCTGGTCCATGACCTTGGTGGGCAGCTTCCGGAATTTGCTGGTCTTTGATGGTGGAATCGTTGCCAAGTATTCGCAGAAACGTACCCTCCTGGTGATCCCGTGGGCCGACATTGCGCCAGGGTCCATCAAAGCCGTGACCACAGCTGACGGCACCGATCCCGACCGCCGCCTGGTGGCACGCCGGAAGGTCTCCCTGGGCGCCGGAGGCCGCAACGCCTTGGTTTTCCAGGCGCGCGACTCCTTCTGGGTCTTCGCCTCGGACCATGATCCTGCCCCCTTGGTACTTGCCATCCACGGGGCCATGAATGACGCCGGAACGCCTGGTGCCGCGCGGGCAGCGGCAGGCGCCCTGCCCGCCGTCGTGCTGACCGGGCGAACGGCCCTCGACTGACCAGCCCGACTCAAGCAAGGGCAGATATGGCCCTTGCAGACCGTCTACCAGCCGGTAGCATGTGATCCACTATGTTCACTCTCACCATCAACCAACGCGACAGTCGCCGCGACGGCGACCTTGTGCCGCAGCTGCTCAAGGACCTGCGGCACATTCCTGCGCGGCTCGACTTTGACCGCTCGGTTGAGGATGAGGTGCAGGGCATCGTGGAATCGGGCCACCAAGCCGTGGAGACTGCGCTGATCGCCCTCCGCTCCAGCCAGTGGTACGTGGGAATCGGCGTGGGCCCCATCAATGAACCACTACCCAACCTGGTGAAGGACGCCTCGGGCCACGGCCTGGTGTATGCGCGCCGGGCTGTTGACCGGCTCCGCAACGGCAAAGAGCGGATCCCCGTAGCGGTGGACGGGCCGCTGACAGCACTGGCTTCAGAGGCCGAGGCCGTCTTGCGGTTGCTGGGCCACATCGTGCAGCATCGCAGCGCGGCGGAATGGCGCGTACTTGACCTGCTCACGCCGGGCGTCCGCGGCCAGCAAAAGGCCGTGGCCCAAGAACTCGGCATCACCACGCAGGCGGTCAGCAAGGCGCTGGCCCGCGCGCAATGGGCCGAGGAACACGCAGCACGTCCGGCCGCGGCCCGTTTGCTGCATTTGATCCTCGAGGTCCGCTAAGCCGTTACGCATTGCCGGGGCCTCCGCCCGCGTTAGCATGGGTCCACCACGTCAGACCGGGTCCGTCCGGGTCTGATGTGCCTGACCGCCTGTCCGCCTGTCCGTCTGACCAGGAGAGCCCATGCCGTACACCGTTGACTTCGAGACAGTCTCTACCGTCGGCCTGGAATCCTCTCCTGTGGCCGAAGCCGCCGCTGGACTGCGCGCCAACGAAGCCCGCTATTTCCGCAACAAATACAAGCACGTTTTCTCGGTCAGCCCGGCGGAAGAGGTTCCCGCCGTCGTGGACCGTGTGAGCCGCATTCTCCGGGAAGAACGCGACATCGTCATCGGATCCCGCCCCCTGGAAGCCACCGCGTTCCAGGTCGAAGACCTTCACATGGCGTACGTATTCTACGAATCAGGGCTGTCGATCAACGTGATGTACAGCCTCGACGAGGGGAAGAGGGCCGTCGGTTTGAAGCTGGCCGACGGGATGGATGTCCCCGCCGAGTTGGAATCAAAGTTCAAGTTCGCCCGCCAGAAATCCAAGCTCGCCGGGGTGATCCGCGGCTCCTACTTCGTGATCAAGGGTGAGTACCCACCAACGCCCGCCGAAACGCAGCCCTCACCCAACTGAGTCGCAGTTAACGCTCTTTTGAGGGTTCAAAAGAGCATCTTCTGCGACTCAGTTGGGTCAGCGGGTAACTACTGGTTGCTGATGTTGTCCTTGGCCGTGCCCGCGCGGTCCTGAACGTCTGCCGCTGCTGCCTGGCCTTCTTCCTTCACCGTGGCCGCTGCGTCCGTGGCGCTGTCCTTGACGTTCTGCAGTGCGTCCTGGGCTGGCTCGCGCAAGTGCTCTGCAACTTCCTGGGCGGCGTGGCTCAGCTCGTCGGTCAAGGGCTGGGCTGCGTCCTTGACCGCCTGGGCAGCTTCGCGTTCCTTTTCCGACGCGGGGAACAGCGAGGACACCAGCAAGCCGGCTCCGAACGCGATCAGGCCCGCCGCGATCGGGCTGCCTTGGGCCTTGCGGGTGATGACCTGGGGTGCGTCGCCAAGGTCGGAGACGGCATCGGAGACATTGCCGGCGATACCGGAGACGGTATCCCCGGTCCGGTGTGCAGCGTTGCCTGCAGCGTTGCTCACGTCATCGCGGGCGCCAAACACGGCGGTCTTGATCTTGTCCACCCTGCGATTGACGATGTGCGAAGGCGTGACCTTGTCCGCCACGGCATCAACATTGGTACTGAGCCGCCGGCGAGTTTCTTCGATATCGGCGCGCAGGGCGTCGGGGTTCTGCGTCATCGTGTCTCCTCAGTGTTCGGTTTCAAAGCGGGGGGTATTTCTTTGACCGTCTCAGCGGTCTGCGGCATGCCCTTGATGGTGTTGAGTTCCTTACGGCCCTTGGCAGCCAGAACCGCAGCGACGATGCCCCAGATGACCGCGACAACAAGAGCGGACCATCCCAGGCCGATAAGCTGGCCCACCGCCCACCACAGGGCGATGGACAGGAACAGCACGGTGATGTGGCCGGCGTATGCAGCACCGCCCAACATTCCCGCACCCTTACCGGCCTTGGTGGCGGACTCCTTCAGTTCAGCTTTGGCCAGCTCGACTTCCTGGCGCATCAACGTGGAAACGTCGCGCGTCAGGTCGCTGAGGAGCTCGCCAAGGGGAAGGGTTTCCGCCTTCACATGGGCTTCTGTGGGGGGTAGATCGGCGGGACTGCTCATCGGGGACCTCCATACTGTGGGTCATCGGGATCAAGCGGTCCAGCAAGCGGATCACCTTGGGCCTTGACTCCGCCGGCATCGGTCTCCGGGTAAGGGAGCGTGGATCCGTCGTAGCCGCCGGTCGTACCGGCGTCGTATCCGGTGGTGGTGGCCGAGCCGTATCCGGCGGTGGTAGCCGTCGGTCCGGGGAGGTCCACTGGCGGAGGAGTCACTGCGCCACCCTGCGTCGGGTAGTAAACAGCGCGAGGCGTTTCAGTGGCGGCCGGAGTGCCGCTTGCAGAGGCCGAGTCGGAGGCGGCGCCTGCCATACCCCGGCCGAGACGACCTGCGAGGACACCGGCTCCAGCAGCCAACAGCAGGAAGGTTCCCGGCTTACGGCGCGCAAAGCCCTTGACTTCTTCCAGCAGCGAACCGGGGTCCCGGCCTTCCAACCACTGGGCAACAGAGGAGGAGCGCTGGGCTGCCTGCTGGACCAGGTCCGTGGCCACGCCACCGTTTTCAGTGGAGTTAGCCATGGTGGAGAGTTCGTCCGAAATGGACCGCAAGCCCTCGGCAACACGCTGCTGCTGTGCCTGCGCCTGATCGGCCAGCTCACCCTTGGTCTGCGTGAGGAGTTGGCGGGCATTGACCTTGACCTCGTGGGCCACGTGCCCGGCCTCGGTCTTTGCGGTGTCCACAACGCCACCTGCGGCGTCGCTTACCGCGCCAGCCACTCCTGCGGCTTCCTCCTTGGCGGTATCCACCTTGCCGGAGCTGGCGGAATCCGTTCCTGAACCAGTGGGGGTTCCGCTGATTCCGGTGGTGCCGGCAGTTTGGGTCTCAACATCGGCCGAGTCCAGGTAGTTTCCCGTGAACGGTTCGGTGCCAGCATGGGCACCGGTGGTTGGTGCCGCGAAGCTTCCGTCCTGCGGCGATTTGCTCTCAGTCATTATCGCTCTCTTTCCACAGTTGGCAGGCTGCGGACAGCAGCCGGGATAGTAAGCATCGTTACTATCAATGGGTGTGTACCCGGTTGCCGGGGATCTAATCACCTCATCGAAGGATTTGATGTCCCTGCTCACGTTCAGCCCCTGTCGCTCGACAGCAGGGGGTAGGACCTGCGAACGTTGGACTGATGAGCCAACTGCCCACCAGGCGACGGCTGATTCCCGCGCTTCGAAAAACCGTCACCCGCCACCGCCTTCTCTTCGCCGCCAAGACTGCCGTCGCGGCCGGACTGGCGTGGTATCTCGCGCCCTTCATGCCCGGCCCCGCCGCCGCCTACCCGTACTACGCACCGCTGGGCGCACTGGTGAGCATGCACCCCACCGTTGCAGACTCCGCCAAACACGGGCTCCAAAGCCTCGGCGGCCTGGTCCTGGGGATCGGCATGGCCTTCGCCATCACCACCGTGGCCGAGCCGACCGCCTTTGCTGTTGCCCTGGTGGTGGGGTTGGGTGTGCTCATTGGCGGCCTGCCCCGGCTGGGGACGGCATCCGAATGGATTCCCATGGCAGCCCTGTTCGTCCTGGTGCTCGGAGACTCGAACGCGGAAGGCTTCTCCTTTGCCTACGTTCTCCAGATGGCCTTGGGGGTCGCCGTGGGCTTCGCCGTGAACTGGCTGGTCTTTCCGCCCCTGCACCTTGACGACATCGACCCTGCCATCGCCGGCCATCAGGGCGCGTTATCGCGCCAACTCAAGGACATGGCCGCGGCCATGGAAGAGTCCTGGCCGCCCAATCACGAGGCGTGGGCCAGCCGCAGCGACGAACTGTCGCTGACGGCGGCAGCCGTCCGCACTGCGGTGCACCAGGCTGAACTAAGCGCCAAAGCGAACCCCCGGTCCCGCCGTCGGGCGTCCCGGCTGCCCGGCGACCTTGCCGGGTTGCGGACCCTTGAACGGCTCACTTTCCACGTCCAGGACATCACCGACGTCCTGGCCAGTGCCATCTGGGAAGAGGGCGCGGGGACGGTCATCCCAGATGCTGTGGTGGGGTCCCTGGCCGACGCGTTGCAGGCGGCCGCAGCCGTAGTGGACCACTGGCGGGACGCAGAGTCCGGCGAGCTTGCCAGCCGCCTGGCGCAGGCGAAGGACAGCATCACGGCACTCAGCGATGCCGTAGCCGGGGCCGCTGCCGACCAGTCGCCGGTGACCGCTCCGGCCTCGGTGGCCATGAGCCTCCGGCGGATCCTTACCGTGGTGTTGTCCGCCGAATAGGGATCATCGCGGTTCGAGCGGAGGCGAGGCCTTCCGGCCCTTCCCCGCTCCGATTCCCTCCAGCATTTCAGCCAGCGATTCCAGCGAAGAGTGCTTCGGCGACCATCCCAGCAGGCTGTGCGCCCGGGACGTATCCATGATGGGTGCATTGGCTGCCATGTCCACCCACCCGCCGTCCGTCACCTGGAGCCGGAGTCGCCAACTGACCTCGACGACGGCGCGAAGCACCGGAAGCGGGAACGGCAACAACCGCCTTGCCCTGAAAATCCACGCCAGCGCATTGGGATCGATAACGGGCTCCGCGGCAATGTTGAAGGCGCCTTCCGCCTTTCGCTCCAGGACACGCCAATAGGCATCGGCGACGTCTTCGGCATGCACGGCCTGGAACACCAGTTCCTTGGGGAGGGCCAGCAAGGGCAGCCACGGTCTGCGCGGAACCAACCGCGGCAGGACCCGGCCCAGGAAGTACCGGCCAACCTCGCTGCCGGCCCCGGCACTGAACGTGAGGGCAGGGCGCAAACGGGCCACCACGATGTCCGGGTTCTCCTTGGCGAAACTGTCCAGGATCCTCTCCTGCGCGGCTTTGTCCGCGCTGTAATGCGAGGTGCGGACACCCGCCGCGGGCCAGCCCTCCTTGGTGCGTTGCTCCTTCGGCGCCGGCGAGTAGGCTCCCACCGAGGACGCGCACACGATATGCCCAACGCCGGCTTTTTGGGCGGCGGCCAGGACGTGGGCCGTCCCGGCGACGTTGGTCCGGCGAAGCAACTCACGGTTGTGGTTCGGCTGGATGAGCCAGGCCAAATGCACTACTGCGTCCGCCCCGGCCATGGCCGTTTCCAACGCCGGCTGGTCCTCCAGGGCGCCGATGTCCAGGGTGTGCCATTCAACACCGTGATAGGGGGCGGCATCCTGGTCCGGTTCGCGGCGGACGACCCCCACCAGTTCCAGGTGGGCTCCGTCCCCCGACCTGGCGGCTTGGAGCCGCTTCAGCACTTCGGTACCGACATGGCCGGTGGCACCTGTGACCACGATTCGCATGGCTCCTCCTTAGGACTTCGGGGTTTCGCCCGTGGAGCGGATGCGTTCCAGTACGGCTGTGGTGGAGTGTTCGGGCACGTAATCCAGGATGGTGACGGTGCCGCCGCAGCGTTCCACCGCTTCGGTTTCCTGGAGCATCTCCGGAGTGTAATCGCCACCCTTGGCGTAGACGTCGGGTCTGAGGAGTTCGATCAGCGGAATGGGGGTGGGGGTGTCAAACACCGTGACGTGGTCCACGCAACTGAGGGCTGCAATCACCGCGGCACGGTCGGCCTCATGGTTGACCGGCCGTTCCGGCCCCTTGAGTTGCCGCACTGAAGAGTCGCTGTTCAGTGCCACCACCAGGACGTCGCCCAATTGCTTGGCCTGGTTGAGGTACCGGGTATGGCCGCGGTGCAGGACGTCGAAGCAACCATTGGTCAGCACAATCCTGCGGCCCGCCCGGCGATGTTCGTCCACGTGCTGGGCCAGTTCGGTGGCAGTCAGGGCCGTGTCGGCGAAACCGCGGAGGTGCTTCGCCAATTCCTCGGTGGTGCACACCGAGGTTCCCGGCCTGTGGACCACCACGTCCGCTGCTGCTTGGGCCAGGTCCACGCTGGTGGTCAACGGCAGTCCAGCACTTCGAGCCAGTGTCAGGGCCGCTACGAAGGTGTCGCCTGCGCCCGAGGCCTGTTTCTCCGCTTCCGGCCGGGCCCACGTTCGGTGCGTGGCCACGTCCTGGGGCGCCTTCCGACGAATGGTCAACGTTCCCTCGCGGTCCAAGGTCACGACGACGGCGCCCGCACCTGAGGCGCTGAGCAGTTGATCCCCGTGGGCTTCCACGAAGGGGCACCGGGCGGCACCGCCGGGAAACTCCGCGCCAAGAAGCCGTGCCGCTTCCTGCGCATTCGGGGTGGCCAGGTCGGGCCTGAGCTCAGCCCAACGGCCGGGATGGTGCGCGTCGACTACTACCAGGGTGTCCTGCCTCGACGGGCCGGAGTCCGGGGAGTCCGTCGTATCGCCCCGGGGCCCTAAATGGCGGAGGATCGAGTTGCGGACCGGGCCTTCCAAGGCACCCGCCGCATAATCGCAGAGCACCACGGCAGCTGAACCGCGGATTGCTTCGGGCACGGCGGCCGCCATCTCCTGAAGGCCCGCGTCCGGTATTTCCGTGGCGGCATCGTCCAGGCGGAGCATCACCTGTCCCCCGCTGCTGACGCGGTATTTGGTAGTGGTGGTCATCGCGGAGTGCGCGACCACGTGCGAGACGTCCACACCCGTGGACCGGAGCTGCCCGAGGAGCGTACGGCCAGCCGGGTCCTCTCCAATCAGGGAAACGAAGCGTACCTCTGCTCCCATGGCGGCGAGGTTCATGGCGGTGTTGGCGGCACCGCCCGGGGCGAAGTCGCGCCGCTGCACCTGGACCACGGGGGCTGGAGCTTCGCGGCAGAACCGCTCAATGGTTCCCTCCCACCAGCCGTCCAGGATGGAATCGCCGATGACCGTCACCACAGGGCGTTCCTCGGCCAAGCGGCCGGGCACCCAGTCAGCCAGTCCTTCTTGATTGGCCAGGCCTTCGTGATTGGGGAGGCGTGCCATGGGGTACCTTCCGGTTGGGTGACAGTTTCCTGTTCCCCTCAGGTACCCCGCGGCGCGCGCTTCACACGCCGCTTGCCGCAATTTTCCTCGTCGCTGACGAAAGGAACCATCCATGGAGAATTCGCCGATGGACCTGTTTCCCGGCGTGGGGCCCGTGCTGGAAAAGTTCAGCAACGTGAAGCGGATCGCAGTCCTCAGGGGCGGCGGGTTGGGTGACCTGATTTACACCTACCCGGCCCTTCATGCCCTGAAGCGGGCCTATCCCGAGGCCACGATCACGCTCCTGGGCACACCGGTCCACAGGGCTGTGGTGGCTGCGACCGAAGGTCCGGTTGACTTGGTGGAGCTGCTTCCGGTGGCGCGCGGCGTCCACGATGGTCCGCGCAACGGCGAGCGCTTCGACGACGACGCGGAGGATGTGGCGGCACAGGAGGCATTCTTCGAGGCGATGCAGGCCAGGGAGTTCGATCTCGGCGTGCAGATGCACGGCGGTGGCCGGTTCTCCAATCCTTTCCTGCTGCGCTTGGGCGCCAAGCACACCGTGGGAACGTGCACCAAGGATGCGGAGCCACTGGAACGCACGCTTGACTACGTCTACTACCAGAACGAGCCGGACCGTTGGATGGAGGTTGCCGGGCTTGCCGGGGCGCCGGCCATCATCCCACCTCCCTTGCGTCCGGGCCCGGACCACCAGCAGAATATTGCGGGCCTCAGGGACCGTCGTCGGACCTCTCTGGTGGTGGTCCACCCCGGTGCCACCGATCCGCGACGGCGATGGCCGGCGTCGTACTTTGCCGAAGCTGCGGCGGGCGTCGCGCGCGAGGGGGCGCAGGTGCTGGTCGTGGGTGACCGCGCGGAGAAGGCCCTGGCGCAGGAGGTCACGGAACTGGCCGGCCGCCTGCTCCCCGAAGCACACAGGGAGGCCGTGCGCTCCGTGGCCGGTGAGCTCGATATCGGGGACCTGGCGGCGTTGCTGGACGAGGCATCCGTAATGCTGGCCAGCGACAGCGGCCCGCGGCATCTGGCACAGGCGCTGGGAACCCCGACAGTCGGGATCTTTTGGGTGGGAAACGTCCTGAACGCCGGTCCGCGGGGCCGGAGCCTGCACCGCATCCACATGTCATGGGTGACCAGTTGTCCGCGCTGCGGAGCCGACGTCACCCAAGTTGGCTGGACGGCACCGCACTGCGGCCACGACGACACCCTCATCGAGGGCATCGCCGTGGCCGACGTTGTTCAGGACGTGCTGGACCTTACGGCCACGAGCCTTCTTCTGCGGGGCAGATAAGGAGCTCGCGGACTTCGCTGCCGAACGGCTGCGAGAGAGCGAACACCACTGCCTGTGCCACGTTGGCGGGATCGTTGAGCTTGGAATCGTCCTGCGGCTTGTACTGCTCATCCCTGTCGTCAAAGAAGTGCGTCTTCATACCGCCCGGGATGATGGTGGTGACGCCGATCACGCCGCCGGTTTCGGCAGCCAATGCACGGCTGAAGCCGATGACACCGAACTTCGAGGCGCAGTAGGCGGTGGCATCCGGCAGGGCCCTCAACCCCAGCGTGGACGCGATGGTGACGGCCCGGCCGCGGGATTCCTTGAGGTATGGCAGCGCCGCGCGGACCACCGAAACGGTGCCGAAAAGGTTCACTCCGATGACCTTTTCCCATTCCTCGGCGGGCACGTCGCCCAGCTTGCCGCAGCGGTCGATGCCTGCGGCGGTGACCACTCCATCCAGGCCGCCCAGGCTGTCGGCGGCCTCCTTGATGGCAGTTTCCACGGCTTCGCGGTTGGAGACGTCCACCTCCAGGGCCTTGGCGCCGGAGACACTGCTGACGTCGCGGTCGAAGACGAAGGGGGTGCCTCCGGCGTCGCGGATGGCCTCAACAATCGCGGCTCCGAGGCCGGAGCCGCCTCCGGTAACGATGACGCGGCCGGGTGTTTGCGTGTTCATGCGGTTCCTTTCGGTTGATCACTGCTGATTGTCAGCTGACTTTGGCCAGTGCTGCAGCCAAGCCGCTGGTGGAGCGTGCCGGATGGAAGGGCACAGTCACGCAGCGCCCTCCCCAGCCCGCAAGCAAGCGGGCCTCCGGCAGGTCTTCAGGGGCGTAGTCGCCGCCCTTGACCCAGATATCGGGCCGGATTTCAGCCAGGCAGGACTCGGGGGTGTCCTCGCCGAAGAGCACCACGGCATCGACGCATTCGAGCGCCAGCAGCAGCTCGGCCCGGTCCTCCGCGCTGACGATCGGCCGGTGCATGCCCTTCAGCCGCCGGACGGATTCATCGGAGTTCAGGCAGACAATGAGGCAGTCGCCCATGCTGCGCGCCGCTGCAAGGGTCCTGGCGTGCCCGGCGTGCAGGAGGTCGAAACAGCCCCCGGTGGCCACGACGGTCCCGCCGCTGGCCCGCACGGCCTTGGCCAACTGGATGCCGTCCGGGTCAAGATCACTGTCTTGGAGGCCCACCAGTTCCAGTCCTTTAAGCTCGACGACGGGCCCCGCCTCTGCTGCGTCACCCACCTCCGGCGGGTCAGCCAACGCCGCGGCTCCTCCTTGGGCCAGGAACGCGGACGCATCCTCCACGGCCCGGGCTGCTGCCTGTGCGTGGTCGAGCCCGCGGCCCAAGTGCACGGCAAGGCTCCCGGCCAGGCGATCACCGGCGCCGCATGGATCACTGACGTTGGTGGAGGGGGCCGGGATGTCCTGTACCGCGGTGTCCGCCGTGAACAGGAGGGCACCGTCCTCTCCCCTGGTGACCAGCACGGCTTTGCTCTGCCACTTCTCCAGCAGGAACGCTCCGGCTTTCCCACCCTCCGTTGGCGTTGCTTCCAGCCCGGCCGCTTTCGCCGCCGCCAGGGCCTCGGCGAGGTTGGGCGTCACGACGGCGACCCCCTCCACAGGCTCGGAGCCGGCCGGATGCGGGTCCCACACCACGGGGACGCGGCGTACTGCCTCGGCGATCGCGACGCGGATATCGGTGTTGGCCGTGATCCCCCGGCCGTAGTCAGCCACCACAATGGCTTCCGCCGAAGCAATGGCAGCGAGCATCTCCCCTGTGCTCAAGGGAACGGGAGCGGGAGCGCACCCTTCGTCGAACCGGACCATCGGATGTGTCCCGATCCGCACCCGGGTCTTGGTGGGCGTGGGGGCGAGCGGGGCTCCAGCGAGCACGGACACCCCGGACAGGGCGCGCCTGAGGTGATTGGCGCCGTCGTCGTCCGATAGTGCGGTGACCAGCGAAACGCTGTGGCCGTCCCGGGCCAGCACGGTAGCCACCAGTCCGGCGCCACCGGCTCGACGGCGGATCTCACCTACGTCCACCACCGGCACGGGCGCATCGGGGCTGAGCCGGGTGGCGGACCCGTTGATGTCGACGTCGAGGAGGACGTCTCCTACCACCGTGATCCTCATGGTTGGCCTCCTCCACAGGGGCCTGAACCTGCGCGCCGGGCGACCTCGGCGTCAAAAGCGCGGCATACGGCGTGGACGGCAATGAGGTGGCCTTCCTGCGCGTTGGCCGGGATGGCGTCGACGGTGACGGCTTGATCGCAGGCCTCGGCAAGGGGGTTGGGGCCGGCGCCCGTGAGGGCCCAGGT
Source organism: Paenarthrobacter sp. TE4293 (assembly GCF_050435325.1). Classification (NCBI taxonomy): domain Bacteria; kingdom Bacillati; phylum Actinomycetota; class Actinomycetes; order Micrococcales; family Micrococcaceae; genus Paenarthrobacter; species Paenarthrobacter sp. TE4293. The sequence goes on from NZ_JBNJRY010000011.1 coordinate 31,378, forward strand.
AGCGATGCCGCGTTCCCGCGCTGCACGGACTGCTTTGAGCAGGTTGGGACTCCGGCCACTGGTGGACAAAAGGATGAGCACGTCACCGGAACGGCCATGGGCCCTGACTTGCCGGGCGAAGACTTCCTCGTAGCCGTAGTCGTTGGACAGTGCGGTGACGGCGGAGGACTCGGCGTGCAGCGAAATGGCGGAGAAGGGCGCACGTTCCTCGTCGAACCTGCCCACGAGTTCGGCTGTCAGGTGCTGCGCTTCCGCAGCGGAGCCGCCGTTGCCCGCGGCCAGCAGGCGTTGGCCGGACAGGAGCCTGGTGGCCAGTTCGGTTCCCCACGAGGACAGGCGGCCGGACTGTGCGCGCAGTGACTCCAAGGCAGGGAGGACATTGTCCAGGTGGGTGTTCACCGCGGTGGTGTGGGCGGGGTCGCCAGCGTCCGGAATCCAGCGCGCCGGAACGGTGTCCGGCACTGTCGGCGGAACTCCGGGCGGGACTTGGGCCGGGACGGCGGACCCGCTTGCCGCACGGCCGTTGATGATCACGCCTTTGATGTTCACAGCGCCGTTCCTTCCAAGGGTTCCAGGCGTTCGCCGGCTTGCCGTGACAGTCCGGCCGACAGGACGGACCGATAGGCCTTTTCCGTGTCCGCGGCGATGCGTTCCCAGGAATAGCGGGAGCGTGCCCGGCGCGATCCGGCACGTCCCATCTCGGCGCGCAGGTCCGGGTCCCCCAGCAGCTTTCCGAGCGCTTCGGCGAGCGCCTCCGGATCACGCGGCGGGACGTGGAGCCCTGTTTTCTGATCGACGACGGTCTCCCGGAGTCCGCCCACGGCGGCGGCCACCACGGGCACTCCGCAGGCCATCGCTTCCAGCGGCACAATGCCGAACGGCTCGTACCACGGGGCGCAGACCACGGCATCGGAGCTGCGGAAAATGCCGGGCATCGCATCGCGGGGTACCTGCCCGCGCATGGTCACTTTGTCCTCCACACCGAGTTCCTTGGCCAGTGCGTGGAGCCGCTGGGCTTCGGGGTCTTCCTCGAGTGTCAGGGCATCGCCGGAACCACCGACGATCAACAACTCGACGTCGTTGAAGCCCGCCTCCGCGAGGAGCGGGAGGGCCTGGATGACCAGGTCCACACCTTTCCGTTGCACAAGGCGTCCCACGCTCAGGATGCGATGCGTCCGGGACTTCGGTTCGGCGTCGGACGTTCCGGGAAACAGGGTGAGGTCCACGCCGCAGGGGGCAATGGAGATTTTTGACCGGCTGATGCCCAGGGCCTTGAGCTCGAAGACCTCATCGGGGCACGTTGCGATGATCCAGTCAGCTGTGCGGCCCACCCAGGGTTCCAGCCATTCCCTGGCCGGCGGGCTGGTGTCTGCCGCCCCTTGGTGGCGGCGCTTCACGGAACCCAGGGCGTGGAAGGTCTGGACGACCGGCACGGGGTCGGAAGCTCCGGCGCGCCGGGAAGCCTGGATGGCAGCGAGGCCGGACATCCAAAAGTGCGCATGGACCACGTCGGGGAGCTGCGTGGCCCAGTCAGCACAGATCCCGTCCGCCAGTTCACCCATGTACGGCAGCAACTGGTCCTTGGGGATACGCCGGGCCGGACCAGCATCGACGTGAACCACGGTCAGTGCCGGGCCGACCTGCACCTTTGCGGGAAGGTCCGGATCGTCACGACGCGTGTACACAGTGACTTGATGCCCGCGCTCGGCCAGGCTGGATGACAGCGCGGCCACGTGGACGTTCTGTCCGCCGGCGTCAACGCCTCCCAGCGCAGCCAGCGGGCTGGCATGTTCGGAGACCATGGAGATTTTCATGGGTGCGTCCTCTCTGTGTCCTGGCGGGTCTCTGTGTCATGGCTGGCATCCGGGGTCTGGCGCGCGTCTGCCGTGCCGGGTTGTTGACGGCTGCCACCGCGTGCGCCCTGGGGCAGGTCGGCCAGGAGTTCATCCCAGGCCCTCAGGAACGTGCCGAGTCCGTAGCGCTGCAGGGCGGCTTCGCGTGCGATGATCCCCATCGCATAGGCATCATCGGGATCGTCCAGCAGCCGCCGGGCGAACCTCTGGAGATCGTCGACGTCGTTGGAGACCAGGCCCGCACCGTGCGGGATGGCGCGGCCTGCCTCGGTGGTGGCCAGGGCAAGGACGGGCATGCCCAGATGCATCGCTTCCAGCAGCGCCAACCCCAGCGAGGTCCACCGCAGCGGATGCAGGTACAAGCGGCAGCGGGACAGTTCCTGGTGCAGTTTTGGTGCCTGCACGTCCCCGGCAATATGCAGCCGTTCCTCGCTGAGGCCGTAGCCACTGAGGTTCAGCGCCCCGGGCAAGGCTTCCGTCCCCATGCCAAACACCCGCAACGGACCTACTCCGGCGAAGCCTGGCAGGAGGTCGGTTCCGGTGACACGTCCACGCCGGACAGGTTCGTTGACCACCACGCCCATCTCTTCCAGTTCACCGGTGTACAGGTGTCCGGGATCGGGAATGCCGTGCTCGATCACCGTGGTGGTCGCTGAGCCTGTGTCCCAGAAGAGCTGGTTGAAATGCGTCACGTGGACCACCGGGATGGTGCCCTGGTCAGCCAAAGGATGCAGGGAAAAGGGGACATCGCCCTTGGGGGTGTTGTGCTCGACGTAGACGGCCGGAAGGTCGATTCCCGGCCTGCGCCCCAGTGTTCGGGCGACAGCTGCGATCTCCTCCGGCCGCTGGAGGACTACGGCATCGACGCTGTCCGGGTCCAGGGTGTCCAGGTCCACTTCCTGCGCGGCGGCAGGCCACGCACGGCCACCGCGTCCCAAACCCCAGGCACCGCCGTCGGACGACGTTGGAAGCAAGTATTCATGCCGGCCGCGGACGAACGCCTCCATCCATCCGCCGTGGACGTGCCACACCAAGATTCTCATGGTTTCCAAACCTTTCGACGGGTGGACAAGGAGGAGACGCCTCCCAAGAGCCTTTCGACAGCTTCGACAACCTGTTCCGGCGTGACCGTGCTCAGGCAGGGATGGCCAGGAACAGGACAAACACGGGCCCGGGTGTTCCGGCAGCCTGCTTCCTGGTCACCGAGAAGCTCCAACGGGACGCCGTAAGGTGCCCAGCGGATGGCCGGAACAACCGGGGCGAACAGGCAGACCACCGGCGTCCCCACCGCTGCCGCCAGATGGGCGGGACCCGTGTTTCCGGTTACCACGACGGCGGCACCGGCAAGTACCGCTGCCAGCGTCCGGAGGTTGGTTCCACCACCCAGGTTCCTGGCCGATGGGCCTGCCACAGTTGCCGTGAGGGACGTCTCCCCGGGCCCACCCGTGACCACCACCCGGTGCCCGTACGCTTCAAGCAGTTCCACCGTGGCCGCGTGGTGAAGCGCGGGCCAGGCCCTGGCGGGGGCTGCGGCCCCCGGATGGACCACGATGTACGGGCCCTGCCCGGCGAGTTCATCGGCCACCCGGTCCGGGTCCGGCCCCGGCGTGATGCGCAGTTTGCCGTCGTCGCCGTTGGCCAGGACATACCCGCCGGCCTCGGCGATGGTGAGGGCACGGACCACTTCGGGCTGGTCCTCCGGGAAGTCCTCGCCGGGTTTGAGCCGGACGTCCAGGAGAGAGCCCGCGTAGTCCGTTGACGCACCCGTGATCTTGGTGACGCCGGCCAAGCGCAGGAGCAGTGCCAGCGGAAGGGGGGATTGATGGAAGGACGTGAGGATGACCGCTTCGGTAATGCGGGAGCTGCGGACAAAGTCGATCAGGCGGCGGGTCATGTTTTCGCTCGCCGGCGGCGCCGGGTTGACGATCCACGGGCAAGCCCACGTGTAGACCTCGGTAACTCCGGGCAGCATCTCCGCAGCGCTTGTCCCCTCGGGACCACAGAGCAGTACGACGTCGTTGGGCCGGCTTCCGTCGGCTCGGTCTCCGTTCGCGACCGCGCGCAGGGCCGGTCCTGACAAGAGGACGTCGCCCATGCTGTCCAAGCGGGCCACCAGGACGCGGCTCATACAGCGGCTTCCTGTCGTACTCTTTCCTCGTTGAGAAGAAGCTCCACCGCGTGGACCAGGTCCTCGGCCACCACCTCGGCAGCGTCAATTTCCTCTTGCCGCGTCACGTGGGTCGGCACCATCACGGCCCGCGCACCTGCCGCTGCGGCCGCTTCCATGTCCGCACCGATATCGCCAACATAGGCCACTTGGGCCGGTGCCAGTCCCAGGGTGCTGCATGCTCCGAGAATCAAGCCGGGTGCGGGCTTGCGGCACGTGCAACCGTCTGCCGGCCCATGAGGGCAGACCTCCCACACATCGAACGGCCCCAGCAACTGCTCCACGCGGTGGTTGACCGCGCTGACTTGGTCCAGCGTCAGCAGTCCGCGCGCGACGCCCGACTGGTTGCTGGCTACCCCGGTGGCAAGGCCGGCCCGGCGTACTTTCTGCAGGGCCTCCAACGCGCCGTCCATGGGCCGCACCAGCTGCGGATCGCCGTTGTAGGGCACGTCAACGACGAGCGTTCCATCGCGGTCAAACAGGACCGCCTTCAACGTTACGGTTCCTCCCATACCCGCAACGTTCCCCAGTTCTCCGGACGCTAAACAGTGCGGCAGTGAGAAGTTTCGTGCCGCTAGACTCCTAGCGGGAGGCCACCGTGGACACAGCTGAACATACCGATCAACCCTTGGTACTGGCCCTGCGCGCCTTGAAGCTCGGAGACCTGCTGGTCGCAGTTCCTGCCCTTCGCGGCCTGCGCCGGGCTTTCCCCGAACACCGGATCCTGTACGCCGCGCCTGGGTGGATTGCCGAAGCCCTGGAGCTGGTGGGCGGTATCCACCACCTGCCCACTCCGGGACTCGACGATCCTTTGACCGTGCCGCGCGGAGCCGTGGACATCGCCGTGAACCTGCACGGCAACGGCCCCGAAAGCCGCTTGCGGATCGAGGAATTACAGGCCAACAGAGTCATTGCTCATGGGTCGCCCGGTATCGATGGGCCTGCATGGATCACTGGCATCCCGGAACGCGAGCGATGGACGCGGCTGCTCACCTGGCACGGCGTCGAAGCCGATCCCCTGGACTACCGGTTGAACCCTCCCGCCGTCCGATCGCCGCGTCCCGGTGCCACCGTCATCCATGTGGGTGCCGCCTACGGCAGCAGGTTGTGGCCGGTGGAGAGGTTCGCGGACGTTGCCGCCCACCTGGCGGCGACCGGCCACCAGGTAGTCCTGACCGGAGGCTCGTCCGAGCGTGCCCGCGCCGAGGAGACTGCCGCCTCGGCCAAACTCCAAGGAGCAAACCTCGACGACGGGTTGCTGGCCGGGCGCCAGGGTCTCGCCGAGTTCGCGGCCACCATAGCGGAAGCCCGGCTGGTGATCTCCGCCGACACCGGCGCGGCGCATCTGGCGTCGGCTTATGGGCGTCCGTCGGTGGTGCTGTTCGGGCCCGCGCCCGCCGAAGAATGGGGGCCGCCGCCGGGACCGCACGTGGTGCTTACCGCCGTCGAACTCCGCCGTGGCGACGTCTTTTCCGCCGATCCTGATCCGGCGCTTTTAGCCGTCAGTGTCCGCGACGTTCTGGAAGCTGCGGAGCGGCTTGGCTGCTAGCTCTTATCAGGGGGCCGTCCCGTCCTGCAGGAGGGCTTCTTCGTCCAGCAACTGGGTTTGGAGTGAGACCAGGATCTTGGAAAGCTTGCGCGATACCTGCATTTGGGACATCCCCAGAGCCTCCGCGATGGTGGTCTGGGTTTCTTCCCGGTAGTAGCGCCTGTAGAGAAGGTGGCGGTCTTCCGGGCTCAGGTCGCGTATGGCGTTGCGGAGCGCAAGCACGTCCTCGAGCCGCTCGGTGGGGCAGCCGAATGCGGAAAGGGTGCCTTGCAGGCCGTCGCGGCCATCGGATGCGGGAGCATCCAGGGAATCCGGGCGCTTGCTGGTACCTGCCATCAACGCTTCGCGCACCTGGCAGGGCTCCAAGCAGAGATCCTCGGCCACTTCCTCCGGCGTGGGTGTCCGCTGCAGGGTTTGGGTCATTTCCTCCGTCCGCGCCAACACTTGGCGCCGGACGTCCTGGATGGTCCGCGGCGGGCGGACAACCCAGCAATGGTCGCGAAGGTACCTCTTGACCTCACCGGCGATGGTCGGAGCGGCGTAGGCGGGGAAACTGACGCCTTTGGACTCGTCATAGCCGCGCGATGCCTTGATCAGGCCCATGTACGCGACCTGCCTGACGTCGTCGAGGTCGTGGGTGTGGGCGGAATACCTGGCTGCGATGGACTTGGCCAGATTGAGATGGTCCAGGACAAGGCTGTCCTGGAAACTCTGCCGAATGCTCCCTTCCGGTTTGCATGCGGCGGTCCTGCTGCGGAGGTCGAGTTGGTGGGTCTGTCCCATGGTGCTTCAATCCTCTGACCGGGTGATTGGTGAGCCCACGGCAAGACTCCTTAAAAAGAGAAGCACACTTACTATTAGCTTTCAACGGGTCTGCGGGGTTAGGCTCGAAACGAATCCTTAACCAGGGATCGGAGATCCAGATGGAAGACGCGCAACGCACCGAATCGCTCGAAGTGACCGGGGACATTCAAGATCTCTTGCTTGATACGCCGGACGTCGAAGCGTTTCTCGCCGAGTTGGCCCGACACTCTGCCGCCATATTCAGCAGCCCTGCCAACGAGGTCTATTGCGGCATCACCCTGCTGAGACCGCGGTCGGCCAGCACAGTGGCCAGCAGTGGTGAGCGCGCGTTGATGCTGGACGAGCTTCAATACAACTTTGCGGACGGACCCTGCCTGCACTCTTGCCGGCAAGGCACCCAGGTACACATCCCCGACTTCGCCAAGGACAACACCTGGCCGGAGTACAACAAGATCGTCACCGAGAATGGCATCCGTTCGGTTCTTGCCGTGCCTTTCCCCCTGACCGATGACTCCGCCAGGGCAGGGCTGAACCTCTACTCCGAGAAACCGAACGCCTTCGACCAAGCAGCCGTGCAGCGGGCCAACGACTACGTTCAGCAGGCATCCAAGGGCCTGCGCCTGGCTGTCCTGATCGCACAGCACAGCCAAACCGCCGCGAACCTGCGGGCAGCCATGGAATCACGGACCGTGATCGACGTCGCCACCGGCATCATCATCGCCCAGAACCGGTGCACCCAGGAAGAGGCCATTGAACTCATCAAAAAGGCGTCCAGCAACCGGAACGTCAAGCTGAGGGTGGTGGCCCAAGCCATCGTTGACTCCGCCGGCGGAGGGCCGATCCAGACGGTCTTCAAGTAGGTGCTGGTCTTCAAGCAGACGCCGTTGCGGCGGCGCGCTAGCCCTGCATCGCGCCGATGATGGCGCCCATCGCCGTGAAGGCGACCACGTTGTAGCTGCCGTTGATGGCAAACAGCGTCAGGCTGCGCCGCTCGAACAAGTAGTTGACGCCCATGGCCGTTGCCACCCACCCCACGCCCGCGGCCAAGCCGGCCAGGGTCCCGAACGCGGACCCTCCCCGGCCAATAAAAGCAGCCAGGAAGACGGCCATCACCACTGCAAGGATGAACGAACCCACAAAGACGCGCGCCGTACCGGTCCTCAACTGCTCATCGCTGACCCCGGCCGCCCTCTGCCACGGTTTGGCGAACAGGAGCGAGTACCACAATCCGCCGACGACGAACGTTGCCACGGCGGCCACCAGCACCGCCAGCCAGTTGATCTGAACGTCCATGGGTGTCCTCTCCAACGCTGTTCCTGATGGGAGGGTAAGCCCGGGCCCTGGCTGTGGTCTTGTAAAAAACCCGCAGGCTAGCTGGAGACTTCCGCCAAGGGGACAAACGTGGCGTACTCCGCGCCGTAACTCTGCACCACCTGAAGGTACTCCGACGGCGTGAAACCGCTGAACCGCCGGAAGGACCGGATCAGGTGCGGCTGGTCGTAGTAGTCGGCCAAGTGCAGGAGCTCACTGCCCGGCACGGAACCTGCGGGAAGGGCTGCCGCTTGGTTCACCAGCCTGTTGAACCGGCACACATCCGAGTATGCCTTGGCGGTGGTTCCACAATCCCGCATCATGATCCGCTCCAGCGTCGACGCACTGAAACCCAGTTCTGCTGCCAGCACGCTGATTTCAACGTCATCCTTGGCAAGGGTTTGCACGGCCTGCACTGTCCGGAGATCCGCTGTGTAACCCGCCCTGAGCTGCCCTTGCAGGAACGCTGTCAAGGCTGCGAAGGCCTGGTGGGGTTCGGCGTCAATCAGCTGCGGGCGCAGTTCCGAAAAGCCCGGAAAAATGCCCTCGGCGTCCACTACCCGGTTCTGAAATTCCGACGGCGGCCGGCTGGTGAACGCCGCGAGGCCGTAGGGAGTCAGGCGGGCACCGACGTTGAAAAGCTGGTCCGGGTTTTCACTGATGACGTAACTGCGCTGCAGACCCGCGTAAAAGCCGATGGAAACGTCGGTGGAGCTGCTCCGGCGCTCACTGCCATTTTCCGGCGGAGTGGTGTCAATGCCGGTTTCCGGCGGGCGGATCAGACGATAAGGATCCGACAGGTTCAGAATCAGGTGTGCCGACGGTCCGGGGAGAATCTTCTCGTACCGGGCCTGCGGCCGGGCGCGGACGAACCACAGCTCGGTGACAAACGGCTGCAGCCCGGGAGGCGCCGGGCACTCTTCGTAGAACACAGCCCCAGTCTAGGCAGCACCGCGAATCCTGCGGTGCTGCCTGCCTGTGGCGTGTGGCTGTTACAGCAGGCCGCGCAAAACCAAGGCGGCGCCGTCGTCGAGCACTGACGCGGTGACCTCATCCGCAACGGCGAGCACCTCGTCGGGGGCCTGGCCCATGGCCACGCCGCGGCCGGCCCAGGTGAGCATCTCAATGTCGTTGCGACCATCGCCTACTGCCACGGTGTTGGCCTGGTCCGTACCAAGCTTCCGGCGCAGGGCCTCAAGGGCGCTGGCCTTGGTGACGCCCTCAGCCGCGATATCCAGCCAGGCTGTCCAGCCCACCGAGTACGTCACGCCGGAAAGACCGATGTGGTTGATGGCTTCATTGAATTCATCCGAGGTGTTCTCGCTGCTGAAGACCACCACGCGGACCGCTGTAGCATCCAACATGGTCTGGAAATCGACGCCAATGGACTCCACGCCGAAGCTGGCATCCTGGAAGCGCTCGGTGGAGAGGAAGTTGCCGTCCTCGTCCTCCAGTGCGTACTTGGCGTTGGGCAGCCGCTCCCGCAGCGCCCTCAGGGCCGGCGCAGGATCGAACGTGGCCTTGTGAATGATCTCGTAGCCCTTGTCCAGAGCGGGATCCAGGCGCAGTGTCACGCCGCCATTGCAGCACACCGCGTAGCCCCGCTCGAGGCCGATCTGCTCGATGATCGGGAGGGTTGCGTTGAGGGACCTGCCGGTGGCGATCATGACGTCATGGCCGCTGGCAACCACGGCTTGCGCAGCGGAGCGAACGGCCGGTGACATGTGGCCATCGTGGTCGACCAGGGTGCCGTCAACGTCCAAGGCGACCATGAGATTGTTGTTGTTGTTTGGCTGGTCATCGATGCCAGCAACTGGAGTATCAGTCAAAATAGTCATGCATACAGTAGAGCAGACACCTCCGACGCTGAACTAGGACCGGCGCCACAGCGGCGGCTTAACGGACGGTGAACAGTCATCCTGGCGGGCTGATCAGGTGGTGCTGCGCAGGATGACCAGTTCCCGAGTGGACCGGGTCATGGCGACATAGCGGTCCACGGCCCCTTCGATGCCATTGCCTTCACCACGCGCGTTGAACTCCTCCGGGTCCAGCAGGATCACGAGGTCGAACTCCAAGCCCTTGGACAATTCCGGGGTGAGCCAGCTGACCCTTTCCAGCGCGGGCCTCGTTGCGATCGCGTCCGGCCGGCCGATGACGCAGGCCGTGCCCTCCGGGTTGCCGGCGAGCCAGCTATCCAGGATGGAGGCGAGTTCCTTCGCTTCTCCGTGGACGACGGGAATGCCACTGCTGCGCACCGAAGTGGGCACGTTGGCGTCCGGCAGCACTGCCCTGATCACAGGCTCAGCTTCGGCCATGACCTCTTCCGGCGTGCGGTAGTTGATACTGAGGCCCGCCAGCGTCACGTTGCCCAAGCCCACACGTTCCAGGCGTTCCTCCCACGGCTCGGCGAACCCGTGCCTGGCTTGTGCACGGTCCCCTACCACCGTGAAACTCCGCGAAGGACAGCGGAGCAGCAGCATGTGCCATTCAGCGTCGCTCAGCTCTTGGGCCTCGTCCACCACAATGTGCGCGAACGGACCGGCAAGGACGTCCGGATCGATGACAGGGAGCGCATCCCGGTCCACGAGCTTGTCCCGCATGTCATCGCCACGCAGCATGTACATTTCCAGGTTTTCGGAGTCATCCGCTGCTATCAGGTCCTCCACCACACGGTCCATGAGCTCCCGTTCAGCGGCCAGCGTTGCCTGCTGCTTCCTCCTGGGTTGTGACGCCCCGGGATCCCCCAGCCGGTGGCGGGCTGCGTCCAAAAGTGGCAGATCCGCCGTCGTCCATGCTTCGGGGTTCCCGCGCTGCAGCGCGGCTACCTCGTCGGGCTGCAGCCACGGTGCGCAGAGACGCAGGTACGCCGGCACCCGCCAGAGGTCCGCCACCAACGCCGAATAATCGAGCAACGGCCATGCCTTGGCGAACGCTTCGCGCAACTCCGCGTTGTGGATGCAAGCCCGGCGGAGAAGGCTCTCCGGAACGTCGTACCCGTCCAACTTGTCCGCGAGAATTCCGAGCAGTGCCTCCCACACGTCCTCGCGGGCTTCGTTGTGCGGAGCGCCGGGCTCTGCGGCATCGAAAGCCTCCGCCCAATCGTCGCTGCCGAGCCACACGTCCGCATAGGGCGTCTCCACCTCCATACCCTCGGCTGGTGGCTCCTCGTAGAATTTCACGGCGACCTCAATCGCTTTCACCATCTCAACAGCCGACTTGAGCCGGACCACGTCGGGATCACTTTCGACGACGGCGGCGGCGCCTTCGGGGACGAGGTCCCTCAACGTGGAGGTCTGCACTCCCTCCTCACCCAAACTTGGGAGAACGTCAGCGACGTAATTGAGGTACGGCTGATGGGGGCCGATGAACAGGACATCACTCTTTCGGTGGTTGCCGCGGTGGTTCAGCCGGGGATCCGAATAAAGCAAGTATGCCGTGCGGTGCAACGCGACCACCGTCTTTCCGGTGCCCGGGCCGCCGTCGACCACCAGGGCCCCGCGTGAGCCCGCGCGGATGATCCTGTCCTGGTCGGCCTGGATGGTCCCCAGCACATCCCGCATCCGAGCCGACCGGCTGCCGCCCAGACTGGCGATAAACGCAGACTGGTCGTCCAACGCAGCGTTCCCTTCCAAGCCGTCGGCTGTGAACACCTCGTCCCAATAATCACTGATCCGGCCCCGCGTCCAGCGGTATCTGCGGCGGCTCAGCAAACCCATGGGGTTCGCATGCGTCGCTCCGAAGAAGGGCTCGGCCGCAGGCGAGCGCCAATCGATCAAAAGCCTGCGTCCTTGGCTGTCATTGAGTCCCAGCCTTCCCACATAGACGGGCTCGTTGTCAGTGGTGACCATCCGGCCCAGGCAAAGGTCCAGCCCGAAGCGGCGCAGGGCCCGCAGGCGCGCCGTCAGCCGGTGGATCTCCTGGTCCCGGTCCAGGGCAGCCTGCCCACGGCCACCAGGCTGCTTCCGCGTGGCATCAAGACGGGCTGACAGCTCCGTGATTGATCCGGCGAGATTCGCGGCGATGGCTTCGAATTGCTGCTCGTCGCTGCCGATCAGCGTCGGATCAGCCTTGCGGGCGAGGTGCTCAGGCAAAGCGAAGGCACTGGTTTTGGTTGGGCTGATTTCGGGCATCACACGACTCCCTTTTCCTTTGGCTGTGGGGTTCGTGGATCAATTGTTCGGCACCTGGGGGGCCTTGCCGCAAGCCCCCCTGTGCGTTATAAATTGAAGATGGAAGGGATCATTCCCTTCCTTTTTTTGCCCATTTTGTGCCCATTTTGTGCCCATTTTGTGCGCAGTTCGTGCGCAGTTCCCGCTGAACTCAGCCCGGACTTGTAGGGTGGGCGGATGTCTCCACAGATGACCGGCGCGCAGCTGGCAGCCCTCTACGATGCCGCGAACCAATGGGCTGCGGATGACGACTTCTTCCTGGCGTTCGTGAATGAGCAGCCAGCCAGCCGGGTACTGGATCTGGGCTGCGGCACAGGCCGAATGACCCTGGCCGTTGCAGCCGCGGGTCATCGCGTTGTCGGCATCGACCCCGACGCCAACTCTCTGATGGCCGCCCGGCGGAAACCTGGCGCAGAAGACGTGACGTGGATCGACGGCACGTCCGCGCAGATCCCTGAACAAACATTTGACGTCGCGATCATGACGGCGCACGTCGCTCAAGCGATCACCGACGACGGCGACTGGTCGCGAACGCTTGCCGACGTTCACCGAGCACTGGCAGTCGGCGGTCGTTTGGCGTTCGATACCCGCGACCCCTCTGCACGAGCGTGGGAAAACTGGACGCCCACGGCGACGCGGCGCCTGCAGACGCTTCCCGACGGCACGGCGGTGGAGACGTGGATGGAGTGCGCTCCCATGACCGGCGGGCTCGTGACGCTCACAGAGCACCGGGTCGTTGACGCGGGCATCCATGAAGCGCAGACCTCGGCGTTGGCCTTCCGCACGGAGGAACAGCTGCGTGACGAACTACGCCTCGCCGGTTTCACCGTGGACCACATGTACGGTGGCTGGGCCGGCGAGGACGTGGGCAGCGGGCAAGGCGAACTGATCGTGCTTGCCCGCAAGCCCCGCTAAAGAACCGGCAGAACCTCAAGGCCGCCAAGGTACTTCTGCAGTGCCTTGGGAACGTTGACGGAGCCGTCCGGGTTCTGGTGGTGCTCGAGGATGGCAACGATCCAGCGCGTCGTGGCCAGGGTGCCGTTCAGGGTGGCCACGGCGCGGGTTCCCTTGGCAACGCCTTCATCGTTGATCACACGTTCGCGGATGTTGAGGCGGCGGGCTTGGAACGTGGTGCAGTTGGAGGTCGACGTCAGCTCGCGGTAGGCGTTCTGCGTCGGAACCCAGGCTTCGCAGTCGAACTTGCGGGCCGCGGACATGCCGAGGTCGCCGGCGGCTGTGTCGATCACACGGTAGGGAAGCTCGCACTTGGCCAGCATCTCCTCTTCCCAGGCGAGGAGGCGTTCGTGCTCAGCGGCTGCTTCTTCAACCGTGGTGTAGATGAACATCTCCACCTTGTTGAACTGGTGCACGCGGATGATGCCGCGGGTGTCCTTGCCGTGCGAACCCGCCTCCCGGCGGTAGCAGGAGCTCTGGCCGGCGTACCGGATGGGACCGGCAGAAAGGTCCAGGATCTCGTCCGCGTGGTAGCCGGCGAGGGCAACCTCCGAGGTTCCCACAAGGTAAAGGTCGTCTTCAGCGAGACGGTAGATTTCGGCGTCGTGCTTGACGTCGAAACCGGTGCCCTGCATCGTCTCGGGACGCACCAAAGTGGGGGTGATCATGGGAATGAAGCCGGCATCGATCGCCTGTTCCATGGCCATCTGCAGCAGCGCCATCTCCAGGCGGGCACCTACTCCGCGGAGGAAGTAGAAGCGCGAGCCGGAAACCTTGGCGCCGCGTTCCATATCGATCGCACCGATCAGTTCGCCGATTTCCAGGTGGTCCTTCGGCTCAAAATCCTTGAACTCGCGCGGGGTACCCACGGTCTTGACCACCACGTAGTCGTCCTCGCCACCCTCGGGGACGCCGTCCACCACAAGGTTGGGGATAACGCGCAGCAGCTCTTCCTGCTTCGCCTGGGCGGCGTTGGCTTCAGCGGAAGCGGCCTTGACCGAGTTGGCCAGCTCCTTGACCTCAGCCAGCAGCGCCTGCTTCTCCTCGCCCTTGGCTTGCGCCACCTTCTTGCCGAAGGCGTTCTGCTCGGCGCGGAGGCTTTCATGACGGATCAGCGCAGCACGGCGATCGGAGTCAGCAGAGATGATCGCGTCCACAACGGACTCGTCGGCGCCACGGGCGCGCTGGCTGGCACGGAACTTGTCCGGATTTTCGCTGAGGTCTTTTACGTCGATCACCAGACAAGAGTATCGAATCGCCCGCGATTTCCCGGTGCTGCCGACGCCAAAGCCCCGCAGCCCAGCCCACCCGGCATTAGCCTGCTGCCCAGGAGGATAGTGTTGGAGCACCATGAGCGACTGGATCCTGTACGTGATTCTCGCTGGGGGCGTGGCGTTTGCCGTCTCCAGTTGGTGGGGTGTGCGCCGATTGAAAGCCCGGCACATCAGGAGCGCGGTTCGGGAGGAAACCCACAAGCCCGGCGCCGGGGACCAGCGCGTGGCAGTCATCCTCAACCCGGTGAAGAACAACGCGGACGTAGCCCGGCAGGCCATCATTGACGCCTGCGACCTCGCTGGATGGGATACCCCCAAATTTTTCGAAACCACCGTGGACGATCCCGGGTACGGGCAGTCGCGCCAGGCTTTGGCCTACGGTGCCGACGTCGTACTGGCGTGCGGGGGCGACGGTACAGTGCGCGTCGTGGCTGAGTGCCTGGCGCACAAGAACGTGGCGATGGGCCTCGTTCCCTTGGGAACCGGAAACCTCCTGGCACGCAACGTGGATCTTGACGTCACGGACCTCGCCGACTGCATCCAGATCGCCCTGTTCGGCCACCAACGCTTCATCGACACCGCCACCATGGGCATCGACAACGAAATAACGGGCGAGTCTGCCGAGCACACTTTCCTTGTCATCGCCGGCATGGGCCTGGACGCAGAGGTAGTTGGCGATACCAAGGAAGACCTCAAGAAAACCGTCGGCTGGCTCGCCTACACCGAGGCCGGCGTCCGCCACCTCCCCGGCCGCCGCAAGCGCGTCACCATCACCATGGATAACCAACCGGAGCAGGCCAGGAAGATCCGCAGCGTGCTCTTTGCCAACTGCGGACTTATCCCCGGGGGCATCGACTTCATCCCCCAGGCCATGATCGACGACGGCATGTTGGACATTGTGGTCATGAGTCCCCGCAGCGCTTTCGGCTGGCTCGCCATGTACACCAAGGTCCTCTTCAAGCACAACGCCAACCTGCCAATGATGAGCTTCTACCGCTCAGGCAAAGTCGTCATCCGAAGCCAGGAACCGATGGCAACACAGCTCGACGGCGACCCGTCAGGTGAGGCGACGACGGTCACCGTGCAGGTGGCGCCGGGGTCCTTGCTGGTCCGCGTACCGAAGGCCAAAACCGCCTAGACAGCGCCCTTTTCGGGTTGGGCCGCGTTCTTCTCAGCTTCTTCAGCCGCTGCTTTGGCGGCAGCACGGGCTTCGGACTGCTCCTTGATCATGGCTTGCTCTTCTTCGAAACGCAGGCGATCCGCACGATCAGCATCGTCGCCGTCCCAGTCATCTTTGTTTTCACTTGAGGGCTTGGGATTGACGATCATGCCCTGGCCGTCTTTGTCATCGCTGTGGACAGTCATGACCGCTCCCTTCGTTTGGCATTCATCCATCGTTTATGGATCAGGCAAGCATACGCACAGAAGCATCACTGCGAAAGGGCAGGGGTTTCTCCCTGTGGACAGCGCTAAACGCCCTTGAGAATCGAATCAACCCACGCGTGCGCCGAGGCGAAAGCGGCGTCCGATGTATGCGGGGCAACCACGGCCGGCTGTTTGTCGGCGCGGGCGTAGGAGCCAAGGAACCGTGTGGCAGGGCTGATCCGGTGGAGGCCCGCAAGGGCGTCGGCTACCCGCGAATCCGTGGCGTGGCCGTCGGCGTCGATGCTGAAGAAGTAGTGGCCCAGGTATTGTCCGGTGGGCCGCGATTCGATGCGGCTCAGGTTCACGCCGCGGGACGCGAACTGGTCCAGGATTTCCATGAGCGCGCCGGGGTGGTCTTCAGGCAGCGGGACCACGACAGTGGTTTTGTCTGCGCCGGTTCGGTCCGGGAGAACTCCGGGCCGACTTACCAGGATGAACCGGGTCACGGCGTCGGGGTTGTCGCCGATATTCTCGGCCAGGATGTTCAGGCCGGGTTGTTCGGCGGCGATCAGCGGTGCACAGATGGCGGCATCATAGGGAGCATCGTCCTCCAGCAGCCCCATGGCGGATGCCGCCGTCGACGACCCCGGAACGTAATCGGCGTCAGGGAGGTGCTCGTCCACCCACAGCCGGCATTGCGCCCACGCGTGCCCGTGGGTCGAGATGCGTGTGATGTCGGAAAGTCCGACGCCGGGCCTCGCCACGAGCACGAACGTGATGGGAACCAGGGCCTCACGGATGATCCGGAGTTCCTGCCCGGTGGCGATGGCATCCAGCGTGGCAGTAACCCCGCCCTCCACCGAGTTCTCGATGGGAACCATGGCGGCGTCGGCCTCGCCCACCCGGACCCTGTCCAGCGCAGTGTTGACGTTGGTGCACGGAATCCTGGTGGCGTCAGCAGCACCGGGAACCTGCATGAGGGCAGCCTCGGTGAAGGTGCCCTCAGGGCCGAGGAACGTGTACGTAACTGCTGACATCGAATATTCCTACTCGGTTATCTGCGTGGAAGCTGAGCTACAGGACTACGGGCTTCAGGCCGTTGTCCGACACCATCGGCTTTCCTGCCTCGAACCACATGTCCATGCCGCCGGCTACGTTCACTGCCGAATATCCCTGGCCCACCAGCCACTGGACCGCGCGGAAGGAGCGGCCTCCGGTGCGGCAGATGACAAAGAGGTCGTCGTCCGGATCAAGCTCGTCCAGGCGTGCCGGCAGCTGGTCCATGGGGATATGGCGCGCACCTTCGGCATGGCCGGCCACCCACTCGTAGTCCTCGCGGACGTCCAGAATGCTGGCGTCGGCCGGAATGTCGCCCACAGGCACGGTATCGAAGTCGCTCATGGCGGTCCCTTCCCATCGATTAAGTCCAGGATCCAGCCTAGTCCCCGCGGCGTGGCACCGTAACTTGGTGGCACCGCAGCTTCAGGGGAAGCCCGCGCTTGCTTCCCGACGCAGGGACACTAAGACTGGGACCCAAGCACTCCCCCACCGTCGGCCCGATAGGAGTACCCCATGGCTGCTGGGCAACCCACCATTATGGCGACATCCGGCGGCTACAAGCCCGGCGAGCGCACCAGGATCGAGTTCAACCACCTGATGCACTACGCAGTGGAATTGTCAGGGGTGACCGGCCGCGCGCCCCGCGTGACACACGTTGGCACCGCGTCCGGCGATCAGCGCTGGTGGGCCGCGGAAATGGACCAGGCCGCACGCATAGCGGGCTTTGACTTCAGCCATCTCAACCTTTTCACCATGCCCAACATCGAGGACCCGGAAGCCCACCTCCTGGCGCAGGACGTGGTGTGGGTCAATGGCGGTTCCGTGGTGAACCTGCTGGCCGTCTGGCGCGCCCATGGCTTGGACAGCATCTTGCGGAAGGCATGGGAGGGCGGCGTGGTGCTGGCCGGGGTCTCCGCGGGCTCCATCTGCTGGTATCAGGGCGGGGTGACCGATTCCTTCGGCCCGGAGCTGAGGCCCGTCACCAATGCCCTAGGCTTCCTCCCCTACGGCAACGGGGTCCATTACGACTCAGAACTGCGTAGGGCGCCCGCCATCCATCAGCTGGTCGCCAACGGCACGCTGGGCGAGACGCACTGCACGGACGACGGCGTCGGCCTGGTGTACCGGGGCACGGAACTTGTGGAGGTGGTCTCCGAGGTGAAGAACAAGGCTGCTTTCCGGGTGACGGCGGGCGCCGGCGAGAGCGTGGACGCTGTAGCCGTGGAAGAACGGTTGGAGTCGCGTTTCCTTGGTTGATCCTTCCCTCCACCACCTTTCACGGTTGACGGCAGTTGAGCTCCGTGACGCCTTGGCTTCGGGCGAACTCTCTGCCAGGGAGACCACCGCCCACTTCCTGTCCGTGATCGAGGCCGGGAACAAGCAGCTGGGCGCATTCGTCACGATCACCGCGGAACAGGCCCTGCAGGACGCGGCAGCCGCGGACGGGCTGCACGCCAAGCTGAACCGGGAGGGACGCCTGGATGAACTTCCCGTCCTCCACGGCATGCCCACCGCCTTCAAGGACCTCACCGACGTTGCCGGCGTGCCCACTACCCACGGCAGTGCGGCCTTGGAGCACAAGGCGGCGCAGGAGGATGGCGCCCTCGCCGCGACGTTGAAGGCCCACGGTGTCATCTCACTGGGCAAGACGCAGGTTCCAGAGTTCGGACTCACGGCGTACAGCGAAAACCGCGTCGCACCGCCGTCGCGCAATCCCTATTCCCTGGGTCGAAGCTCCGGCGGCTCGTCGGGCGGCAGCGCAGCCGCAGTTGCTGCGGGCCTGGTTCCGTTCGCACCAGGGACCGACGGCGGCGGCTCCATCCGGATTCCGGCCGGCGCCTGTGGGCTGGTCGGCCTGAAGCCGGGGCGGGGCGTGGTGCCGTCGGGTGCGGGCGCGGGTGACGCCGCCAAGCTGGTGGTTGCCGGTCCCCTGTCGCGGACCGCTGCGGATGCGGCCCTGCTCATGGACGCGCTGGTCCCGCGGAATGAAGCGCCCGACGGCGGTTACCTCACCCATGTCGGACGGGCGCCGGAACCCCTGCGAATCGGCCTCAGCCTGGACAGCCCCTGGGCGGGTGCGTACCCGTTCCAGATCGAAGAAGAAGCGCTGGATGCCCTCACGCTGGGGACCAACCTGCTCGAAAAGGCCGGCCACAGCGTGACCGAGGCCGGGATCCGCTACGACAACCGCTATCCCGAAGCGTTCACAACGGCCTGGACTGCCGGCGTCGGGAGCGCCCGGATAGCACCCCAGCGGGAGGCGCTGCTGACCCCGCTCACCCGGACATTCCGGCGTCGGGCACAACAGCGCAGCGCGCTGAAGGTCAACGAAGCCTTGCATTTCCTGCGCCAGTTCGAGCACGACACCGTCACGCAGTACTCCGCCTGGGACGTGATCCTCATGCCGACGCTGGCGCAGACGCCGCGGCCGATCGGCTGGTTCACGGGCGGCGGGCACAGCGGGGAACAGTGGCCGAGCGAGTGGGCCGGCGACGCCGACGAGGACTACAAGAGGCAGTGCGAGTACGCCCCGTGGTCGTCCATGGTGAACGTGTGCGGCCTTCCGGCGATCAGTATTCCCGTCCACACGACTGCCGCAGGGTTGCCGATGGGAATCCAACTCATTGGGCGGGCAGGCTCTGAGCTGCAGCTTCTGCAATTGGCGGCGGCTCTGGACGTCTCCTTTGATCGTTAAGCCGCCCGTCTAACATATGGAAAGTGGTTGCCCCGGGCATTCATCGATGTGACAATGCCCGCAGTCAGTGCCAGCATTAAGAAAATGAGCACACCTCAAACCACGGCTGAGTCCGCCAAGCCAGCGGGCGATACGTCATTCTTCGGCCACCCAAAGATGTTGGCCAGCCTCTTCTCCGTGGAAATGTGGGAGCGATTCTCCTTCTACGGCATGCAGGGAATCCTGCTCTACTACATGTACTTCACCGCCGAGCAGGGCGGCCTCTCCATCGACCAGGGGCTCGCCGCTGGCTTGGTGGGCGCGTACGGTGGCGGCGTTTACCTGTCGACGATCCTCGGCGCCTGGCTCGCCGACCGTCTGTTCGGCTCCGAAAAGGTCCTGTTCGGCTCGGCCATCATGATCATGGCCGGCCACATCGCACTGGCGCTCCTGCCGGGTATTCCAGGCCTGATCGCAGGCCTCGTGTTGGTAGGCATCGGCTCAGGCGGCCTGAAGGCCAATGCGACTGCCCTGGTGGGTACCCTCTACGGCGAGAAGGACGAGCGCCGCGACGCCGGCTTCTCCATCTTCTACATGGGCATCAACATCGGTGGGCTCATCGGCCCGCTGGTCACTGGATGGTTGCAGACGAGCTACGGTTTCCACATCGGCTTTGGTGCCGCAGCTGTGGGCATGGCCATCGGCCTGGTCATCTACTCGCTGGGCCGCAAAAGGCTCCCCGAGGAAGCGCACCGCGTTCCCAACCCGCTTCCGGCGAAGGACCGCACCAAGTACGGCCTGATCTTCCTGGCCATCCTGATCGTCATTGGCGTCCTGCTCGGCACGGGGATCGTCAATGCCAACAACCTGGCCCGAAGCATGGCATATGCCGCCATCGGCGCCGCGGTGATCTACTTGTTCCTGATCTTCCGCAGCCCGCTGGTCACTGGCGTGGAGCGCAAGCGCGTGGTCGCTTTCATCCCCTTGTTCATCGCTTCAGCCGGGTTCTGGGCACTGTTCCAGCAGCAGTTCACGTTCATCGCCGTGTACTCCCAGGAAAAGCTGGACCGCAACCTGTTCGGCTGGGAGATGCCCGCAGCCTGGGTCCAGTCCATCAACCCGGTGTTCATCATCATCTTCGCCGGCGTCATGGCCGCACTGTGGACCAAGCTCGGCCCGAAGCAGCCGAGTTCGCCGCTGAAGTTCTCCGCCGGCCTGTTCATCATGGGCCTGGCCTTCCTCGCGTTCATCCCGCTGGCCGGTGAAGGCAAGACCCCGCTGCTGGCACTGGTGGGAATCCTGTTCATGTTCACCCTGGCCGAACTGTTCCTGTCCCCCATCGGCCTGTCCGTGAGCACCAAGCTGGCCCCGAAGGCCTTCCACACCCAGATGGTGGCCCTGTTCTTCCTGTCGGTCTCCCTCGGCACCACCCTGGCGGGCATTCTCGCGGGTCTGTACAACCCCAAGGACGAGCTCCCGTACTTCCTGGGAATCGGCGGCGTGGCTGTGGTCCTGGCCGTTGGCCTCGCTGCGGCATCGCCCGCGATCAAGAAGCTGATGGGCGGCGTTCGCTAACAGCCCCGGCTGACGCCGAACCAGGCGCCTGGCGCCACGCAAACGACGGCGACCCTTGCCTTCGGTGGGATTCCCACCGAAGGCAAGGGTCGCCGTCGTACGCGGTTGCTTAGTAGTTGTAGCTGCTTCTTGAGGCGCCGATCGCAGCGAAGAAGATGATGCCGAAGATCAACGTCAGCGCTACGCCGAGGTACCCCATCACCAGGCCGGCGATGGCCATCCCCTTGCCTGCGGGTTCGCGCTTGAGGGCGAGGTGGCCCAGAATCACGGCGGCGATCTGCGGGAGGATGAAGAAGCCGAAGCCAACGTAGATCGCAATGCCACAGCACATGCTGGCGATACTCAGGCCCTTGGGCTCCGCCTGCATGGCGTAGTACGCCGGCTGGCCATAGGGGTTGGGCTGGCCGTATGGCTGCTGGCCATAGGGCTGCTGGTTGAACGCCTGCTGCTGGTACGGGCTGGGCGGCTGGCCGTACGGCGACGGCGGCTGCTGGCTGTAGTCGCCCGGCGTGTAGGAACCCTGGCTGGTGGGCGGCTGCGGCTGCGTGGAGAAGTCGTTCTGGCCTTGGGCATTCTGCGTGTAGGCGTCGTGCCCGTGCGTGCCTTGCTCACAGGGCGGGAGCGGCTGGGTGGCGTTGGCGCCCTGCTCGGGTGCTCCGGGCTCGGGTGCGCTTTGGACCGGCGCGGCCGACTCGGGTGGGCTGAACTGCGCGGGCGGGACATACTGCGGCGGTTCGTAGCCCGCAGGCTTGTCCTCGTTGCCCTTGGATGGCTGATCTGACATAGGAATCCCCCTGAAAGTGGTCTTTGATCCCAACACTACCGCCGTCCGGGGTGCCATAGAAGGTAGCGCGCGGCTGCGGACATGGGGACTGGGACCCATCACGGAAGATTCATGCATAAGCATGGAATTTTTCCGAGTCCCACTCGGTTTATGTATGTAGCGACTTAAACAGCGCTCACCAAAGAAATCGGCGGGATCCGTCCCGCGAAGGAGGAATCATGGGTAACTTCGAAGGCAAGACCGCGCTCGTCACGGGCGGCGGATCCGGGCTCGGGGAAGCGATCAGCAAGGACCTCGCAAAGAACGGCGTCAACGTCGTGGTTGCTGACGTCAACCTCGACGCCGCCACCCGCGTGGCCAACGACATCAAGGCCGACGGCGGCACTGCAGTTCCGTTCCAGGCCAACACTGCCGTGGCCGAGGACAGCAAGAAGGCGGTCGACTTTGCCGTGGAGACGTACGGCGCCCTCAACTACGCCGTGAACAACGCGGGCATCGGCGGGGCAAGCGCTCCCGTGGGAGAAGTCGACATTGACGACTGGGACCGCGTCATCGCCATCAACCTGAGCGGTGTCCTTTACGGCATGCGCTATCAAATTCCGGCCATCCTGGCCGCCGGCGCCTCCGAAGGTGCCATCGTGAACATGGCTTCGATCCATGGCGCTGTTGCCGCTCCCGGCAACGCCGCGTATACGGCCGCCAAGCATGGCGTCGTTGGCCTGACCAAGAACGCCGCGGCCGAATATGGTGCGCAAGGTCTCCGCGTCAACGCGATCGGACCCGGCTACATCGATACCCCTCTGCTCGCCGCAGCACCAAAGGAAGTCATCAACGGGCTTGAGGCCAAGCACTCCCTGGGCCGGCTGGGCAAGGCCGATGAGATCGCGAACGTCACCACGTTCCTCCTCTCCGACAAGGCCAGCTTCATGACAGGCTCGTACGTGCTGGTTGATGGTGGCTACACTGCCGTCTAGGTCCCGGCACCTGGTGGGAATGAATTCGCTCCGTCCCGGTTCCTGGACCGGGAGGGGGCGTTTTTCGGCTATCACCTGCCGCTGAACTCCCGGTGAACCGCGGCGTCATCGCGGGCTGGTTCGCCGGGATTCGACGTCACAGGGGCCGGATCGCGGACATTTCCTGTCAGCAGGCCTTATGGTCTGGCATGCTGGACCCCATGGCTAGCCGAGCGGGCACAGTTGCCCTTCCCCAGGACCTTGTTGACATCACAGCCCTGCTGGACGCGTATTTCGACGTAGCTCCGGACTTGGGCGATCCCGCCCAACGCGTGGCGTTTGGAACGTCAGGACACCGCGGATCCAGCTTGAAGGCGTCCTTCAACGAGCCGCACATCCTCGCGATCACGCAGGCAATCGTTGAATACCGTGGACGCCAGGGCATTACCGGGCCGCTGTTCATCGGCCGTGACACCCACGCCCTCAGCGAGCCGGCGCAGAACTCCGCTTTGGAGGTGCTCGCCGCCAACGGTGTGACTGTACTGGTGGACGCACGCCACGGCTACACTCCAACGCCGGCCTTGAGCCACGCGATCCTCAAGTACAACAACGAAGCCGCGCCGGGCACTCCCCAGGCCGACGGCATCGTGGTCACCCCCAGCCATAACCCTCCCGGCGACGGCGGCTTCAAGTACAACCCTCCGCACGGCGGCCCGGCCGACACGGATGCCACCGGATGGATTGCCGACCGCGCCAACCAACTCCTGGAAAATGGCCTCCGCGGCGTCAAGCGCATCCCGTTGAACGACGCCCTGAACGCCGAGACCACCGGGAAGTTCGACTTCCTCAGCAGCTACGTGGACGACCTCCCGTCGGTCCTGAACCTCGACGCCATCCGCAACGCCGGTGTCCGCATCGGAGCCGACCCCATGGGTGGGGCATCCGTGGACTACTGGGGCGAAATCGGCGAGCGCCACCAGCTCAACCTGACCGTGGTCAACCCCACCGTTGATCCGCAGTGGGCCTTCATGACCCTCGACTGGGACGAGAAGATCCGCATGGACTGCTCGTCGCCGTCGGCCATGGCGTCCCTCATCAAGCGGATGTCGGTGGGCGCCGATGGTACGGCTGCCTACGATGTCGCCACAGGCAACGACGCCGACGCCGACCGCCACGGCATTGTCACCCCGGACGGCGGCCTGATGAACCCGAACCACTACCTCGCCGTCGCCATCGATTACCTGTACCGGAACCGTGATGGCTGGAACCCTGGGTCCGTAGTGGGCAAGACGCTGGTTTCGTCCTCCATCATCGACCGTGTTGCTGCAGGCCTTGGCCGCAAGCTGGTTGAGGTTCCCGTTGGGTTCAAGTGGTTCGTGCCCGGCCTGCTGTCCGGCGAAGGGGCATTCGGTGGCGAGGAATCGGCCGGCGCATCCTTCAACAAGCTCGACGGCAGCGTCTGGACCACGGATAAGGACGGGATCCTGCTGGCACTCCTGGCGTCGGAGATCACCGCCGTCACGGGCAAGTCTCCGTCGCAGCTCTACAAGGGATTGACGGACCAGTTCGGCGCACCCGTTTACGCCCGCATCGACGCTGCCGCCACGCGCGAGCAGAAGTCCAAGCTGGGCAAGCTCTCCGCCGCCGACGTCACCGCCACTTCCCTCGCCGGCGAAGAGATCACGGCCAAGCTCACCGAGGCTCCCGGCAACGGCGCTTCGATCGGCGGCCTGAAGGTTGTTACCGAAAACGCCTGGTTCGCGGCCCGACCCTCCGGCACTGAGGACGTTTACAAGATCTACGCCGAGTCCTTCAAGGGCGCGGACCACCTGAAGCAGGTTCAAGAAGAAGCCAAGGCGTTGGTGGACGGGGTTATCGCGTAGGTTCCTCAAGGCTCTGGGCGTCCTGCGTCCAGAGCCTGAGGATGCGCCGGATGGTGTGGTCGCCGTCGGGGGCCATGTCCACCAGGGCTACCTGGTCAAGAACGACGACGTCTCCGGACTTGGGGCGCTTGCCGTCGTGGCGCGAGATGTGCGGCCGGTAATGGTCCAGGATGTAGTTCGGCGTAGCGATTCTTGCGCCGTTGCTGACAGCTGCTTCAACGATTTCCTCGTGGAGCCCTTGAAGCAGCGGATGGTGGTTGATCAGGCTCACGGGGATCGACCCCATGTGCCCGAAACCGGCTTCCTCGCCAACCCTCAGTTTGGTTCCAAGTGCACCCCTGACCGGCGCTTCGGCCACCTCCGCCAGGACATCGGCGACGTCGGCACTCGCCTCATCGCCGACGTCGAACCTTAAGAGCGTGATGTGCAACGGCCAATCGCTGCGTGGAAAGACCAGCCCCGGCGTAACAGGCTCCGTAAATGCCACCCAAATGAGGTTCCGCATAGGCATAGTGTGCCACCGCATTCCGTCCTGGCGTTGGGACCATCTCTCACCTAACGGCGGGAATTCCCCGACGCCCTCTCACCTAACGCCACCCGAACCCCGACGCTCTCTCACCTAACGGCGGGAATTCCCCGACGCCCTCTCACCTAACGCCACCCGAACCCCGACGCTCTCTCACCTTCCCAGAGGCCCGGGGTTGGTGTGCTGGCCCTGCCAGCTGAGTGGCAACGAAAAACGCCCGCCCATATACGTGTGGGCGGGCGTTTCTGCTGTGAGGTCCTAGACGGTGCGAACGACGTCGTCGTAGGCGAACTTCGGCTTGGCTTCGCCCCAGGCGTCCGGGCCCGGCTGGCCGATGTTGACCACGAGGAAGCTCTTCTGGTCGCCGGCCGGGAAGAACTCGGCGTCGATGGCGGAGAAGTCTGCACCGGTCATCGGGCCAGCGGCGAAACCGAGGGAGCGTACGGCCAGGATGAAGTAACCGGCCTGCAAATGAGCGTTGTTGTTGCCCGTAGCAGCGGCGAAAGCGGGATCGGCGTCGTACATGGCCTTGGGCGCGCCGTAGGCGGGCAGGAACTTGTCCCACTGACCCTGCCAGTCAGTGTCGTAGGAGAGGATGGCGACCAGCGGCGCGGACGCGGTCTTGGACTTGTTGCCGTTGGAGAGGGTGTCCACCAGCTTGGCGCGGGCCTCATCCGAGCGGACGTAGGTCACGCGGAGCGGCTGGGAGTTGAAGGCAGTGGGGCCGAACTTGGTGAGCTCGTAGATGGCACGGGCCTGCTCGTCGGTGACCTCACCGGCGAAGCTGTTGGCGGTGCGGGCTTCGGCAAAGATGGCGTCGACTGCTGCGGCGTCAATGACTGCTTCTTCGTGTGCAATCGTCATGGGTAAACCTTTCGCTGGGCCCTGGCCCTGAGCCGGCCGGGCACTTCTGCTTTCCATGGTTGCAACTTCAACTTCCGTTGTCCTCTTCCCGTGACGGCCCGTGACGTTGGGCACACATCGTGACTCCGCGTGTCGTTTCCTTGCGTTGTGAGGCCCGTTTTGCGCGTTATTCAGCGCGTGAGGCGCGTAGAGCGGGCCCCGCAATGGCGGTAATGTTGCACCGAATCCCAACACTCTTCTGAGGAAGGCCCGCCATGAGCATGCTCGGCATCAAATGGAAGCTCCACGGCAACGGAAAGTCCATTCGCCCCGGCCACGTGGTGGCACCCGACGAGCGGCTGGCGTGGCCCCTGACCATCGGCATCGGCATGCAGCACGTGGTGGCCATGTTCGGCGCGACCTTCCTGGTCCCCATCATCACGGGCATGCCACCGGCCACCACGCTGTTGTTCTCCGGCATTGGCACCCTGCTGTTCCTGGTCATTACCAAGGGCCGCGTGCCCAGCTACCTGGGTTCGAGCTTCGCGTTCATCGCCCCGATCATGGCGTCCCAGCAGCAGTACGGCGTCAGTGGCGCCTTGGGCGGGGTGGTGCTTGCCGGCGTCGTCCTCGCGCTGATCGGTGCGGTGGTCCAGAAGTTCGGCGCCGAGTGGATCAACAGGCTCATGCCGCCGATCGTCACCGGTGCCATCGTGGCGCTGATCGGCCTTAACCTGGCTCCGGCTGCCAAGGCGAACTTCGACCTCGCGCCGGTTACTGCCCTCATCACACTGGTCACGATCATCCTGGTTTCTGTGCTTTTCCGCGGGATCCTAGGGCGCCTGAGCATCCTGGTGGGTGTTGTTGTCGGTTACCTCGTGGCGATGATGCGCGGCGAGGTTTCATACGAAAAGATGGACGCCGCCGCGTGGGTTGGCCTGCCGCTGTTCCAGACGCCTGAGTTCCACATCGGGGTGGTGGGTCTGTTCGTGCCGGTGGTTCTGGTGCTGGTAGCCGAGAACGTGGGGCACGTGAAGTCGGTGGCCGCCATGACAGGCCAAAACCTCGACGGCGTCTCCGGCCGCGCGCTGATGGCCGACGGCGCCGCGACGGTACTTGCCGGGTTCGGCGGCGGATCCGGAACCACGACATACGCCGAGAACATCGGCGTCATGGCCGCCACCAAGGTCTATTCGACGGCGGCGTACTGGGTGGCCGGTATCTTCGCTATCCTGCTGAGCTTCTCCCCGAAATTCGGCGAACTGATCGCGACCGTTCCCGCGGGTGTGCTGGGCGGCGCCGCGACCATGCTGTACGGCATGATCGGCGTGCTCGGCGTGAAGATCTGGGTGCAGAACAAGGTCAACTTCTCCAACCCCATCAACCTGACCACCGCCGCCGTGGCCCTGATCATTGGCATCGCGGACTACACGTGGACCATCGGCGAACTGAAGTTCACCGGCATCGCCCTCGGATCCGCCGCTGCCCTGGTGATCTACCACGGCATGAAGGGACTGGCTCGCTGGCGCGGGACTGTGGCTGAGCCGGAAACCGAGACGGCGGGGCTGCCGCCTGCGGCGAAGTCGGCGATGAATGCTGCTGCTAAGCGGGGCGGGAAGAAGGGGAAGTAGAGCGTTTATCGAGGTCACACGGCGGACCCAGCTTCCACAAATTCATCATTATGCTTACTATCTATTCGCATGACGCGCACCGGTGTGAAGCCCGCCTATCCGGGGCGGCTGGCCGGTGCAGGATAGGAGCCTGGACGTGAGCACTGAACACGATCTTCCCCCGCTGTCCGACGAAGAACTGCTGCAACAGCAAGGCACAGCCCTCCCGGACAAGGAAGTGGCATCCGTGCTGGATCTGAACGCCGACCTAGACCTCGCTATTGACGCGGCCGCCCCCATCGACCTTGCCGTCGCTGCCAACGCCAACGTTGCTGCTCCTATCGACGCCGCAGCGTCCGCCAACATTCTTTCCTCCGGTTCTGAAGCGCAGGCCCTGTCCGATCAAGGCGTCATCATCGATCAGGGCATCACAGCCGACGCAGTGGCGGAGTCCGGGCAGGACAGCACCATTGATCAAGGCAATGACACCATCGATGACGGCGCAACAGGTGGCGCCACGGCCCCCACAGACGGCGGGGCACTGCCGGACGCGGGCTCCCCCGACGTCGGCGCCCTCCCCACGGACGCCACCGCCGCCTTGGACGGCGACCTGCTGAACGTCAACGTCGACCTGGACGCCAGCGCCGACATCGCCGCCCCGATCAACGGCGCCGTGGCAGCAAACGCCAACGTGGCCGCCCCGATAGACGCAGCCGTTGCCGCGAACATCGGCTCGATCGACAGCAGCGCCACGGCGGTATCGCAGCAGGATGCGATCATCAACCAGAACATCACCGGCGAAGCAACGGCCAGCGCGGACCAGCAGTCCGACTTGAAGCAGTAGGCCACCATGACAACGGCGAGCGGCGGTTCCTTCACCCAGGACGGGCCGCCTCGTTCAACGCTGCCCGAGCGCTTTTCCATTAACACGGACGGCCTCCCGGAGTTTCCGGTCCAGGCCGACGGCGTGCAGTTGTTGGGCGAGGCGAAGGGTTCGGGCTACCGCGAACCGCCCTCGCTGGTCCGCCGCGCCGACGGTCAGGCACTCCAACTGACGCGGCTGCTGTTCCTGGTGCTGGAGGCTGCCGATGGCACCCGGAGCCTGGATGACATCGCCCACCATGTGACCCCTGTTTTCGGCCGGCAGGTCAGCGCCGGGAATGTGGCTGCCTTGGTCCGATCACAGCTGCTGCCCTTGGGCCTGCTGCGCTTGGCGGACGGATCGCAACCGGAAGTGAAGCGGGCAGATCCCCTCCTGGGCATGCGCTTCCGATTCACGGTGACGGATCCGACGTTGACCCGGAAACTGACGACGCCGTTCGCCGTCCTGTTCCATCCCATCATCGTTGCCGTGATCATCACGGCGTTCGCGGCGGCGTGCTGGTGGGTATTGATGGTCAAAGGCCTCGCGTCCGCCACCCATAACGCGTTTGCCAATCCAGGCCTGCTCCTCCTGGTTTTCCTTATCACCATCCTTTCCGCGGGATTCCACGAGTTCGGACATGCAGCGGCCGCAACCCGCGGCGGGGCTGTTCCCGGAAGGATGGGTGCCGGGCTCTACCTGGTGTGGCCTGCTTTCTTCACCGACGTCACCGATTCCTACCGCCTCGGCCGTGGGGGACGGCTCCGGACGGACTTGGGTGGGCTGTACTTTAACGCGATTGCCGCCGTCGCGATCATGGCGGTTTGGCTACTGACGCACGACGACGCGTGGCTGCTGGTGATTGCCACCCAGGTTCTGCAGATGGTGCGTCAGCTCCTTCCGCTATTGAGATTCGACGGCTACCACATCCTGGCTGACGCCACGGGTGTCCCTGACCTTTTCCAGCGCATCAAACCCACCCTGCTGGCCCTGTTGCCGTGGCACAGGAACAACGCCGAGGCCCAGGCACTGAAGCCGTGGGCGCGGGCGTTGGTCACCGTATGGGTGCTGGTGACTGTCCCGCTTCTGCTACTCAGTGTCTTGTTAATGGTTATCTCGTTGCCGCGTCTCCTTGGCACCGCATGGTCGAGTGCGGCAGCGCAATTCGCCGCGCTCACGGAGACTGCCGACACGGGTGACTTTGCCGGGGCGGGGGCCCGCTTCCTTGCATTGCTTGCCGTCGCCTTGCCGGTCCTCGCGATTCTGCTCGTCCTGGCCCGTGTGGCCGGGCAGACGCTGCGGGGCCTGTGGAAAAAGACTGAAGGCAAGGCCGTCCAGCGTGGCGTCGCACTCGTCCTCGTCGCAGCGTTGGGAGCCGGGCTGGCTTGGACCTGGTGGCCGCACCCCGGAAACTACGCCCCGGTCCAGCCCTATGAACGAGGGACCTTGCTGGACGCCGCCCCAGCCCTGGAGACGGTAGCTGGCACGACTGCACTGGTCGAGGGCCGTCCCGGACAGACTGTTGCACTATGGCCGGAGGGCCAAGAACTTCCGACGCGCGACAACCCGGAACTCAGCCTTGTCATGGTTCCCCGCGCGGACTCTGCCCAGGCGGCTGGTGAGGCTCCTGACCCTGGAGCCGTCGACGGCGGCCAGGCAGCGCCGTCGTGGGTTTTCCCGTTCAACAAACCCCCGGCCCCTGACGACGACGGCAACCAAGCACTCGCGGTCAACACCACCGACGGATCGGTGGTCTACGACGTCGCCTTTGCCCTGGTGTGGGCGAACGAAGGGCAACCGGTGGACACCACCAACGAAGCGTACGCCTTCGCGAACTGCACCGGCTGCGCGGCTGTAGCAGTCGGGTTCCAGGTGGTGCTCATTGTGGGGCAGGCCGATGTCGTGGTGCCGCAGAATCTGTCCGCGGCCGCCAACTACAACTGCGTTGCGTGCGTGACCTATGCACTGGCAAGCCAGCTGGTGTTGACCCTCGACGGTCCACTCAGCCACGACGCCTTGTCCAAGCTGGAGTCCCTGTGGCAGGAGATCGCGGAGTTCGGGCGTAACCTGCGGAATGTTCCTCTGTCCGAAATCCAAGCACGACTCACCGCGTACAAAGAGCGAATAGTGGAGGTGATCCGCGCTGATCCCAGCGCCGGCGGCGCCCCCTCTACGGCTGGCCCGGGGGCTACACCCAGCCCTGCATCGCCCAGTTCGGGGGCAACACCAACGGTCACCCCGTCGCAGGCCGCGCCCTCAGAAGGTGCGGCGTCACAAGCCCCGGGTTCGGCACCTGCAGCACCGGCCGCTTCTGCGCCTCCGGTCTCCAGCGCTCCAGTTCCGACTGCTTCCGCGCCGGCGGGGACCCCTGTGCCAACTCCGGAGCAGACGGCTCCTGCCGAGGCGCCTCCAACGGCACCCGCGCCCGCTACTCCGGCGCCGGCGGGGTCGGGCGCACCGTCCGCTGCTCCGGGAGCCGGGGGCTAGGAGGTGCCGGTCCGGTCACTCCCGACCGAGTGCGCCTCAAGAGACCCGCCAACGCTGTCGGCCTCCCACCGCAACAAATCCCCCGGCTGGCACTCCAGCACCTCACACAACGCCTCAAGCGTCGTAAACCGCACGGCTTTTGCCCGCCCATTCTTGAGCACGGCCAGATTCGCAGGCGTGATACCCACCCGCTCCGCAAGCACGCCCACCGGCATCTTTCGTTTGGCGAGCATGACGTCGATGTCCACGATGATCGGCATCAGATGACCTCGTCGAGTTCGGCGCGCAGACCTGCGGCTTCGATGTTGCGCGCGACGGCCTGGGCGAGCAAGGTTCGCAGGATCAGCACGAGAAGTGCGACGCCGGCGATCATCAACGCAGCCCCACAGACCAACAGCACCACCCCGGGCGCAATGTCACCTGGAGCCAACAGGACCGCGATCGCGAACATGAGGACCGCAGCAAAGGCAATGGCCCCAAAGACGATGTCCACAAAGCGGAAGGCACGGTGCGAAAACACCGTCCCGCTTCGCACCATAGTGAGCAGCCGCCACACGCAGACGGCAACCACTTGCACGCAGAGGATCCCCAGAACGATGATCACGAGCAAGCAAATCCGAGGACCGTCGGGCGCGCCGGCCTCCACCAGGTCGGCAGACAGCAGGGGCACCATCCGCACCTGAACGAACAAGGAACCCACCAGCACCAGTGCAATCACCATCCGCAGCGCTAGAATCGTCAACTTTCCCAAGAGGGTCTCCTTTATCGAACAACAACCTGATTCTATCGATATTCGATTGTTAAGCAATCCATTCCGCGCAGTGAAGATGATAGTCAGCTTGCTTACTAAAGCGAGGTTCCCTAGGCTGGAACAGGTCAGACAAACAACTCTCACAGCGGCGGCGCACGCTCAAAAGGCACCCCGCTGCGCACCGAGGAGGAACAGTGTCAGAACACAACATCGCAGGCAAGAAGGTCGCATTTCTGCTGACGGACGGCGTGGAGCAGGTGGAACTCACCAGCCCGTGGCAGGCGGTCAAGGATGCCGGCGGCGAGCCCACCCTCGTGGCCCCCAGCAAGGGTAAGCTCCAGGGTTTCAACGGCGTGGAGAAGGGCGACACCTTCGACGTAGACCTCGCAGTCGCGGACGCCAATGCATCCGACTTTGATGCGCTCGTACTCCCGGGCGGCGTCGTGAATGCGGATAACCTCCGCGTGGATACGGATGCGCAGAACTTCACCCGCGCCTTCTTTGAGCAACACAAGCCAGTGGCATCGATCTGCCACGGACCGTGGATCCTCATTGACGCCGGAGTGATCAAGGGCCGCAACGTCACCTCGTTCCACACGCTCCAGACCGACCTGAAGAACGCGGGCGCCAACTGGACGGACGAGGAAGTCGTGGTGGACCAAGGCCTGGTCACCAGCCGCAACCCGGACGACCTCCCGGCGTTCAACGCCAAGGTGGTCGAGGAGATCTCTGAAGGTCAGCACGCGGGCCAGACCGCTTAGCGGTCAACCGCAACACAGCAGCAAAAGACGAGTGCCGTCGTCGTACTTCACCTGGAGTACGACGGCGGCACTCGCCTCCGTCCCGCCGTCGTAATGTTGCGCAGGTCACATGCGGCACATACGCTGGGGGACGCTGCAGCGTCGCAGCAAGGATGAAAGGCAGTGCATTGGACAGCGAGAAGCTCTCCGTAATTGTTCGAGTCGACGTGGACGGCGAACAGATCCAGATCGCAGCAACCGGTCGCGTGACCGCCTTGAGCCTTCAGGGACTCTACCCCGTGGTCCAGCGCACCAAGAGCTTCGGCGGACTCGACGTGGAGATGGACCTAACGGAAGCAAGCGTGGATGCAGATGCGCTGGACCAGCTGAAGATTTACGCTGAACTCCATGAGGTGCCCGTCCGCCTTCCGTCCGAAGCCGGCAATGTGACCGCCCTGCCGTCCCGGCCACTTCAGACAACCAGCCGCGCTGCCTAACAACGCCGCATAACAGGAGGACCCCTTGCGCAAAGTCACTGCCGGCCTGTTCCACTCCGTAGACGGCGTGGTCCAGGATCCGTTCAAGTTCCAGTTCGACAGTTTCGACGAAGACCTGGGCAAGGGGCTGACCAAGATGATCAACTCCGTGGACACCGTGGTTCTTGGCCGGGTCAGCTACCAGGAGTGGGCCGGCTACTGGCCCACCGCTTCACAGGACGACGATTTCGCGGCCTTCATCAATCCCGTTGAAAAGTTCGTTGCGTCCCGCACCCTCACGGAGCCCTTGGAGTGGCAGAACTCGCACCTGATCGAGGGCGATGTAGAGCAGTTTGTCACCGAGCTGAAGAACCGCGACGGCGGTGAAATCGCAGTCTGCGGCAGCATCTCCCTGGTTCGCCAACTGCTGTTCGCAGGCGTACTCGACGAGCTGACCCTCATGACCCACCCCGTCGTGGCGGGCAGCGGGCGGCGTCTCTTCGAGGACGGCGATCCACTGCACCGGCTCACACTGGAGGACCAGTACGCCACCAGCAAGGGCAACGTCGTCAGCACCTACAGCCTGCGTAAGGACTAACGCACGACGGCGGCACTCACCTGGGGCGGATGGCACTCTCCAGGATCGGGTGAATCCAGGTGGATTTGGTGAATGCCACCGGTGAGCGCCCTTGGCGTCACCCGGGCCATCCATCTCCGGGAACAATGTCGCGGTGGTACGCGTTGCAGAGTCGTCAGAATCGAACATCAGAAAAGAGAATCACCTCAGTGGCAACTGATTACGACGAAGTCCGCTCCGACGTCAAGGAAACCCAGGATCGATCGCTGGAAGCGCTCAAGTCCGCCAACGCGCCTGACGCCCGCAGCGTGGTCACCGAATTGGACGAGGCCGATGCCTTCGATGAAGGCCTGACGCCCGGGGGAGAAATTGTCTCCGAGGAACTCATCGTTCAGGTCATTCCCCAAGCCGAGGACGAGTTCACCTGCTACTCCTGCTTCCTGGTCCGGCACCGATCCCAGTTGGCCCGCGAATCCAACGGCCACTCGTATTGCATCGAGTGCGAGGGCTAAACCGCTTCGATCCATTTCGTGATACAGGCTTCACCCCAGCAGCAATGCGGAGCCCAACTCGCTCCGAAAGTAGAGCACACTGTGGCCGTAGCGCGTGGATGTCACGAGCCCGGCATTCCTGAGCACCCTGAGATGCTGATTGACCGCGGACGTGGTCACACCAAAGCGCGCTCCGAGCTCCGTGGATGACGCAGGGGCAGCGAGCGCGGTCAGCAGGCTGGTCCGGACCTCGCCGAGCACCGCCACAACGGCGGCAGGGCTTCTCACTTGCTCCGCCTCCCACATGGCGCCTTGTCCCCGCGCCGGGTACATCAGCATCGGCGGGTCGCCATGGTTCACGGGAGCAGAGGCCCTGCGGGTGAACATGGTGGGAACAAGGGTCAGCCCCAGGCCTTCAGTCTTCTCGGTCCTTGATGCGGGATTCTTCAACCGCACGGATATGACCCGGCCGTCGAATTCCACAGCGCCCGACAAATCGTTGAGCATCGTGAACAGGCCGCCCTGCGCAATGTGCCGGCCGCGGTAGACAATGTCCGCTTCCAGGATGGTGCGCATGCGCAGCCAGTGCGGTGCGAAGCACGTGTCCCAAAAGTCCTGGAGGATACCGGCCATCCGCCGGATTGCCGGGCCGGCGGGGCCCGAATAGGCAGCCGGAACAGAACCGTGCACCCGGATCAGGTCCCCATGAAACTGTTCGGCGGAAATCCGCTCCAAGGCCGCGAACTCGTCGTCGATCCGGGTGAGCGGCGACTCTGGCCGGGGGTTCAGGAAGTCCGGCGTCCACAGCCGGTCATCAACCAGGGCCAGCAATCCATCGAGGTCCAGGCGTGCGCGGGCCTCTTCTGTCCGGCGCAACCAAGGCAGCTGCAGTGGATACTGGCTGGGGTCACGGATGGCCCTGAGGGAAAGTCCAAGTTCGCACAAGGGAGAGATGCCAAAGCGCACGCCGCCGAGATCTGCCTCGGACAACTCATACTTCAACATGAAGCACAACGCTACATCAATACCGATGGCATCCGGGGGGTGGCAGAAATGGGTGGGTGACTACAACTCCCGCAGACACCGTCCCCGCTCCCCGGCAGACGCTCCGCGTCGCACTCTCTGATCCCACGCTCAAGATCCTGGCTTCTGCCATCCTTGTCTCCACAGTGGGTCGAGGCATCTTCCTCACTCTGACCGTGCTCTACTTCAGCCGTTTTGTGGGGCTGAGCGCCGTTGAAATCGCCGTGATCCTCTCCGTTTCCAGCGGGGTCGGCGTCGCCACCTCCTATCTTGGCGGGCGGCTCGCCGACCGCTTCTCCGCACGTCGCCTCCTAGTGGGCATGGTCGCCGTCCAGGGTCTCGCGATCGCAACGTATACCTTCGCCGGGAACTTCATCACCGCCGTCGTGATTGCCTGCATTACCGTAGGCGTGGATCGAGGCGCCAATGCCACCCGTTCCGCGATCATCGCCCGGGCGTTTAATGGGCCGAACCGCGTCAATGCCCGCGCCGTCCTCCGCACCATCACCAACCTGGGCATCGCGACCGGAGGCATGATCGCAGGCCTGGCCCTGCTGGCCGGAACAGCCGACGCGTTCCGGGGAATGATGATCAGCGCCGGCGTGGTGTACATCCTGAGCGCGCTGCACCTCCGCCGCCTGCCCACCCGGGTTGACGCGCCGCGCCACGACCCCGCCAACCCTGCCCCGAAGCGGGGGGCCTCCCCCTTTCGGGATCGCCGCTACGTCCTGCTGACCGTGCTGTCCGGCATTTTCGGCATGCAGTTCGGACTGGCCGAGATGGGTGTCCCGCTGTGGATTTCCCAGGACACCAGCGCACCGGATCTTTTGATATCTGTGGTCCTTGTCATCAACACCCTGTGCGTGGTTCTGCTCCAGGTGCCGCTCTCACGGGGTACAGACGACCCCCGCCGGGCCGGAAAAATCGTGATGACCGGTGGCGCACTCATGGCCGTAGCCTGCGCCCTCTACGCGTTGGCAGGCGGAGCGCCGGTCATTGCCGCGGTCGTCCTCCTGTGCGGCGCGGCGCTCCTGCACTCGTTCGCGGAAATCCTTTCGCAAGCGGGAGCGTGGGGACTCAGCTTCGAACTCGCCAACCCCGTGCAGGCCGGGGCCTACCAAGGGATGTTCGGGATGGGCTCTGCCCTGGGGGCCATGCTCGCACCGCTCGTGGTGACCGCCACCGTCGTCGACCATGGTCCGCTCGGGTGGGCCATCCTCGCGGTCGTTTTCCTTGCATCGGCGGCAGGAATCGCACTGATAGCCCGGAGGGCATCGACGACGACGGCACTCGCCTAACGTCGCATGGCCAGCCCACGGTCAATCAGGGCTACTTCTTCCCGGCCTTCAAATCCGAAACCACCTTCGCGATCCGTCGCGCCCGGGTTTCCTCCGTCTTCGCATCCCCGATCGGTTCCACGTATCGCCGCTGCGCGCTGTAGTTCAGGGTCCCGTAAAAGGCCTTCGCCTCAGGCTCAGCATCGAGCGCAGCGGCCAGGTCCTCCGGTACCTCAACGACGCGCGGCTCCGTGTCGACCTCAAGGCCAACTTCCACAGTGTCCCCGGCCGAGGCACCCGTCAGTTCACGGTTGGCCGAGCTGACGCCGACCATGTATTTCCCGCCCATCACGGCGATGCTGCTGCGGTAGCTCCTACCGTTGATGGTCACCACCACCGGCGGCCGCTTGCCCGCACCCAGTCCATCAACGATGTGGTCCGGAACTTCGATGCCCGCCTTGTTTCCATCGCCGACGATGGTCGTAGTGAATTCCATGACCCAAGTATGCCGTCAGCCACCAGTAGACGCACCCCATCGTCAGGACTAGGTTCGAGGTAACCGTGCAACACCGTACTGAGGAGAGAGTCAATGGACAACCAGGATCTTCTGGAGCGCATTCAGTCGCTGGTGGAGGAGGAGCACCGCCTGCGTGACTCTTCAGGATCAGAAAACGACGGCGACGACAGCCGCGCCCGCTTGGCCCAGCTTGAAGCCCAACTCGACCAATGCTGGGACCTGCTGCGCCAGCGCCGCGCCAAGAAGGACGCAGGCGAAAACCCTGACGAAGCCGAACCCCGCCCTGTCAGCGAAGTCGAGGGCTACCGGCAGTAATTACGCCCCTTCGAGTACCTGGCTGGTAGCCCAGGCCAGGTACTTCGCGGCATTGGCTACGGCGTCGGCGACGTCCGGAACGCCGTCCTTGCGCTGAGCCACGTCCAGCAACTGCGCCGCGGCCACGATGCCATGCTTCGCAAGGTCTTCAGGCGTCACGGTGATGCGGCCAGCGACGGCGATCACGGGAATTCCGTGAACGCTTGCGGCGTCGGCGAGCGCGATCGGCGCCTTGCCCGTGAGCGACTGCTCGTCCATGGAACCTTCGCCGGTGATCACCAGGTCCGCTTCGCCCAAGTGTGAAGCGAGCCCGGTCAAGCCCGCCACCAACGCGAAGCCACCTTCCAGCGCGGCGTCAGTGAAGCCCAGGAACGACGCCGGGAAGCCGCCAGCCGCCCCGGCTCCCGGTACGTTCACATCCCGGCCAGTGGCTTCGCGAAGGAGCGACGCCCAGTTGCGCAGACCGGCGTCGAGCTTCTCGACAGCGTCTTCATCGGCGCCCTTCTGCGGGCCGAAAATGTGTGCGGCGCCGTCCGGACCGTACAGCGGGTTTTGGACATCGACGGCGATGCGGAACTTCACGGCCGAAAGCCGCGGATCCAGCCCGGAGACGTCGATGGCGACGACGTCGGCCAGGGAACCCCCGCCGAGCGGCACCACATTCCCGGCAGCATCCAGGGGCTTGAGCCCCAAGGCACGCAGGGCGCCACTGCCGGCGTCGGACATTGCCGAGCCACCCAGGCCGAGCACGATCTCGGTGGCACCGGCGTCCAGGGCGGCCGCGATGAGCTGGCCGCAGCCGTAGCTGTGGGCGCGCAGTGAGTTCTCCGGCGTTGGTTCCATGTGTGCCAGGCCGGATGCCATCGCGGTCTCGATGACCGCGCTTGCCCCACCGAAAGCATCCTTGCGGATGGCCCAGGAAGCGCCCACGGGTTTGAGGATGGGGCCAACCACGGCGTTGTTGCGCTCTTCATAACCCGCGGCAATAGCGGCGTCCAGCGTGCCTTCACCACCATCGGCGACCGGGAACTGGGTGGTCACGGCATCCGGGTACACGCGGAGGGCGCCTTCGGCCATGGCTGACGCGGCTTCGGCGGCGGTCAGTGATCCCTTGAACTTGTCCGGGGCGATGAGGATACGCATGGGTCCATCTTGCCAGCTTTACTCGGAAAGCGCTTGCCCACTACGTCATCCTGCGGAATTCAGCCGTTGATGACCCGAATCGGTGCTCCATCGAGCCACGCCTTCACGTCCTCGAAGGCACCGCCATAGAACTGCCGGTAGCTCTCGTGGGTCACGTAGCCGATATGCGGCGAGAGGACTGTCCGCGACGAATGCAGCAACGAGTGCCCGGCCGGCAGGGGTTCCTCGTCAAAGACATCCAAGGCTGCGCCACGGATCCACCCTTCCTCCAAAGCCTGCGTCAGCGCAGCCTCATCCACCAAGGGTCCACGCGCAGTGTTGACGAGTACGCCCTCCGGACCGAGGAGCCGCAGTTCCTTGGAACCGACGATCCCCTCCGTTCGGTCGGACAACCGCAGGTGAAGCGTCACGACGTCGGACTCCCTGAACAACTCCTCTTTGCTGACCTTCCTGGCACCGGCAGCCTCGGCAGCTTCGACCGTGAGGTTCTGGCTCCACGCGAGGACGTCCATCCCAAACGCTTTGGCGTAGCCCGCCACCCGCTTGCCGATCTTGCCGAGCCCAACGATGCCCAGGGTCTTGCCGTCAAGTTCAAAGCCGACGCCGGACTGCCAGTCACCCGCGCGCAGCGAGTTCTCCTCCACCGTCAGATTCCGGGCAAAAGCCATCAACAAAGCCCACGTCAGCTCGGGAGCCGCAGCCGGTGAACCACCCGTCCCGCACACCACAATGCCGCGCTCAGTTGCTGCCTCCAGGTCAATGGCAGCATTGGCCATGCCAGTGGTCACCAGCAGCTTTACGTTGGGCAGGGATTCCAGGACATCCTGCGGGAAACGGGTGCGTTCGCGCATCGCCACAATGATGTCGAACGGCTCCAAGGCGGCCACGGCCTGCTCTTCGGAGACGAAAGGCGCGCTGAAAACGCTTACCTTCACGCCGTCGTCGAGCAATGAGTCCCACGGGGCGTAATCGCCGGAGACCTGCTGGTAGTCGTCCAGGATGGCTAAACGGAATCGGGTCACGTCACCCATCCTCGCGCGGCGGCCGGTGGTACTCAACCCCATCTCACGTTAGGTTTTTGAGTGTGAGCCAAAATGTGACCACCGCCATGCCCAAGCCCGAGCATCCCCGCCCGCAACTGGTCCGTGAGAAGTGGATGAACCTCAACGGTACCTGGGGTTTTGAGATCGACGCCGGTGATTCCGGCCTGGAGCGCGGCCTCACCACCCGCGAATTCAACAGCCGGATCGTGGTTCCGTTCGCGCCGGAATCGGCACTTTCCGGAGTTGAACACGTCGACTTCATGGAAGCCGTCTGGTACAGGCGAACCGTAACCATCCCGGAGGAATGGTCAGGCCACAACGTTCTGCTTCACTTCGGAGCCGTCGATCACGACACCACGGTGTGGGTAAACGGCGTTGAGGTCGCCAGGCACCGGGGCGGCTTCACGCCTTTCACCGCTGACCTCGGCGGCGTAGCCGAACCCGGCTCGGATGCCGTGATTGTGGTGCGCGCCAGGGATTCGCGGCACGAGATGCAAGCCCGCGGCAAGCAGGCCACCTGGTACAACAACACCCACTGCCAGTACACGCGTACCACCGGGATATGGCAGACGGTGTGGATGGAAGCGGTGCCGGACGTCTACATCAAGCGGCTCCGCATGACCCCTCATCTGGCAGACTCCAGCATCACAGTGGAGCTTCCCATCAGCCGGAACCGGGCCGGTCACGTGGTTGTTGCGACGCTCACTGACAGCTCGGGTTTGAGGATCGAAGCCGAGGCCCGGGCGGATCTGGACCTTACCCCCTCTCTCCGGCTGGAGATTCCCGCCGAATCCCTGCGGCCCTGGTCCATCGAGGACCCGTTTCTCTATGACCTTGAAGTCAGCGTGCGGGACGGTTCCGGGGCAGTCGTGGATCACGTCACCAGCTACACGGCCGTCCGGTCGATCGCTTTGGACGGCAGGGTGGTCCGCATCAACGGAAAGGCAGTGTTCCAGAGGCTGGTGCTGGATCAGGGCTACTGGCCCGATTCCCTGATGACTTCGCCTGACGAGGCAGCACTGATCAAGGACATCGAACTGTCCATGGCCGCGGGTTTCAATGGCGCCCGCCTGCACCAGAAGGTCTTCGAGGAGCGTTTCCTTTACCACGCCGACCGGCTCGGTTACCTGGTGTGGGGCGAGTTCGGCGACTGGGGCGTTTCCGGTGGCGGCACCATCGGCCACAACCAGAAGCCCACCGCGAGCTTCGTCGCCCAGTGGCTGGAGGTGTTGAAACGGGACTTCAACCACCCGTCCATCATCGGCTGGTGCCCCCTCAATGAGACGCACCAGATCCTGCATGACCGGCTGACCGTCCTGGACGACGTCACCGAGGCCATGTTTCTGGCCACCAAGCTGGCGGATCCGACCCGTCCCGTCATCGACGCTTCCGGTTACGCCCACAGGATCCGCGAGACTGACATCTACGATTCCCACTCCTACGAGCAGGACCCGGACCGCTTCCGCATCGAACAGCAGGGCCTCGCCGGGGGGAAGCCCCATGTCAATCGCAAGGCCGATGGCGGGGAATACTCGGTGCCCTACGCTGGCCAGCCCTACTTCGTCTCGGAATTCGGCGGCATCTGGTGGAACGAGGCCGAGGCCCGCCAAGCCGTTGAGGGAACCGACGTCGCCACCTCCTGGGGTTACGGCCAGAGGGTTGGTTCGGAGGAAGAGTTCTATGCCCGCTTCGATGGACTCTGCGCTGTGCTGCTGGAGAATCCGGAGATGTTCGGCTACTGCTACACCCAGCTGACGGATGTGTTCCAGGAGAAGAACGGCATCTTCACCTTCGATCGCGGCTCCAAGTTTGACCTGGCAAGAATCCGCGCGAGCCAAAGGCGGCCGGCGGCCATCGAAACCCGGAACCAGCCGGCGGGAGGGCTCAGGCCCACTGCCCCCGGCGGACCAGGACTTCCTTGAGCAGGTCGAGGCGGTCCGACACAATCCCGTCCACGCCCAGGTCCAGGAGACGTTCCATTTCCGCGGGATCATTGATGGTCCACACGTGCACCTGCCGGCCCAGCCGGTGCGCACGGCGGATAAACCCGGGGGTCACTACGGGTAACCGGCCGTAGCGGACGGGAACCTGGAAAACGTCGACGCCGGCAAGCAGCCTGCGTGCCAGAGGAGCCGGAAGCGCGGGGCCGAGGAGGACGAACAAGGCTGTCAGGGTGCTGCCGGCCGACGAGGCAACGCGGTGGGACAGCCCGGCCAGGACCGCCCGGCGGCGGCGGTCCGAAAAGCTCGTCACCAGGACCCTGTGATGGATTGCGTGCCGCTCGATCGCCGCTGCCATGGGGCCCACGGAGTTCCAGTCTTTGACGTCCAGGTTCAGCCGGGCATCGGGCAACGCGGCAACCAGTTCATCGAAGGTTGGAACGGGCTCTACGCCGCCAATTCTCGCCGCGGACACTTGGTCAGCGGTCAGCTCGGCAATGCGGCCCGCGGCGTCCGTCACCCGGTCCAAGGAGGCATCGTGGAAGACCAGCAGCACACCGTCTGACGTGGTGTGGACGTCGGTTTCAAGATGAACAGTCCCGAGCTGCACCGCGGCTTTGAAGGCAGCCATGGAATTCTCCAGGCCATTCAAGGAGAAACCCCTGTGCGCGAAGGCCAAAGGGCCCACTGAACCGTCCTTGCGGAGGAAATAGGGCAGCGTCACATCCGTAGCGTAGCCCATCGCGAGGGCGTGTTCAGGACTCCTGCGGGACGCTGGCCGGGTCTTGCGGAACGATCGCCACGCCGTCGCTGACGTGGACCAGCGTACGGCCACGGCCGCCGTCGAGCTCTACCCAGACGGCGGTGGCGTCGCCTGTCACCGCGTCCACCACGCCGGCTGACTCGTAGCCCGGCGTCAGCGTAAGGCTGACACGGTCGCCCTGCC
The DNA here is from genome assembly GCF_050435325.1 of Paenarthrobacter sp. TE4293. NCBI lineage: Bacteria > Bacillati > Actinomycetota > Actinomycetes > Micrococcales > Micrococcaceae > Paenarthrobacter > Paenarthrobacter sp. TE4293. Next base: position 73,319 of record NZ_JBNJRY010000011.1, read on the forward strand.
GGAGCGAGCGCCAGTGGTGATCGGGCTCGATCCGCCGCAACGGGGCAGTGTTGAAGTCGTTGATCCTACGCTTGGCCATGATTTCCCTACACCTTCAACGAGCTAACGGGGTCCTTGGCTGGAAGCCTACGGACGCAAGGTGAACGCCGGTTGTATGGAGGCTGGGAAGTAGGTGACAGCCCGAAGCCTGCCAGACTGGAGTCATGACTGTCGTGATTGCCGGATGCGGCGACCTTGGTACGGAAGCCGGACTCCGCTTTGCCGCAGCGGGCCACGAAGTGGTGGGCCTGCGGCGGTCTCCGGAGAAATTGCCTGCCGAAATCCGCGGCGTGTATGCCGACCTCTCAAATGCAGTGCCGGAATTGCCCGCAGATGTGGACCTTGTTGTAGTGGCTGTTGCGGCCGATTCCTCCACCGAAGAGGCCTATCGTGCTGCGTACGTGAACGGCGTGAAGAACGTCCTGGACGCACTGGAACGGCAGTCCCTGGAGCCGCGGCGGATCCTGTTCGTTTCCTCCACGGCGGTGTACAAGGACTCCGGCGGGGCTGTGGTGGACGAGACGACGCCCACCGAACCCACGCGGTTCAGCGGAAAAGTCCTGGTCGAAGCCGAAGACCTGCTGTTCGCCCGAACGCTGGGGACCAACACCCAGCCGATCTCCTTGCGGCTCGGCGGTATCTACGGCCCGGGGCGCACGCGGTTGATCGACCAAGTCCGGAGCGGCCAAGCCGTCATTCCCGCCCAAACCCGGCACACCAACCGTGTCCACCGGGACGATGCGGCCGCCATGATCGTCCACCTCACCACCATGGACCAAGACCCGGAGCCCGTGTACGTCGGCGTTGACGATCACGCCGTTGAAATGGGCGAGGTCATGCGGTTCCTCGCCTCCGAGCTGGGATGCCCTGAACCCCCGACGGCGGCACCCGGCGGCGCGTCCGACGCCGGCCCCGGCGACAAACGCTGTTCCAACAAACGTCTCCGGGCGACCGGCTTCGAGTTCACGTTTCCCACGTACCAAGAGGGCTACCGGGCGCTGCTGGCCGGTGAGGGCGTCCGGCACCCGTGAGTCAGCCTTCCATCACTTAGTGGTTATCGGTTACTTAGTGGTTATCGGACGGCCTTGCCCGTGGTGGCGAGCAGGTCGTTGACAGTGCCGTAATCGAGGGCATCCGCCACGGTGCTGTAAGTCCCCACGGAATTCAGCTCTTCCGTTGCCCGCTTAACAACCGCGTAGGCAGCTTGGGCGATGCTCGAACCCAGGCTGACACGGGCCACTCCCAGTCTTCCCAACCCGGCGACACTGAGCGATCCAGAGCCCACCATGACGTTGACGGGGACTGATATGCCCGCGGTCAGTGCGGCAACAGTTTCCGCGTCGGCTGCTCCAGGAACAAAGATGCCATCGGCTCCTGCTTGCACGTACATGTCTGCCCTTGCCAGGACTTCGGCGACTTGCTGTTCAGAAGTGCCTGCTCCGGCCAGGAAAACATCAGTGCGCGCATTGATGAACAAATCCTGACCAGCCTCGCTGGCTGCTGTGCGCGCGGCTGAAATCCGGGCACAGAACTCTGCGGGCTCGCGGGAGCCGTCTTCCATGTTGATGCCCACCGCCCCGGCCCCAAGAATGTCGCGGACCGTTCTCCCTACGCCTTCCAGTGTGGTGGAGAAACCACCCTCAATGTCAGCCGTGACGGGCACCTTGACCGCGTTGACGATGCCTGCCACCACGGCCACGGCACGCTCCCGGTCCAGTCGGTCGCCGTCGGGCACACCCAAAGACCAGGCAACTCCTGCACTGGTGGTCGCTACAGCAGGTGCGCCCGCTGCCTCCGTGATGACGGCGCTGGCGACGTCCCAGGCGTTGCTGAGCGCCAGGGGCTTCCGGCTGGTGTGGAGGGATCTGAAGTAGGCTGCGGTTCGGTTCTGTTCCGGATTCATGGGTCCATTCCACCAGCCACCACGGTGGATGTCTGGCAGGAATCGGACATGACCAGGACCTGGCGAAACTAGACCCGCTGCTCCGTCAACTTCGCCTCGAGAACCTGGGCCACGCCGTCGTCGTCGAAGTGCGGTGCCTGCTGGCCGGCGGCCAGGATGGCTTCCGGGTGACCGCTGGCCATCGCATAACCATGGCCCGCCCAACGGAGCATCTCAATATCGTTGGGCATGTCCCCAAACGCCACCACATCGGCAGCCTCGATCCCCAGCGACCCGGCATACTTGGCGAGCGTGACGGCCTTGTTGATGCCGGGAACGGACATTTCCAACATCGCCGTCCGGGGTGCGGAGTGCGTTGTGGACACGAGGTGGGCTACGGCCGGCTGAACTTCGGCCAGGAAGTCATCCGGGGTACCTTTGCGGGTGATCGCCAGGAATTTCACGACGGCGTCATCCGCCGTGAGCGTCTCGGCAAGCGGTGCGGGTTTGAACTCAGCGAGGAGTTCGCTGGTTTCGTTCTCGATGAAGCCCGGTTCCAGCTGGAAGCCCGTCAGGGTCTCAACAGCGAACAGGGCATCCGGCCTGAGGGCCTTGATGATGCGGCGGGCTTCAAACACGGAGTCGGCGTCCAGAACGCAGGAGGACAGGGCTTTCTCGGTTTCGAGGTCCCACACCACTGCGCCGTTGGAACAGATCACGATTCCGCTGTGTCCCAGTTGCTCTTGGAGCGGATACAGCCAGCGCGGCGGACGCCCGGTGACAAAAACAAGTTCCACCCCTGCGTCGCGGCACGCCTGGAATGCCTTGATGGTCCTGTCGCTGATTTTTCCGTCGTGACCGAGGATGGTGCCGTCAATATCACTTGCTACGAGCCGCATCATGCCAGTCTACGTGGCTGCTGATCTGCCGGCGGCGGAGCCAAGTGATAGCGCAGCCCTGGAAGTGCCCCCTAGGGTGGGTTCATGAGCGAGAAGACCGGAACAACCAAAGAACACAGCACCCGCGGTGCGTACGTCACCGGCAGCGAGTTCACCCGGGACACCAACTACATCGAGGACCGCATCACCCGCGACGGCGCCTCAGGACCGAACGGTGAGCCCGGCTGGCCCGTAGAACCTGGACGCTATCGTCTGATTGCGGCACGTGCTTGCCCGTGGGCCAACCGCACTGTTATTGTCCGCCGGCTCCTTGGGCTGGAGGACGTCATCAGCCTCGGCCAGCCCGGGCCCACCCACGACGCCCGGTCCTGGACGTTCGACCTGGACCCTCACGGTAAAGATCCCGTTCTGGGCATCGAGCGGTTGCAGGAAGCGTTCTTCCGCCGGTTCCCGGACTATCCTCGCGGCATCACTGTTCCGGCCATCGTGGATGTTCCCAGCGGCGGAGTGGTGACCAACAACTTCCCCCAGATCACCCTGGACTTTTCCACGGAATGGACCGAATTCCACCGGCCCGGCGCCCCCGAACTCTATCCCGGGCACCTGCGCGAAGAAATCGATCAGGTCAACAAACGCGTGTTCACCGAGGTCAACAACGGCGTCTACAGGTGCGGCTTTGCCGGCTCACAGGAAGCCTACGATGCCGCCTACGTCCGCCTGTGGAACGCCTTGGACTGGCTCGAAGAGCGCCTCAGCGGCCAGAGGTACCTGGTAGGCGACACCATCACCGAGGCCGACGTCCGGCTCTTCACCACCTTGGCCCGCTTCGATGCCGTTTATCACGGACACTTCAAGTGCAACCGCAACAAGCTCAGCGAAATGCCCGCACTGTGGGGCTATGCCCGGGACTTGTTCCAAACGCCAGGGTTCGGCGACACCATCGACTTCGTGCAGATCAAGCAGCACTATTACATCGTCCACGAGGACATTAACCCCACGCAGATTGTCCCTGCAGGACCTGATCTTTCCGGGTGGCTGACAGCCCACGGGCGGGAATCGCTCGGCGGGAGACCGTTCGGCAACGGCACTCCCCCTGGACCGGTCAAGGCCGGCGAAGAAGTCGCCGCCGGACACGGGGCCGGCTAGACCCTAAGCAACGCCATGGTTGAGCTCGGCGCGGGTGGGCGGATTCGCGCCCGCCCGTGAGACCGTGACGGCCGCAGCGCGCGTTGCGTGATCAAGGATCGCGGCCAGTGTTTCGACAGGCATGGCCCTCAACTCGCCTCGGTTCTGCGCGCCATCCAGCCCATGGTCCACAATCGCGGACAAGAGCCCAGCCATGAAGGAATCCCCTGCACCGACGGTGTCCACAACATCCACACTTGGCGCGGGCACTTGGGTTTCTCCTGCCCGGGTAACACCCCAGGGACCGCGCGAACCGCGGGTCACCACCACCAAGGCCGGACCTTCCTCGCCGCCAAGGGAGAGCCAGCGGCGTGCGGATTCCGTCGGGTCAACGCCGGGGTACAGCCACTCAAGGTCCTCGTCCGAGGCCTTCACGACGTCGGACAGGGTCACGAAGCGCTCGGCCTGGGTTCGTGCGTACTCAACGTCAGTAATAATGCTGGGGCGACAGTTGGGGTCGAAGCTGATGGTGCTCCCCGGGTGCGCATGCTCGACGGCGGCCAGTACCTCCGCGGCGCCGGGCTCCAGGAACGTGGCAATGGAACCGGTGTGCAGCAACGTGGAGCCCTGCAGCATCAGCGGCAACCGTCCGGCGAGTCCGGGCAGTTCCCAGGTGAGATCGAAAACGTAGGTGGCGGCGCCGTCGTCGTCGATCCGGGCAGTGGCCACACTGGTTGGCTTCTCATCCGGTGGAAGCGGCACCATCACCGAGCTTGAGCGCAGGTGGGCAGCAACGGAATCACCGTAGGCGTCACGGCCATAACGGCCAATGAACTGCACCGGGTGATCCAGGCGCGCCAAACCGACGGCGACGTTCAACGGGCTTCCGCCAACGTGCGCCTCAATTCCCAAGGAGCGTTGAACGACGTCGACCAGGGCCTCACCAATGACTGTCAGCATGGGACCACTCTGCCAGAGGCGGGCCCCCGCGAACCACAGATTACGACAGCAGTCGTTGCACCAGTTCGCGGCACTTCTTGTAAGCCACGGCCTTGGGGTCGATAAGGTCGAAGTGGTCGCCGGGAACGCGGAGCAACTGGGCGGCGCTTCCGGCTGCCATCGCCGCAGCGACATATGCCTCGGACTGGCTGGCCGGAACGTCCTCGTCGTCCGTGGCGTGCACGGCATATACGGGAACGTCGAGCGGCAGGGAACTCATGGGGTCCGCGTACTTATGCCGTTTGGGGTATCTTGCGGAATCGCCGCCCATCAGGTTGCAGACTGCGCCGTTGCTGAGGTTCAGCTTCTCCGCGGCCGCAAGGTTGAGCAGGCCCGACTGGCTGACGACGCCGGTCAGATGCACCGCGTTGTCCTCGGGGCTGCGCTGGAGTTGCCGGTCGGCGTCGGGCGTCCCAATATCGGACAGCCGCTGGCGACCTGCAGCCCAAACGGCCAGGTGGCCTCCGGCCGAGTGGCCGAGCGCCACCACTTTGCCGAGCTGGAGGTCGTGCTGACCGGCGATTTCGGACAGATGGTCGATGCCGGCCAGGATGTCCTCGAAGGTATGGGGCCAGCCGCCGCCGTTTCCGGCCCGCCGGTACTCGAGGTTCCATGCGGTGATACCGTGCGCCGCAAGGTCGCGCGCCAGGGGCTCACCGAGCTCAGCGCCGTACTGTGAACGCCAGTAGCCGCCATGGATCACAACGGCGACTCCACCGGCCACAGCTGATGCGCCGCGATGGTTTCCGTTGTTCGGTTCAGGTATGAAGAGTTCGCCCCACTGACTGGGGTGTTCGCCGTAGCTGTACTTGTGCCGCAACATTGCGCCCTCCTTTGTACTGAGCCTATCGTGACGGTTCGGAAGTTTGGCTAGAGGCACCCCGACGGCGAGTGGCTCGGTTCAGTGTCGGACCCGCCCCGTAAGCTGGGGGCATGGCAAGCAATCCCCTGTAGGGGCGGGTTTGTCAGTAGGTTTTGTGGGCTTGAGTTCTAACTTTGTCAGTGGACATGGGTAACGTTCCAAGCAACACCGGGTCCACCTGGTACCCTGGATTGTTAGTTAGTTCTGGTGGAGGCCGAGATGATTCCAGTCGTTGACATATTTGCGGGCCCCGGCGGTCTAAATGAGGGTTTTTCAAGCGTTCGTGACCCCGAGACAAATGAGTACGTCTTCCAGACGGCGATTTCAATTGAGATGGAAGCCGCGGCTGTTAAAACGCTGACGCTCCGTGCCGCCTACAGGTACCTGCTCCGAAGCCCCACCGGGCTTCCGGAGGCCTACACCGACTTCCTCAACCAGCGCATCTCCCTGGATGCCTTGCTCTCGGACCCCGCGGTGGCAGATGCTTACCGACATGCAGAGGTTGAGGTCCAGCAGTTTGAATTGTCGATGGAGTCGCGTCCGGAATCAGACAAACTGATTTCAGCCGCGCTGGGAGAGAATATCGAGGATTGGGTACTCATCGGTGGACCACCCTGCCAGGCATACTCGCTAGCCGGTCGATCTCGTCGAACCAACGACAAGACCTTTCAGGATGACCATAAGCACTTCTTGTACCTTGAGTACTTGCACATCATTGAAAAGTTTCGTCCCAGCGTTTTCGTTATGGAAAACGTTAAGGGTCTTCTCTCTGCGGTCAATGGCGGGCGTCAGATGTTTGACCTAATACGTGGGGACCTGACTAACCCCGCACCGGGCTTGGAATACAATCTTTTCTCGATGGTCGAGGAAAGCGATATAGCCGAACTATCACCAAGCAGTTTCATCATAAAAGCTGAAGACTACGGGATACCTCAAAAGCGACATCGCGTCATCTTGGTTGGAATCCGTAAAGACAGCGGCTACGGGGCACCGAAGATTCTGACGAAAGAAACTCCTGTCACTGTAAAGGACGCTATTGGCAACCTTCCGAAAGTTCGCTCGACCGTGTCTCGGACGGTCGATCCCTTAGGTTTCAAGTGGGCTGATGTGCGTCGTTCGAGCGTGAGCCTTGCAAGAGCACTCACTCCAACGTTAGGATCCGATTTCGCGGAACTTACAACCCTCGAGCCCATGTCAAAAGGTGCGCCCGAGGGCCCTGGCGATCAAGTTCTGAATAAGGACTCAGCCAAGATCTTTCACGAATGGATCCAGCAGGATGCCGCTCCTTCAACTCTCCAGCATCACGCACGCGGTCATATGGAAAAGGATCTGGAACGCTACTTTCTGCTGGCCAGCAAGGCGCCGTCCTTTGAACGGAGCCCCAAGGTACGGGACCTGCCACGGCAGTTTTGGCCACTACACAAGAACGTAGACAGCGACTCTATGCCTTTCGAAGATAGGTTTCGGGTCCAGATCTGGGACAAGCCCTCAACGACTATCGTTTCCCACATTGCCAAGGACGGTCACTACTACATACATCCGGACCCGGAACAGATGCGCAGCTTCACGGTTCGCGAGGCAGCACGCCTTCAAACATTCCCCGACAACTACTTCTTCTGCGGAAACCGCACACAGCAATTCACCCAAGTAGGAAATGCTGTGCCACCGCTACTCGCGTTTAAGATCGGTCAGTCAATCGCTGAGCTAATGCGCGGCGAAGTTCCCACCCCCAAAACGGCGGCCATTGACTCCTGATACAGCGCATCCACAAATTCTTCTATCTGGGCAGCTGACATGACGTACACAGACTGAACCGCCATCCGTCGAAGCAGCCGCTTGTTCACATCCCGAAAGATCTCCATGCGCGGAATTGCCTCATCGTCGGAGACGTATCGAAGGTGCAGTCCACCGATTGCCCTTGCCAGCGGAGCGTAGCCGCCGATCCTGGGCCGCTCCAGAAGCTGAACAACTTCGTCTTCCCCAAGCCGGGCAGACACATCCTCACCAAGTAGCTGTATTCGCCACCACAAGCGTCCGATGGCGGTTCGCGTCAAATCGAACAAGCGGTCCACCGAGATGGTCCATCTACCCGAAATATCATCGAATCTGCCATACCTCCACAAAACTATGTCCGGCACGAGAATAGTATTGATGTAATTCCACACCTCAGTACTAGATGCATCCACAGGCATAATTGCCATTTGTTGGTGAACGACCGGCCCTACAGCTCGGTCGAATTCGGTGAGACGACGCCCACGAATGGATGATGGGTAGCCAAATTCGGAGGCGACATTAACAATCTTGGCGCGCAACGCGGAGAGATCGTCAGGGGTTGCTCGACGGCGGGCTAGGGGGTAAAACTCGCCGCTGGCGCCGTGGACATCAACCTCGGAAGCTATCACATGAAGAGGCTGTGTTTTCAGAGTCTCCCAGCGGAACGACGCCTCAGCCATGGACATGCGCGGGTAACAAAGCTGTGTAATGTCAGACATTCCTACGCGTCACCGACCTTAGCTTGGAGTTGAGCCTCCACCCGACCAGGATCGTCGTTGTAGCGGGCACGAACATATTCCACTGTTTCGCCCAGAAGACGCACTACGCCCGACAGCGCATGTCCAAGCGACGCCTCCGGATACCCTTCCGACAACGTCAACTCCTCATGATCTAGTGCTTCTCGAAGCAATTGCCGGGCAAAGTCAATCTTCAAGAACTTCAGCCAAGCTCCGGATTCGGGCGCGTCCGGGTTGTCAAGCATGGCTTGGACAGACGGATTCTCGATATTCATCCAAAGCCAGACTGCAGAAGCAGCAGAGGCGTGGAGGTCTTTGGTCATGAGCTTTAGCCACCACAATGACTCTTGGCTATTCTGCAGATCATATTCTGAGAAACGGACGGGCAGCATGGGGAGTCGTGGCGCCGTTCCCTCAAGAATTACACGCCGGTCCATTCGAAAGACCGTATGCCCTAGCTTATGGGGAGAAATAGCGTTGATCCCAGGATTCAGAGTTTGAGCGGATGAAATTTGGAACTCCAGACTCAACGTTCCGGCCAACTGCTCGGCGGGAAGAGATACGCTCAGTTGCTGGATTCCCGATCTGACTATCTCAACGCCCGATGTTTGCACTATGGGCGTGCCTGAACATCTAGCAATCAAAACGGCGCTCAAGGAGGCATCCTCCGGAAGATGGAGGCGGGATTGTGCATCAGCAAGATCGATGTCATATGAGCACGTCACGTGGACGTCGTCATAGTAGGTCCACCCCTCAGCAACCTCTTCTCCGGGCTCCAAGAGGGCGTCCCCTATGTGTATTGTCCACGAAAGTCGCGGTGAAGCCTCCACGGGGAGAGTCAAGTGACCGTAACTAACTGCCTGCATATGCAACCTCCTTCAACTGCGCCGAGGCCCGCATGGCCGCATCCTGGGGCTGTCTAAAGACGGCGACAAAGACCCGGTCTGTCGGCACTTCGATCCGCAAGGTGGGGTTGGGATCCAACCATCCATCGGCTTCCCAGCCCAGAAACGCCGGGGTATCTGCACTCGCAGGTACCGATCCTTCAGTAGCCCCCGACTCGGTGACAACGTGGGCCGAGACGTTGAGATCGACGAGATCACCATTCCGGCCACCGATGACATTGAAAGAGTAGCGGACAGCTATACCTTGGTCCGTGTACAACAATCCCGGTTCGGCAACTTGCTTGACCCTGGCCTTCCGCTGTCTACTGATGCCGGAACGGCTTTCACGCTCCGACTGCTGCTCTGCGCCGTTGCCGGTGAAACCAGAGAGCAAACTTCCTAAGGACGCAGACACCCTCGAAGCCCCCCTCGACGCAACCCCTCCGGATCCCCGAACACCCTCAACGGCCAAGGACTTGAATGTGTCCCGAATGCGGTCCAAGGCTATTTTCACGGGGTTGGCCGAGTTTTTTGAAACCGATGCCCTCTGGTAAACCCAGTCGTCATGCGTCACTGGCTCGGACTTGGCGAAGGTCTGGTCCAAGTCATGAGCGGCGATGAAAACCCCGTAAGTTGGAATACCCTTCGGTTGAGCCGCCACAGGCATGTACTTCACCACCATACGAGGTGCACGAAGTAGTGCCACAGTATTTTCGAGCTCCGACGAGGTCGATACAGGCGAGCTGCTCACCCGGTGGACCAACAGGCCCAAGAATTTGTGCGGACGCTTGCTCTCTATTCGCGTGAACGTTGTTTGCCAGTCAGGAGCGTATTCAGGATCCAGGATACGCTTTCTACCCTCAATGTAGGCAGATGCAAACTCTCGATACTCGCTGGAAAGAAGCGGGTTCGGCACTGGGAGTTCCGTGCCATCCGCTGTAAAGGAGAATAGAATGTTTGGCCCTTTGCCTGCGTCGATTGCGTGCGGCCATGCCCATTTCAAGGCGGCGGCGGCCATGGCTTGCACCCTATCCAGGCCAGCCTCGTAGCCTTCGTTTTCCGGGGCCAGGATCATAATGCTGGTCCCAGTGTTGTTTGCCTCCGGTACGGGCATGCCAAGGCTTAGGGCAAGCTCGCGAGCTGGTTCGCCAACCAATGGGTCCACGATCGCATCGTCGCCAAGCACACCCCACCAGTTCCTACCGGTGTATCGCAGGCCTTCGTCGTCGTAGTCGCCGTCCCCACCCGAGACTCCGATTATGCGGGGTTGGATCACACCCTCGTGAAACGTTTGTGAGTATATGACGCAAGTACCAACTTTACTGGCCTTATACAGGACTCCCTTTCCAAGCCCGTACGTGCCGCCTTGGAGCCCTTTGGCACTTGATCTACCCAAATTGCGCACGAAATCAACGAAGTCACGGCGTTCACCCGAACCTGCCAGGTGCCCCCGCACTGGGCCTCCCAGGCCCTTAGTCCCTGAGTCGGAAATGACCATTACTCGCAGACGCCGGTCGAATATATGTCGCCTGAGGTCGGTGCACTGGCAGTGCGGTGGTAACTCAGCAAAAATCTCATTGGTAAGCACATCTGTCTGGTCGACAGTCATGTTGTACTCATCGACTGCATAGGAGATCGGCCCGTTTACGTCCCTCCTTGCGTCCCAACTGTTCTGCAGGGACTCTCGAAGCACCAAATCCCACAGATCCAAGGAGGTCCGTCCGATCGCGTTCTCCGCGGACCGGGCGTCGACCCCGCCGTCAGCCCCATATGGTTGGCGGAATAATGACAGCATTACAGGCCTCCGACGGCATGAAACTGCAAGCGGGCTACGTCAAGGGGGTAGCTTTCGAGTTGGCCCAAATCAACTGCGTAACTAAGGTTCGACAGCTTCTCCAACACTTCGGGAGGGCACACTGTTTCTGCCGTGATCCGGGGAAACGCTGAATCTACCTTATAGGTCTTGTCCATCAGTGGAGAGAAACGTATCGAACGATAGATTTTTGAGTGAGCGTCGCTATATTTGGCGCCATCCAATTTGGCAAGCAGGTCCAAGCGGCCAACACCGAGGGCCAGCAAGTCACCAATCTTTTCAGGCACCGAGGTACCTTCCGGGCTGGGTTCCATCTGGAAGGCATGGACATAAAGGTCAGCATTTTCGGGGGCTAGAAGCTGCTTGCTGCCATGGACGGTGACCACCATATTGTTGTGGTTTGTAGTCGCCTTAACCTCGATCGAGCATTCAGACAATACGAAATCGTGGCGGTTCCCGTTCGGCCCCTGCCATGTGGCCAGCGCCTTAGGTCCGTGGGCGCTGACTAGTCTTTCGAGAACCGAGAGCTCCGCCAAGAGTCCTGCCAGCTGTGCAGGTCCTAGGATGCCTAGCCTATCTGATTCAAACAGGCGCCTCCATCGGTCCAAGGTTGAGAGCGTCGCCTTCAGGGCCTGAGCCGGCTCAAGTTCAATCGCATCAAGGACCTCGTCAGACAACAGCGCGAACTGGCTGTCCAGCTTGTCGTCAGTGCACTGCAAAATCAGAAATGGGCTTAGCTCGTTGTGGAACTCCAGCGACTTAAACTCCAGTGATAACGCCTTGGAATTCCAGTCCACAAACCCCACTTCGGAATTGCTCAACGGTACAAGTATTGTCAACCTGCCCATCGAGTCCACTGCGTGGAAGACTACTCCCTGGGAGCACTCAACGCCCGAGTCCCTTACACGGAACTTACCCTTTCCAGAAAGCTCCCGCGCCAAAAACTGATAAACGGAAGAAGAGGTCTCTTTCATGCCTGAGTAACTTCCTCGACCTTGGCCTTGGCCTCATCCATCTTGTCAGCTTCGTCGAACTCTCGTTCGGCGTCTTCCAAGTAGTCTGTATCGATCCGTGCGGAGACGTAGTCCACAGCTGATTGCGGATTCTGAGAGCGCGGGAACATGAGACTTATCGCGATGACATGGTCCGCCGCCCTCAGCGGGGTGCGGCGACCGGTATTTGTCTCATCATCGGCAGGGGCCAAGTCGGGGTCCGAATGCTTAGCGATCGGATAAATGCACAGCAGGCCCGTCCTCTGAAGTCCCCTCATTTCTCGTACCTGTATGAGCTGGGCATCGGTTACGCGTTCCCCCGTACCCAGACCCAAGGACTTCCGAATTGCTTCGATCTCTACGTCCAAGTCGGAGACCCGGTCTGGTGTCGAAGCCACTGCCTTCAGATTCGCCGTTCCATCACTGCCCGGAAGATACATCTTTTTACGACGCAGCATCTTAGTTGTCGCCCCTAGCCCGAGATCGAGTTCTGCATCCCTCCCACTTCGAGGCTCCATAAGAACGATGTTCCATCTCTCCAGCGCCCCGCTTCGCCGTTCCCGTTCGACGTACTTCCGAACGGCCTTCTTATCAATTGAGCGAGCGTCTTCGTGAAGTTGGTAGTCATCCAGGAACTTCAGTACGTGATCTGCAGACACACCCGTGAATCCACGGTTACCGTTGCCGAGAGATTGAACTTCATGCTCATCATCTAGTGCAGCCGAAACTAGAGCCCTTGTTGCGTTTATGTTCTTCCGCAACCATTCCTCATTGTGTTCCTTGAACAAGATCGTCTGCACACGGCTTCCCGAGTAACTTACCGAGGCACTAACTGCTTGACGCATCTTCGCCGCAGCTGTCACGGACATCTGCGGATGCGTGCGGATACGCACGGGCAGCTCCCGAGGGGTCTTGCCCTCCTTCTCATAGACGCTGATCTCTTCCCGTATCTCCGATTCCACCAAGGCCAGCATAAGAAACCAGCTTTGAAGTTCGGATGACATCCAGATGCGGATAAAGTCCTCGTACCCAACCCTGTAGCCAAACCATCGACCCATCTGAAGGAGAGTGTCGTAAGCCGACGAGGCCCTTACGAAGTAGCTTGAAATGAGCCCTTCCAAGGTCAGGCCTCGGGACAGGGTATTTCCCCCGACAACGATCACGGTCTGGGGCTTGTCCTTGGCGTAGTAAAGCCTGTCCTCAGAAAGGTAGTTGTCCACAACAATGGTCGTAGCCTGGGCAGTAGCGAGCAGCTCATCTTCTATATCGCTATATAGGACAGGTTCGTGCCCGAACATGTCTGCAGGGACTACACCGGTTTCGGATTCCCAAAGCTCTCGGAACTCGCTGAAGGCTGAGGTCGATTCGTTGACCATGGCACTCCGAAGACCGTTCAAGCAGTCCTCAACAGCCTCTGCCGTGCGCATGTGCGCTGCAGCCAGCATGGACGTGTGGATCAGCATTGACGAGTGAGAAATTTTCCCACTGCGAATCCGCCGTGCTGCCGTCGCCAGGAGAAACCACATGATGGCCGTCCGCATGGATTCCGGCACCTCGGGGACCCAAACTTCGAGCGCTTCCCGCCCCTTAGGGGGTCGAACGATGTCGACTTCGACCTCGGGGATCGTACGAACAACATCCAACCCGTCGTCGGGGTCTTGGCCATCTGCAGGGGGCTCAGGGCTACCGAAAATCCTCTCCGCACCGAAGTAGTTTTCAGGCTTGGGGAGGTCGATTATGAAGTCCTTTGGGTACAGGTCCTTCTCAAAGTTCGGATCAATGAGAAAATTGGCGAAAGGGGTCGCCGTGTACGCGATATAGGCAGCCTTCGGATTGTCCAGGATCTCGCGGATCAACCGATTGATTGTTGACTGTCGCTTGGTACCCACGTCGATGGATGCTTGATCGGCCTCGTCGTCGATTACCAGAATTGGGCAGGCAGCACGTGTTGTAGCCGAAGCGGTGCTGATCCAGTCACGGAGACGCCGCAGCCTGGCAGGATTCTTCTTCACCACCGCAATCGAACGCATGCCTACAGCTCCGAGCACTGCATCCGAACCGGTGGTCTCGCAAAAGTCATGGACAGCTGTTGTCAACGGATGCCACGTTGGACCACAAGGCTTAACCAGATAGTCGTCGATCCGTTCCTGCGTTTGAGTGCGCAAGTTTTCCGTGGTCCCGGTCAAGACAACAATCAGCCGGTACCCCACATCGGCCGCCTTAGCGATTACCGACATGAAGTTCGTGGTCTTACCGCTTTGAACATACCCAAGGACCAAGCCGCGCGATTCGATGGGCGATTGGCCGGGGGGCTTACTCAGCCCTATGACTCTTGACGATGCTCGGTCTATGCCATCAACCGCTGATTCCGGCAGCTCGCCGTCGAGGATGGTCTTAAGAGTCGGCCAGATCTTGTCCTCTTCGCGCGGTCCGGAGTACCAAAACCCCGTCCTGGCTTCCGCTTCGACAAGCGCTCCAGGGTCCGATATCTCGGCTATCAGCCCCTTCCTCTTTTCATAGAGCGAGCGAGCTTGAAACACCAGTTCGTCCGGTGCGTAGCTCAGCGCGTTCTGCGCACCCTCCAAGGTGAAACCACCGGCCACCAAGCCGGCAATTGTGTCCGCCATTTTCGCGACTTCCGCGTCGGAAAAGCCTTTGTCCGCCATCACTGCCCCCATGTTTCGTGCCACTCATAGTCAACCTCGGATAATTATCCATTTCCGATGCTAGCTTCATCCGATGACAATATTGACTGTCGAGCTGTTCGCGACACCGGGACGCGGCGGAAAGGCTAGAGGCACCCCGACGGCGGGTGGCTCGGTTCAGTGTCGGACCCGCCCCGTAAGCTGGGGGCATGGCAAGCAATTGGGACAGCCTGGACCAGGCTCAGCGTGACTCTGTGGATGCGAACGTGGCGCTCTATGAGCGTGTTCGCCCTGCATTGAAGCGGGTCACGCGGGATGTTCTGCTCACTTTGCGGGACATGTTAAACGACGCTGAGGTCACTCCCTTGTTCGTCACGGGACGGACCAAAACCGTGGAGTCATTCCGCGAAAAGATTTCCCGCACGGATGATCCCCTGGAGCCGGGCGGTCCGCGGGTTTTGAAATTCCCGGACCCTTTCCGCACGTTGAATGACATGGTGGGCATCCGTGTCATCACCAAACTGCCGGCGGAAAACGCGGCGGTAGCCAACATCATCAAACGGCAGCGCCAACTTTTTGATTGCCGCGGCGATCGCGAGAAGGACATCGGCTCCATCGAGTCCGGAACCTATGGATACTCCAGCCGGCACCTCATTCTGCGGACCATCCAGAACGAGGCCGTCAAGGAGTACCAGCACGTCTTCAACCCGGACATGCCCGCCAACGGCAGCTACTTCTTCGAATGCCAGATCCGTACCGTGTTTGCGCATGCCTGGAGCGAGATCGAGCACGACATCCGCTTCAAGGCCGAAGACCCGCGCGCCTGGACGCCGCATTTCGATCGCCAGTTCACGGCCACAGCGGCCATGTTGGAAACCGTGGAGAGCGCCTTCGCGGATCTTCATGAGCGCTACGAGGAAGTCCGTAGCTACTGGGACCTCGAAGGTGAAGGTGGCTCGCCGCTGACGCCAAACCGGGTTCGTGACGTCTGGCGTACCCTCTTGCCGCACGTTGACCGTAAAGTTGACGACGACTGGGGATGGGCCGCTGAACTGCTCGCCGCCCACGGACTCACCAAAACCGTGGAACTCGCCGGGCTGCTTAGTGCCAACCGGATCACCGAGGTCCGCAAGGCCCTGGACCACCGCTACTCCCCCGGCCCCGACCGCCTCCTGGACGACCTCCTGCTGTGGCAGTACGGAACCGAACACATTGATCTCACCGCTGAGGCGCCCGACGTCGTCCCGCACCCGCGGCGCGACAGCCTCCTGCGGCGTCTTAAGCAGATTGAGCGTTACCGCCAGACTGCTTTGTAAAAGACCGCATTTTAAGGACCCATGACACCCGAGCAACTCATGTCACTGCGGGCGACCTTCCGCTCGCCCCGCCGCCTGCTGACGGAATCCCTCGCGGGGCTCGTGGTGGCCTTGGCGCTGATCCCCGAGGCCATCGCGTTCTCAGTGATTGCCGGAGTGGATCCCCGGATCGGGCTGTTCGCTTCCTTCACCATGGGCGTGGTCACTGCAATGGTGGGCGGGCGTCCCGCCATGATCTCCGCGGCCACCGGTGCTGTTGCTTTGGTGATCGCACCGGTGATGAAAGAACACGGGCTCGACTACCTCATTGCCACGATCATCCTGGCGGGCGTTTTCCAGATCATCCTGGCCGTTCTGGGCGTCACCAAGCTGATGCGTTTCATCCCGCGGTCCGTGATGATCGGCTTCGTGAATGCCTTGGCAATCCTGGTGTTCATGTCCCAGATGCCGGAGCTCTTCAACGTGCCGTGGATGGTCTATCCCATTGTCATTGTGGGCTTGGTGATCGTGTTCGGGCTCCCGCGCATCACCACAGCCATACCCGCGCCGCTGGTAGCGATTGTGGTCATCACGCTGGCGACTGCTCTGGGGAACATCGACGTTCCCACCGTCAGCGACAAGGGTGAACTCCCGGACAGCCTGCCCGGGTTCTTCCTGCCCAACGTTCCGTTGAACCTGGAGACGTTCCAGATCATTGCACCCTTCGCCTTGTCCATGGCGATGGTGGGCCTGCTGGAATCCCTGATGACCGCCAAACTGGTGGATGACATCACTGACACCCGTTCCAATAAGACCCGTGTCTCTTGGGGCCAGGGTGCCGCCAACATCATCACTGGTTTCCTTGGTGGCCTGGGTGGTTGCGCGGTGATCGGTCAGACCATGATCAACGTGAAGGGCTCGGGGGCTCGAAGCCGGCTTTCCACGTTCCTGGCCGGCGTTTTCCTTCTGGTACTGGTGGTGGTCCTGGGCGATGTTGTGGGCATGATCCCCATGGCGGCGTTGGTGGCGGTGATGATCTTCGTTTCATTGATTACCTTCGACTGGCACTCCATCCGGATTTCCACCCTCAAACGGCTACCAAAATCTGAAACCGCCGTCATGCTCGTTACTGTTGCCGCTGTAGTGGCGACGCACAACCTCGCGGTGGGTGTCGGCGTCGGCGTCTTGACCGCCATGGTTCTGTTTGCGCGGCGGGTGGCCCATTTCGCGACCGTTGAGCGGACGGAACTGAAACTCAACGGCGAAAACGTTGCGACGTACACGGTTGACGGCGAACTGTTCTTCGCTTCCTCCAATGATCTGTACACCCAGTTCGACTATGCGAAAGATTCCTCAGAGGGCATAGATCGGGTGATCATCGATTTGCATGGCTCGCACATCTGGGATGCCTCCACGGTTGCTGTGCTGGACTCGGTCACCGAGAAGTACCGGAATCACGGGCGTGAGGTGGAGTTCATCGGGCTCAACGAGGCGAGTGTTCGCATGCGTGAGCGGCTGGCCGGGAAGCTCAACTCCTAACCTCCCCCTCCTCACCCAACTGAGTAGCAGTTCAGGTCGTTCTGAGCCCTCAGAACGACCTGAACTGCTACTCAGTTGGGTTGGAAACAGCGGTCATCTGACATATACACTTCGGCGAATGTAACGAATTCGCTCCGCGTGGGCCCCCAATGTGAGCATGGATGAATGCTTGAGGCAACCAATTCCCCTTCCAAAACCGAAGAACCCGCTGGGCCCGTCAATGCAGCATTGGCCGCTGAAGCCAAGATTGCGCGCGTTGCCGTCACGGTCTTCCCGCTTCTAGTGGTGGTTGCCGGCGTTCTCGGCTTCTTGGTTCCGGATCTGTTCAAACCGATGGGTGTTGCCGTCCCTTACCTGCTGGGCGTCATCATGTTCTGCATGGGCCTCACGCTGACCCCGCCGGACTTCGCGTCGGTGGCCCGCCGGCCATGGGCTGTGGCGTTGGGAATTGTGGCGCACTACGTGATCATGCCCGGAGCAGGCTGGCTCATTGCGGTCCTCCTGCAGCTGCCGCCGGAGCTGGCCGTCGGTTTGATCCTCGTTGGTTGCGCTCCCTCCGGCACTGCATCCAACGTCATGGCGTTCCTTGCCAAGGGTGATGTTGCCCTGTCCGTGGCTGTCGCCTCGGTTTCCACGCTCATAGCACCCCTCGTGACACCCGCGCTGACGCTCTTCCTGGCCGGATCCTTCCTGCATATCGATGCCGGTGCCATGGTGATGGACATCGTGAAGACCGTGCTGCTGCCGGTCATCGCAGGCCTCCTCGCCCGCCTCTTCCTTTCCAAGGTTGTGGCGAAGGTTCTCCCGGCGCTTCCGTGGGCTTCCGCCGTCGTGATTTCCCTGATTGTCGCGATCGTCGTAGCGGGCAGTGCCAGCAAGATCGTTGCCGCCGGAGGAATCGTGTTCCTGGCCGTAGTCCTCCACAACGGTTTCGGCCTGGGGCTTGGATACCTGGCCGGCAAGCTCGGCCGCCTGGATGACAAGGCACGCCGTGCCCTGGCATTCGAGGTGGGAATGCAGAACTCCGGCCTGGCTGCGACGCTGGCCACTGCTCACTTCAGCCCGTTGGCCGCGCTGCCGTCAGCCGTCTTCTCGCTGTGGCACAACATCTCGGGCGCGATCGTGGCTGCTTGGCTGGCCCGCCGCCCGCTGAAGGACTAGTCAGCCGTTGGTAGTGCCGCGCCGGTGCAACTTCCACGGTGACGCAATCCGGACTCCCTCAACGGGGGTGGACCCCGCCAAGCGATCCAGCAACATGCGGACAACCTGCTCGAAGATCGGGTCCGGGCCAACGGTAGTCAAAGCGGGATCGTAGTCTTGCCCCTCCGTGGAATTCCCAACCCCCACAATCTGGACATCCTCAGGCACCCGGAGGCCAAGACGGTAAGCGGCACGAATCGTTTGCAGCGCCTCCATGTCGTCGGTGCAGAGGATGGCCGTGGGCCTGTCCTTCAGTTGTAGCAACTCAAGAGCAGACTGATACGCAGAGGCCGGGCGGTGATGTGAGGTCCTGACCAAGGCCTCGTCCAAGGGAATCCCAGCCTTCTCCAGCCCCGCTGCGTAGGCAGCAAAGCGGCTCTTCGGCCGGCCGGTAGGGTCAGCCCTCCGGATGCAGCCGATTCTGCGGTGCGACGCGGTGAGGAACTCCATGCACTCTGCGAGTCCGGCGTCGGCTTCAGGAGCAAGGACGTCGAATCCAGCAGGCTCCATGGTCCCTGAGATCACCACTTGGGCAACGCCGCGTCGAGCCAGCTCCGTGACGGTTTCATCCTCGGACTTCGCCTCAGGGAAGTAGCCAATGATGACGCCATCGGCGCCGCCGGACATCATGAACTTCCGCCAGTCGTCGCCCAGCAGGATCACCGGTTGGTAGCCGTGCTGCGGGAGGATTGTTGCTGCAGCCGTGGCAAGGGCCCTGTCCCACGGCCACTCGAGATTCCCAATGGCCACAGCCACTACGTCCGTCCTGCCCCGTCGCATCCCCCGCGCGGCCTGATTAGGCACGTACCCGAGTTCCTTGACCGCTGCCAAAACACGGTCCTGCGTGGGCTGACTGATACGGGTGGTGCCACCATGGCGACCTGAGAGCACATAGGACACGGTGGTCAGCGAGACGTCCGCCGCCCTGGCCACATCCCGAATGGTGGGCTTGGATCCCTTGCTCACGTTGCAACTCCTGGTAGACAGCGGATTTCTTGAACTCTATCCGCTGCGGAGTTGGACTCCTCTTGACGCAATTAGTTGTGAACGTTAACAATTGCGGGAGTCTACAAATACAAGCGGGAGATCATTCGATGAAGAACTGGGCAGGAAATCTTGAGTACTCGTCAGCGGACGTTCAACGGCCCACCACCGTGGATCAGCTGCGCGAGCTCGTAACTCATGCAATCCGGATCAAAGCCCTTGGTTCCCGGCACTCCTTCAACACCGTTGCAGACACCGACGGAACTCACATCCTGCTCGATGCCCTCCCCCAGGAAGTGGTGTTGGACACCGCGAAAAGCACGGTCAAGGTCAGTGGTGGCATCAGCTACGGGGCTCTGGGCCGGGCTCTTGAGGAACAGGGCTACGCGATCCACAACCTCGCTTCCCTCCCGCACATCTCCGTTGCGGGCGCTATCCAAACCGGCACGCACGGCAGTGGGGTCAACAACCCCTCCCTGGCTGCCGCCGTCGTCAGCGTTGACCTGGTGCGCGCCTCCGGCGAGCTGGTGACCCTTACAGCGGACGACGACGAATTCCTCGCCAGTGTGGTGGGAATGGGTGCACTTGGCATCGTCACAGGGCTGGAACTCGCGGTCCGGCCGAGCTACGAAGTCCGGCAGCGCGTGCTGACCAACCTGTCGTGGGAACATGCCTTGGCAAACTTCCAGGCCATCGCATCCAGTGCCTACAGCGTCAGCTTCTTCACCAACTACACCGGCGACACCATTCCCCAGGTCTGGCTCAAAGCACTGGACACCGAGGCCCCGCTACCGGACCTGTTCGGGGCAACCCCGGCGACGGCAGCCATGCATCCCCTGTCGGACATGTCTGCAGAGAATTGCACCGAGCAGCTGGACGTCGCAGGGAAGTGGCTGGACCGCTTGCCGCACTTCCGTCACGAGTTCACGCCGAGCAACGGCGAGGAACTCCAAAGCGAGTTCCTCCTGCCCTTGGATCAGGCGCCGGCCGCGCTGCAGGCTGTCCGGGAACTCGCCCCCAAACTCGCGCCGCTCCTGTTCGTCTCCGAAATCCGCACTGTGGCAGCAGATGAGTTCTGGCTCAGCCCGTTCTACCAGCAGCAAAGCGTGGCACTCCACTTCACGTGGAAACCGCTTCAGACCGAGGTGGAAGCAGTGCTGCCCGAGCTCGAGGAAGCCCTGCGTCCGTTCGGTGCACGCCCGCACTGGGGCAAGCTTTTCACGCCCGGCCAGTACGACTTTGCTTCTTTGTATCCGCGGTTCGAGGACTTCCGTGCCCTGGTTCAGGCCAATGACCCTTCCGGCAAGTTCCGGAACGGCTTGCTGGACAGCGTGCTGGGCGTAGCCGTTACGTCCTAGCCACCAACCACGTTGCCAACCCGCTTCTCCGTCGCTGGGCAGCGATGGAAAAGCGGGTTGTCAACGGAAGAGTGCGATCTACGAGATGTGAGCCAGGACTGCTCCAGCCGTGACCACACCGCCGGGTGCGGAAAGGACCTCGGAGAGCGTACCTGAGCGGTGCGCGGGGACCTGGGTTTCCATTTTCATGGCTTCCAGAACCACCAAAGGGTCACCCGCAGCTACGTCGGCGCCAGGTTCAACGAGCCATTTCACAACAGTGCCGGCCATGCTGGAGACGAGGGCCGATTCGGCGGGTGAGTCTGCACTGGTGACAGAACCCGGCAGCCCCGTCAGGTCCGAGGCAGCTGGCAGTCCCTGACCGGATCGAGCCCAGCCATCCAAAAGGTCCGCCGGAAGTCCAACAGCGAGGCGTTTGCCGTCCACATCAATGGTGATGGTCCGCCGCTCCCCTTCCGGGGCAACCACGCTGTATTCGGGATCCACGGGAATCTGGTCTGCGAAGTCGGTCTCTATCCACCGGGTGTGGATGTTCAAGCCGGCAACCGATGTGAAGTCATCGGATTCCAGAACGGCCCGGTGGAACGGCAGAACAGTGGCCAGCCCCGTGATGTTGATTTCGGCGAGTGCACGGCGCGCACGGCGCAGGGCCTGCTGCCTGTCAGCTCCGGTGACGATCAGTTTGGCCAACAGGGAGTCGAACTGCGGCGCCACGAATGAGCCGGACCGCACCCCTGTGTCCAAGCGGATGCCCGGGCCTGTCGGCGCCTCAAAGGAGGCCACTGTGCCCGGGGACGGCAAGAACCCGCGGCCCACATCCTCGGCGTTGATTCGGAACTCGAACGAGTGGCCCCGCGCAACAGGATCCTCCGTGATGCTCAACGGCAAACCTGCGGCAATGCGGAATTGCTCCTGCACGAGGTCAATCCCGGCTGTTTCTTCCGTGATGGGGTGCTCAACCTGGAGGCGGGTGTTGACCTCGAGGAAAGCCACGGCTCCATCGGCAGAGACCAGGAACTCCACCGTTCCGGCCCCGTAGTAGCCGGCTTCGCGGACAATGGCCTTGGAACCGTCGTAGAGTTGCTGCCGCTGGTTATCGCTCAAGAACGGAGCTGGAGCTTCTTCCACCAGCTTCTGGTGGCGCCGCTGCAGGGAACAGTCACGCGTTCCGACCACAACTACGTTGCCTGTTTTGTCCGCGATGATCTGCGCTTCCACGTGGCGGGGCCGGTCAAGGTATTGCTCCACGAAGCATTCGCCCCGGCCGAACGCGGCCACTGCTTCACGGACTGCGGAATCGAAGGCTTCCTCAACTTCGGCGAGTTCACGGACCACCTTCAGCCCGCGGCCACCACCGCCGAAGGCAGCCTTGATGGCCAGCGGAAGGCCGTGTTCCTCAGCGAAAGCACGGGCCTCCGCGGCGGAGGAAACCGGGCCGTCGCTGCCGGCAACCAAGGGTGCGCCGGCAGCGACGGCGATCTCGCGGGCCGTAATTTTGTTGCCCAACTGGCGGATCGACTCAGGCGACGGACCGATCCACTCGAGTCCGGCGTCGAGCACTGCTTGGGCGAAGTCCGCGTTCTCGGAGAGGAAGCCATAGCCAGGGTGGACGGCATCTGCGCCCGACTCCTCCGCAACGGCCAGCAGTTTCCCGATATTCAGGTACGTATCAGCAGGCGAGTTCCCGCCCAGGCTGTAGGCTTCATCGGCAGCGCCGACGTGCATGGCATCGGCGTCGATGTCTGCGTAGACGGCGACTGATAGGATGCCGGCGTCATCGCAGGCTCGGGCGACGCGGACTGCGATTTCGCCACGGTTCGCGATCAGGACCTTGCGCATCAAATTCTCACTTCTCTGTTTTGGTGAAAGTCGTGGTGAAGTCTGGTGAATCCGGAACGAGACGGAAGCGGATCCGCCCTCCGATCGGGACTTGGGCAGCGAGGTCCAGGTGTTCCTCGCGCACCACGCCGATCACCGGATAACCACCTGTGATGGGGTGGTCCGCCAGGAACAGGACGGGCAGTCCTGCGGGCGGTATCTGGAGTGCTCCGGCCATCGTTCCCTCGCTGGGGAGTTCGCCCTCGCGTGTGCGTTGCAACGGGGTTCCGTCGAGACGCATGCCGACGCGGTTGGACTGCGGCGTGACCAGCCACTCCTGGCTGCAGAGTGATTCGAGGGCTTCCGCGTCGAACCAGTCCGCCCGTGGTCCGGGAACGACGTCGAGTACAGTGACGCCTTGGCCCGGGAAATCGGGTTGGAGCTCAGGGCTGCCCACGGCTGTGGACGCTGTTGCTTCACCGACCGGGAGCGCCTGCCCAATGGTCAACGGTGCGGGTCCAATGCCGGACATCGTGTCAGCTGAACGACTGCCCAAGACCTCCAGTGCATCAACACCGCCACGGATCGCCACGTAGTTACGGAACCCCGACTCGGGAGCCCCCACGGTGAGTACTTCGCCGTCCAACAATGCAAAGGGTGCAGCCATGGGAACGGTCCGCTGCGCGCCCGGCTGGGCGTCGCCGTCGCCGGACTCAACCCACGACGGCGACTCGATAGTCAGCGTCGTTGGAGCACCTGCAACGGCCATCACCTGATCGCCAATGGCCTCTACCGTCAACCCGCCGTTGACTGATTCGATGGCGGCGGCAGAAGCAGCGTTCCCCACCAGCCGATTGGCCCGCCGCAGCGACGCGCGGTCCAAGGCCCCCGCAGCCGAGACACCCAGCGGACCATAACCTCGGCGGCCGAGGTCCTGGATCAGGCTCTGAGCCCCCGGAGTGAGAATCCGCAGTCCGGACTCAGCGTGGTGCTCCTTGTCGGGTTCGCCCGCTGGAAAATCACTGGCCGTCACGACCTCGCGGACGGCCTTGTATTGCACCCGGTCGCCCGGCCTCACCAGCGCGGGCTGCGCTCGGTCCAGGTCCCACATCCGCGCCCCGGTGCGGCCGATCAGCTGCCAACCACCCGGTGAACGGCGCGGATAAACGGCTGAGTACTGTCCCCCGAGAGCTACTGATCCGGCGGGAACGGCTGTGCGCGGCGAGGATCGTCGGGGAACTGTGAGGATCTCGTTTTCGCCCACCATGTAGCCAAAGCCGGGTGCGAAGCCCGCGAAGGCTACGGTCCAGATCTGGCCGGTATGTGCCGCGATGACGCCGTCCACGCTCAGCCCGGTGAGCTCCGCGACGTCGGCGAGGTCGTCGCCGTCGAACACGGTATCGATGACCACCAGCCCGGAGTCAGTGACTTCCGGTGTTACGAGTTCCAGCTCAAGCAGGCGGACACCAATGGCCCGGGTGGCCGATGCGGACTCGCCCACCACCATGACAGTTTCTGCGGCGGCAAGAACGTCGACCTGCCCCGGCAACGGCGACTTGTTGAGCATGTCCTGCAGGGCGAGGACGTCCTGCAGCCCGTCCAGCTCGGCCAGGACGGCACGGGTTCCGACGGGCCTGACGGAGCGAACCCTCTTGGCAGTGGCGGCATGCATCACGGTTCCCATTGTTCGCTACGCCGCCGGCTGAGCGTGCGTCCCCTGCACCAAACGCACGTCTTCTTCCGGCTTCGGGTCACGGCCCAGGAGCATGCCCACGATCGTGACGACAGCCGCGACGAGGATGTAAACAGCGATCAGGTACCAGCCCCCACCCGCTGCCCCGTAGAGAGCGGTAAAAATGATAGGGGCGACGGCTCCACCAATCACACCGGCCAGCGTGTAGGCCAGCGAGCTGCCGGCGTAGCGGAGACGGGCCGGGAACTGCTCAGTGATGAACGCAGCCTGCGGGCCGTACATGAAGGCGTGGAGTGCCAGGCCGATCACGGTGCCGACGGTCAGCATGGCGACGGACTTGCCTTGGATCATCAGGAAGAAGAGCGGGATGTAGGCGGCAGTTGCGGCAGCGGCGATGCCGTACACCCAGCGACGGTTGAAACGGTCGGTAAGTGCACCAGCCAGCGGGATCAGGAACAGCTGGAAGGCTGAGCCGATCAGGATGGCGGACAAGACGTTGCCTGTGGTCATGCCCAGCTGCTTGGTGGCGTAAACGGCCACGAAGACCGTGAACAAGGCGTAGAGGATATCGGGGCAAACACGGGACAGCGCTGCGGCGACCAATGCTTTGGGTTGCGTGGTGAAGACTTCCTTGATGGGAGCCTTGGGTCGGTCGCCCTTGGCCTGGATGGCCTTGAACACCGGGGTTTCTTCGAGCCTGAGGCGGATGATCAAACCGAAGACCACCAGGAGCGCGGAGGCCAGGAAGGCTACACGCCAGCCCCAGGAAAGGAAGGCTTCGTCGCTGAGTGAAGCGGCAAGAATAGCGAGAACACCGTTGGCCATGAGGTTGCCGGCCGGTGGGCCGATCTGGGCTGCGGAGGACCAGAACCCGCGCTTGTTCGGATCGCCGAATTCGCTGGACAGCAGCACTGCACCGCCCCATTCGCCGCCGACGCCGATACCCTGCGCGAGACGCAGCAGCACCAGGATTGTTGGGGCTGCCACCCCGATCACGGAGTAGTCGGGCAGGGCACCGATGAGGACTGTTGCCACGCCGATGAGGACCAGGGTGAAGACCAAGACGTACTTGCGTCCGATCTTGTCACCGAGGCGGCCGAAGATGATGCCACCGATAGGACGGGCCAGGTAGCCCACCGCGAAGGCTGAGAAGGAGAGGAGCAGTGCAACGAACTCGTCGTTGCCCGGGAAGAAGATCTTGGGGAACACGAGGGCTGAGGCCACTGAGTAGATGGCGAAGTCGTAGTACTCGAGCGAGGTGCCGGTGAGGCTGGCAACGTATGCCTTGACGGCGCCGGCCGGTGGCTTCCTTGTCACGGCTGCGGCTGCCTTGTTGGTGCTGGTCATGGTTTCCTCCGGGGGTGAGGGATGTAGTGCGGGGCCTGATGGAACGGATTAGAGGAACGAGCCGACGGTGACGCCGGACTGCCCCAGTGCGGACTTCACGGCGTTGGCCATTGCTACGGCCCCCGGTGAGTCACCATGCACGCAGATGCTCTCTGCGCGGATTTTCAGGATGGAACCGTCAATGGTCCGGACGGCTTGCTCGCTAGCCATGCGCAGGACGTGGTCGGCTACCTCGGCGGGGTCGTGCAGAACAGCGCCCGGCTGCGACCGCGAAACAAGTGTTCCGTCAGGGTTGTAAGCACGGTCCGCGAAAGCCTCAGCGACGCCCCGAAGACCTGCTTCTTCAGCGAGTCGCAATACTTCGGAGCCGGGGAGGCCGAGAATCGGGAGGCTGGGGTCAACCGATTTCACAGCATCGACGACGGCACGCGCCTGCGCAGTGTGCTTGACGATCGCGTTGTAGAGACCGCCGTGCGGCTTCACGTACTGGACGCGGCCACCGGTGGTAGCTGCCAGCGCCTGCAGGGCGCCAACCTGGTACACCACATCATCTGCCAGTTCCTTGGGATCAATGTCCATGAAACGGCGGCCGAATCCCGCGAGGTCGCGGTAGCCAACATGGGCTCCAATTACGACGCCGGCCTGGACCGCCTTGGAGCAGGTGCTGCGGATGACGCTGGGGTCGCCGGCGTGGAATCCGCACGCGACGTTGGCACTGGACACGGACTCAAACATGGCGGCGTCATCACCGAGCGTCCAGCGCCCGAAGGACTCTCCGACGTCGCTGTTCAGATCGATGATTGCCATGATGTGATCCCTGCCTCGTGATGTGCGTTACATCTAGAATGCACCAATCTGCTGGATTGTTCAACAATCCAGCGATCCAAGTTTTCGGCAATCGTGTAATTTTGGTGTTATGGCCGGTGCAGATCAGGAAAAGAACGAACGCGCTGGCCTTGATAGTGCCCGGGCCCGGGTACGCATGAGGGTTCCGTCAGTTGCCGAGAGAGTCGCCGAAGAACTGCGCTATCAACTGGCCGAGGGATTCCTGGTGCCGGGTGCCAAACTCACCGAAGCCACCATCGCGGAGGATCTGGGGGTCTCCCGGAACACGGTCCGCGAAGCGTTCGCTGAACTGGCCGGCGAGCGTTTGCTGCTCCGTCAGCCCAACAAGGGCGTCTACGTCGCCACTCTGGAAGCCGGCGACATCCACGATGTCTACACAGTCCGCCGTGCCATCGAGGTCAGCTCCATCCGCGCGGGTGGTTCACCGGAGCGCATCGCTGCCGTCAGGGCCGCCGTCGAGGAGGGGAAGCGCGCTGCCGAAGCCGACGACAACGAAGGACTGGGCAGCGCCAACCAGCATTTTCACGGCGCGATCGTAGCCCTTGCCGAGAGCAACCGGCTGGACACCATCATGGCCCAGGTCCTGGCCGAGATGCGGTTGTACTTTCACAAGGCCACGCTGAACGCGCACTTCTACAGCGACTGGCTCGCGGAAAACGAGCAAATCTGCTCTGCCCTCGAAGCGGGAGAACTTGAACGCGCGGGTGACCTGCTCCTGGCCTACCTCAACCGGTCAGAGCAACAGCAAACCGCAATCCACGGAGCGTAGTCAGCGCTTGCCCTTCTTGCGGGAACCCTTGCCCCTGCCCTTGTCCGGATTCGGAGCGTAGCGCTGCGCGACCGCGGGCTTCTTGGGGCCGCCGCCGCGACGATCGGGCTTGGGCGCCTTCTTGGGTTTCTCCTGCTGGGCCGAGGGCTGGCGTGAACTTTGCGCAGTCCGGCCCCGCACAATCCCGATGAACTCCTCGACCACCGGACTGTCCGTGCCAACGAGCCATGCCAGGCCGATCTGAGTCGTTGGAGCGCCGGTCAGGCGCCGCATGACAGTGTCTTTGGCATTGAGATGACGTGCTACGGACATGGGCAGAATCGCCAGTCCAGCACCCGAAGCAACCACTTGGAGAGCCATGTCGGGCCCGCCCATTTCCTCAATGTCGAGGAAGTTTTCGTCGGACAGGTCCTCGAGGGCCACCTCTTCGAACACCGAGATCTCGTGGCCCTTGGGAGCGATCACCACGGGCTGCTCTTCATAGAGGGGGATGACGTTCAAGCCGTCGCGGTCCACGGGCAACCGAACAAAGCTGAGGTCCGCGGAACCGTCATGCAACACCGAAACCTGCGCGGCGTCGTCGGACATGAACGAGTGCAGCGGAAAGTTGGGCATGCGCTCCTCCCACCGGCGGATCCATTTCCCAGGGGTCACACCCGCGACGTAGGCGAAGCGGAGGCCAGCTAGGGGCTCGGTTGTTTCGGTGGATTCTTCAGCGTCTGGCACACACTCACAGTACCGGCCAGATACCCTTGAAGCATGACGTCCTCGAACTCCCAGTCCATGAAGCCGGCAACAGTTGCCAAGAAACTCGGCATCTACCTGCCCGCGACACCCCAAGAGTTCCAGGATTCGTCCATCACCCGCGACGAATTCGCCGAACTCCAGGCCAACCCGCCGGAGTGGCTCGCCGAGCTGCGCCGCAACGGCCCGCACCCCCGCCCGGTGGTTGCGCAGAAGCTGAACGTCTCCATCAGCGGCCTCGCACGCGGCGGCGTTGAGGAAGCACTCACGACGGCGGAAATCACCGAGCTGCTGCAGGCTCCCCCGCAGTGGCTGGTCACCGAACGCGCCACGCACGCTGCCGTCCGCTCCGAAGCCCAGCGCGTCAAGGACGAGGCTGCCAAGAAGGCCGCAACCAAGGAAGCAAGGGACAACGCGGCTGCGAAGCGCGACGCCCCGAAAACCTCCAAGCGCGACCACGCCTAAGTCTTAGCAGGTGGTGGCCGGGACCGACGGGTCCCGGCCACAGCTGTTTAAGCCGTTGAGGCCGGGTCAGTCCTGGTGGAGCTGAACGAAGTTGCCGCAACCGTCGTCGAAGACCGCGCTGATGCCCGAAGGATCTTCTGCAGGTTCATCCTTGAACGTCACACCGGCAGCCAGCAAACGCTCATACTCGGCGCGAACATCCGGTACGCCCAGGACGACTGCCGGCATCCCGGCCTCGTAGACGGCGTTCATGTAGTTCGCACCGATGGGGTTGTCGCTGGGCTCCAGCAGCAGTCCCGGGGAAGTGTCGTTGTCCGCGCCGGGATCTTTGATGATGAAGAGGTTGTACTCGGGCATGGCCATCAAGGTCTCGAAGCCCAACGTCCCGGTGTAAAAAGCGTGAGCCGTCGCCGGGTCCTTGACGTGGATGCTGCACATTTTCAATCTCATGCTGCCTAGGCTACGCCCCGGGTACGACACCCCCGGCCCTCGCCTCCACGCAAGGACTGGCGCATACTGAATTCAATGCAACGTGATGTCGCCTGGAGGTGGTCCGATGCCCGCCATGATGCTCCTGTGGGGCGTAGCTCTGGTTCTTGCGTGCGCAGCAACCACGTATGTCCTGCACAGGAAAATGACGGTTGGCCGCGGCCCCGAACCTGACGGAGTTTTCTGGGACCTGTTCGGGGGCTTGGTTGTCGTCATTCCCGCCGTCCTCGTGCCTGCGGTGCAGTGGCCGCCGGCTGGCCTCATCATGGTCTTCGTCGGCATTGCCACCACGGCAGCTACCGTGCTGAGCCTCCACAAAGTGGCACGGATCCACGCAGCTGAGCCCCGGCGTCGTGCTGGTTTCCTGGACGACGCCGCACGCCACCGGAACCTCATCGAGCAATGGCAGAGGTACGAACTCGACCCTGCAAGAACCATCGACTTCCCGGCCATGACGGACGTGAGGACTGCGGAAACCGCGGCGCTCACCCGGGCCATGCGCGAGGCCGAATACTGCAGGGTGACGGCCGGCACCGACTATCGTGCCGCCGTCGAGCGCCTCGCCGAAGCCCTCGGGGAAGCCGAACGCGCAGCCGGAGTACCAACCCCCACGCCGAGCTGAAACTACAGAACCTTGCCCTTGAAGAACTCAGGGCGCAACCGGTACATCACCAGCATGACCACAACGCCGAGCAGGATCACACCCATTCCCAGGACGAAAACCAGCCCCACACCGCCCACGGATGAGCCCGAACCGTATTCAGGATCCATCGAGTCCATGGCCGTCTTCACGAACATCACCAGCAGGATCACGCCGCCCACCAGCGGTGCCAGGAACTTGAAGAAGAAGGCACGGGCGCCGCGGAATGCCTCAGCCCGGAAGAACCAGACGCAGGCCAGCGCGGTAATGCCGTAGTAGAAGCAGATCATCATGCCCAGGGCGGTGATGGTGTCCCACAGCGCATTCTCGGACACCGTCCGGGTAATGACGTAGAACG
This sequence comes from Paenarthrobacter sp. TE4293, assembly GCF_050435325.1. Taxonomy (NCBI): domain Bacteria; kingdom Bacillati; phylum Actinomycetota; class Actinomycetes; order Micrococcales; family Micrococcaceae; genus Paenarthrobacter; species Paenarthrobacter sp. TE4293. Next base: position 103,514 of record NZ_JBNJRY010000011.1, read on the forward strand.
CGGCAGCAGCAATAGCGGCCGCAATCGTGGCAAAACTGGGCGACTTGTATGTGGGGCTGATCTTGCCGAACTTGGGCGATATGGCGCGGTAGTGGCCCATGGCCAGCATGGTGCGGGCCGGCGAAACGAACGTCGACTGCAGCGAGGCTGCCGAGCTGCTCAGGATGGCCAGGGACATCAGGATCGCGAACGGGCCCATGACCGGGCCGGCCAGGACGGCGAAGATGCTGGACTGGTTCTCCGGGTTCCCGGCACCCAGCCCGGTCTCGCCAACGCCGGCGAAGGACAGGGTGGCCAGCGCAACCGTCATGTAGATGATCACGATAACCAACACAGTGATGGTCGCTGCGCGGCCAGGGGTCTTCTCCGGGTTCTTGGTTTCCTCGTTCATGGTCAGCGTGACGTCCCAGCCCCAGTAAATGAAGATCGAGAGCGACACGCCTGCGGCGAAGGAAGAGAAGGAGTCGACGGCGAAGGGGTTGAACCAGTCCGGTGAAATAGCCGTGGCATCAAAGGCGGTGCCGTTTGCTACATGCACGAATGCCGAGACGGCGAACCACCCAAGAACCAGCAGCTGGAAGGCCACCAGCACGTATTGCACACCCTTGGTGGTCTCCATGCCGCGGTAGGAAATCAAGCAGGCGACGGCGATAAACACCAACGTGGTGGCAATGTTCAACGGCAGGATCTTGCTGAGATCGGCCAGCTCCGGGTTGCTGAAGATCTGGGCAAGCATCAGGTAGAAAAAGTCCACCGCCACAGCCGCCAGGTTGGAGAGAACAATGATGGTGGCCGCGATCAGCCCCCAGCCGCCCATCCATCCGATCCACGGTCCAAAGGCGCGCGTCGCCCACGTGAAGGAGGTACCGGCGTCGGGCATTGCGTTGTTCAGTTCGCGGTAGCCAAGCGCCACCAGCAGCATCGGAATGAAGCCCACCAGGAAAATGGCAGGCAGGTGCACACCGACTTCGGACACAGTGGGGCCAAGGGCCGCGGTCAGCGTATAGGCGGGCGCGATACATGAAACGCCGATCACGACGGCGCCGATGAGGCCCACCGATCCGGCCTTCAGCCCCTTTTCACTCAGGGCTGGCGTTTCTTTCGACTGGACCGTCTTTGGTGCAGTTGACATGGGTTTTGCCTCTCAGGCGGTTGCTAGGCGCTTTGTCGCGTGTAGTCGCGGGGGACCACGATCATGGGTACGGGGAGGGCACGCAGGATCCGGTTCGCGGTGGTGCCAAGGAAAGTGGCCCGCTGCTGGGCCAGGCGGCTGGAACCGATCAGCAGGATTTCGCCGTCTTCCCAGTCGAGTCGATCAACAGCTTCTTCGATAGTGCGGCCTTGGGCCACAACGATCTCGGGTTCAGGCACGTCGGCAGCAGAACCAGCGGAGCCATCCGCGTCAGCGGAAATCCCGACGGCGGCAAGCCGGTCGGCGGCATGCACCCAGGCGGCGTCCAGCAGCTGGGGCGAGTCGCCGCCGTCGAGCGCCACCAGGGAGACGAGCCGCAGCGGAAGGCCACGGTCGCGCGCGGACTCAACGGCGACGTCGAGCAGTTCATCAGCGCCAGGGCGCGTCCCGAAGCCGCAGCTCATACGGGTGATCGGCTCGGTGCGGTGATAACCGTGGGGCGCCAAGGCGACTGGAACCGGCGAGGAATGGAGCAGGGAACTCGCCACGGAGCCAATGGTGAATCGCTTGAACAGGCCCCTGTTCGTGGCACCGATGACCAGTGCCGCCGCATCCATCTCCACGGCAGCAGCAATCAGGGTCTGCGCCTCGGAATCGCCGCGCCGAATGTGGGCGCGGGCGGTGACATCGTCCGGGACCAGGGCAAGGCCCTCATCCAGCCAGCGATGCGCCTGGTCATTAAGGATGTCGTCGTAGCCGGTCTCGGGCGGGTAAACGGCATTGAACGGAGAGTCCTCTGGGATCACCAGGACCAGGTCCAGGCTGACATCGTGGTTCCTGGCCAACGCGACGGCAAGGTGAACGGCATCGTGCCCCCTCGCGTTGGCGGTGTAGCCCACTACGTAGCGCATGGTGGTCCTTTCAGTGCTTAAACAGTGGAGCCGGCGGGCCGGGGAATGGTGCTCCCCCGGCCCGCCGGTGTGGTCGTCGCGGTGGTTAGACCGCTACCGAGGCCAGCTTGTTGGCTCCAACGATGCGGGCGGCGGTTGCCTGGCCCATGCGGACGGCGCCATCCACGTGCTGGTAGCCCTCGGCTGCCAGGTCCGAAGAGGACCAGTAGATCGGGCCGACGTTGGCGTGCTGGTCCTTGCCGTAGCGGTGCAGGCCACCGAGGTCGTAGCTGGAAGCGTAGGCGCCGCGGGTCCATTCTTCGGAGCCCCAGTCGGACTCGTAGTAAACCTCGGGGGTGAGGGCCTTGTCGCCCAGGAAGCCGGCGATGGATTCGAGGATGGCCTTCTTGCGGTCTTCGGCGCTGAGTTCGAAGACTGCGTCGGCCTTTTCGTCCGAAACGAAGCCCACCAGGGTGCCGCGGGTGTCGCCGTGGTTGGTGTTGTCGTAGACCTCCTGAACCAGTGCGCCGGCGCTGAAGCCGGTGCCGGAGAGTCCTTGTTCGCGCCAGAACGGCGTGTCGTAGACGGCGTGGACCTTGATGACCAGGCCCAGCGACTGGTGCTGGTGCATCTGGTGCTGGCGGCGCGGCAGCGGCGGGTCGAACGAGACGCGGGAGTAGAGGTTGGGCGGCACGGCCATGATCACAAAGCGTGCGTTGACGGTGGCCTGCTCGGACACGACGGTCACGTTGGTTTCTGCCCACTGGATGGTGCGGACCGGGCTGTTAAGCACCACGTCGTCGCCCAGCTCTGCTGCCTGGAGCAGCGAAACCTGCTGCATGCCGCCGATGACGCGCTTGTCCAGGATGAAGTCTTCGTCGGTCAGGTGGCTGAAGGACCCGGCGGAGGCGGCCATGAGTACTGCCTGCAGTGCGGAGAAGGCGTGTGCGGGCTTGGTGAGCATGCCGCCGGCGATGAAGAGGCCGATGTTGTTGCAGGCTTCCTCGTCGCTGGAGTTCTGGCGGAGCCAGTGGTGGAAGGAGATGGTGTCCAACTCGCGTGCCTTGGGGTGTGCCCAGGGTTCGGTGGGGCCAATCTCGGCAGCCAGCTCGTCCAGGATGGCGACGAGCTTGTCCATCTCGGCCTTGGTGGTCTCGTTTACCGGGAAAGTGTCACCGGTGTACTGGGTGCGCTTGCCGTCTGCGCCGATGTAGACGGACTCGCCGTCGCGGTAGCGCGAGTACATTTTGAGTCCGAGTTCGTCCAGCAGCTCCATGAGGGCCGTCTGGTCCGGAGAAACCCACTGGCCGCCGATTTCGAGCATGGCGCCATCGATGGTGTCGGTCCAGGTGCGGCCACCCACGCGGTCGCGTGCTTCAAGCACTGCAACGCTGAGTCCGGCCTTCTTCAGTTCGCGCGCGGCCGTCAACCCTGACGGTCCGGCGCCGACGATCACAACGTCGCGATCAAGATTCTGCATGTTGTCCTCTCCGTGGCCGTCCGTGGTGACTGACCAATAAATGAATGGCATTCATTTATAACCATAGTAGCGTTGGTGGCGGCACCTGTGAAGACCCGATGGAATAATGCTGGGGACACAGGCAGCAGAAAGGCCTCCGATGCCCGCACCCACCCCCGCTCCCTCCGCCAGTCCTGCGGGCTCTGTGCGCCGCCGCGCGGGTCGACCGACGGCGGCCGTCCTGGACCAGGACGGCATTACGACGGCGGCCCTCCAGTTGATCAGCGCCAAGGGTTACGACGGACTCACCATGGCGGCCCTCGCGCGTTCCCTGGGCGTCGCACCTTCTGCCTTGTACAACCACGTGGCCTCCAAGGATGACGTGTTGCTCCTGGTGGAGGACCACTTGGCGGCGATGGTGGATGTCTCCGCCTTCGGGGTGGAGCCGTGGGATGCCGCCGTGCGCCGCTGGGCATGGTCCTACCGGGATGTGTTCTCGGAGCATACGCCGCTGATCCCCGTGATTGCAGTGCTTCCGGTGGCAAATGCACCCAAGACTCTGGCGATGTACGAGGCCGTCACCGCAGGCTTCCGCGAGGCGGGGTTCCCGGAGGAGAAAATCATCTCGGCGATCGTCGCCTTGGAAGCCTTCGTGTTCGGCGCCGCTTACGATGTCAACGCGCCGGAGGATATTTTCGACGCCGGCAGGTTGGCTGACCAGGTCCCCAACTTCACTGCCGCCGTGGACCGGTTGGCTTTGGAACGGCACGCGCGTCCGACCGATGTTGCTTTCAGCCTGGGGCTTGAGGCGCTGATTACCGGGTTCGGTGCGCTGCGGGGGTAGGTTTCCTGGTGCAGGAGTGGCCGTCAGAGGCTCAGGTAGCGGGTTTCTATCGTGTTGTCGATGTAGGTCACTTCAACGGGAACGGGTTGGTCAGAGGAGTTTGTCAGTTCAGTGCCGGGAAACCAGAAGGCGAAGTGGCCTTTGGATACGGTGGCTGTGATCCGATCCCCAGTTGTCGCGGTGTAGGCGACAGCCACAACGTCAGTACCAACCTGTCCGGACGCCATTGAAAGCGGATTGTCTGCGATGACACCTGTTCCAAGTTGGGTGGCTCTGACTCCTCGGGGCGCGAGCAGCTGACCTTTGCCGGGCTTGCCAACTGAGCCGATGGATCCTCTTTTGAACCATAGGGCCGTTGTATCCGTGGTGCATGTTGCTTCGAAACCGTCAACTCCCGAGAGGACTACCGTGGTCCAGGAGCCACGCTTTTCAGCGATGGCGACTTCCGCCGCAGCCACGTCACTGGCGAACATGCCATCACCAACACCCTTACTTGAGCGGACGCAGTCCGAGACCGCGCTGTCTCGCTCCGTACCGATCAGTGTGCCAGGGGCTGCGGTCCACGTTGCAAAGGCCGGGTCTCCCCCTGAAAGTGCGGGCACGATGAAGAATCCGGCTGTGGTTGCCATAGCAACCGCACCCAAAGCGAGGGTTCGACGACGACGGCGGCTTGGGCGCGACGTCGTCGTTGTGTATCCCATAGGTCCAGCGCCGCTGCCCACAGAAGTCGGGTGGGACCTGAGAATCAGTTCCAGGTCGTTCTGCGAGCGACGCGCGTCGGGAGCTGTATTGCGCTCGGCTGCATCCATGGATCGCAGAAGTATGTCGATGTTCCGGCTGTTTTTCATGGTGTCGTGGCCTTTTCGGGAGATGTTGCCGGCGCTGGCGACTCGTTGCGGGGAGTGTGGCCAAGGAGTAGTCGGAGGGCTCGCCTTGCGCGGGTCAGGCGGAGCCGGAACGCGACAGGAGAAATACCCACCACATGTGCCGCTTGGGGTGCGGCCAGGTTCTCGAAGATCGCAAGCCCGAGAGTCTCTTGGTGGATTTCGGAGAGAAGGGCCCAGGCTCTGCCTAGATCAACGCGGCTGCTGACCAGGTCAGCGTGGGAATTATCGCTCTGAGACGTCACCGTTGCCTCGGCTAAGCGGACGCCCAGGGCCTGCCGTCGCTGTTCTCCTCGACGGGCATTCAACATGAGATTCCGCGTGATACCAAAGAGCCAGGCTCTTGCGTCCTCCTCGCGCTGAGGCGCTTCCGGGAACCGCCGCCAGACGATAAGGAATGCCTCAGCCACAACGTCCTCGGCGTTCGCCGCATCTGTTCGACGCTGAGCAAACTTCAGTACATCGAGGTAGGCGGATTCATAAAGCGCCCGGAAGGCCTCTTCCCGGTCCGGGGCTCTCGAAAGGTAGCTCATACCCTGTACCTGTCCGCCACGTACCTAAGTGTGTTGCAGCCGCTCGGGATATTCCCGCAACTTGATACGTCGTGCATTCCCGGCCTTGGTGGACGGGCAGAACTCCCCATGGCACTGCCACGGGCCGACGCCTACGATGACAGGGGGCCACTCGGTCCCTTCAGTCACTTTTTTGGGGAAAAGGACCTTACCCATGCCGTTGCCGCGACCTGCCGCCGACCATCCACTTCAAAGTTCACGGCAGGGGGTGTGGGCCATCCTGGTGGCCGTCGTCCTCGTGGCCGCGGGCCTCTTTACCGGTGCTGCGCCCGCCTCGGCCGCAACCTACACCTTCAAGGGAACAGTCAAGGGAAAACTGACGGCCACCGCAACGGCCACCCCGCTGGGGGACGTGTGGGTGGGGGCGTACACCAATGACGACCGGGCCGACCTCGTTGCCGGTGCCTGGTCTGCTCCCGATGGCTCCTACAGCTTCACCGTGCCGGCTGCCGGAAGCTACAAAATGTGGACTACCTGCAGCAGCGGACCCTGCTCGGCCACCTACGCTTCCGAGTGGAACGCGGACAAGTCCAGCTCCTACGGTTCGACGCCGGTTGCCGTCACCGATGCTGCCCCCACCACCGCGTACAACCCGCAACTGGAAGCCTTCGGCAGCATGACCGGCCGGGTCACCAATAAAGCCGGCCAGCCCGTGACAGCAGTGTCCGTCTCTGCCTCACCCAGCGGCGGCGGACAAGTGAGCAGCACCAAGCCTGATGCCAACGGCTACTTCACCCTCACCAAGATCCCGCCCAACCAGGCATACATCAGCGTCAGGGACGAGTCGGGCCAACGCCTCTACCTGGAGCAGTACTGGACCGGCACCGGGATGGTCGACACCTATACGGCGGCTACCGTACCGTCCGGAGTTGCATGGACCAATGTGAACTTCGTCCTCAAGGATGAAACCATCATCGAAGCTACGGTGACCGACACTGCTGGCTCGCCAATCGCCGACGTCGGCTACACCCCTTGGGTCTACAACGACGCAACGGGAACCTGGGACGGCCCCCAAATGGGCCCTCTTACCTCTGATGCGCAAGGCAAGATCTACTGGCGTATGACCGTGGGCAAGAAGTACAAACTCTGTGTCTCGGACAATGTCTACGAAGGCACGCCCCGCGACAAACGCTACAAGGCCGAGTGCTACGACAACACTCCCACCATGGACACAGCTACTGTCCTGACGGCGACCGCTGCCGGCCAGCGCGTGAAGCTGACCATGCAGCTGGACGTAGCGGGACTGTCATTGGCGCCCGGCAAGCCCTATGTCTACGGCTCGGCCCAGGCAGGGCAAACGCTCACCGTCGACCCCGGAGTGTGGGGCCCCGCTCCGGTGGCTCTGGCCTACCAGTGGCAACGTTCCAAGGACAACGCCCTCCCCCAGGACATTGCAGGTGCCACCGCAACTACCTATGTACCCACCGCCTCTGATGCCGGGTACGACATCTGGGCAAAAGTCACAGGCACAAAGACCGGGTACGTTCCGCACTATGACACGGTGCACGCCGGCAAATCGGGCGCCGACGCTGTCACAGCCTCCAAGCCTTTCACCATCTTGGGCACGCCCAGCGCCGGAAATACCCTGACCATTGACCACGGCACTTTGAATCCCGCGCCCGACTTCGGCCCGTACTACGACTGGTTCGTCAACGGCGTCCAGGATTACCGGTCGAACGCGAAAACTTTCGTCGTGCAGGCCTCAGACGCCGGTAAAAAAGTCACCGCCCGGCTCAGCGTCCACGACTGGCCGCTCCAGCCGTACTACGGTCAGGCCTCTGTCACTGTTGCTTCAGGGACCCTGACTGCGCCGGTCCCCACGGTTTCCGGGACGGCGAAGGTTGGTTCGGTGTTGACCGCTGTTCCCGGGACATGGGGACCCGCCCCGGTGACCCTGGCGTACCAGTGGCTGCGGAGTGGTGTTGCCGTAACCGGCGCTACCTCAGCTACGTACACCCTGGCTGCGGCTGACCTCGGCAAGACCATGACCGTCCGGGTGACCGGTTCAAAGACCGGATTTACGACGGCGGCGAAAACCTCCGCTGCGACACCCGTCGTGGCGGCGGGCACGTTGACTGCGCCGGTTCCCACGGTGTCCGGGACAGCGAAGGTCGGTTCGGTACTGACCGTTGTTCCAGGTGTGTGGGGACCTGCTCCGGTGAGCTTGGCATATCAGTGGTTCCGGAGTGGCGTTGCAGTGACCGGTGCAACGTCAGCCTCCTACACACTCGCTGCGGCTGACCTCGGCAAGACCATGACCGTCCGGGTGACCGGTTCAAAGACCGGATTTACGACGGCGGCGAAAACCTCCGCTGCGACAGCAGCCGTGGCAGTAGGCACGTTGACTGCACCGGTACCTACGGTATCGGGGACGGCAAAGGTTGGTTCGGCGCTGACCGCTGTTCCCGGGGCATGGGGGCCCGCTCCAGTGACGCTGGCGTATCAGTGGTTCCGGAGCGGAGTTGCAGTGACGGGAGCTACTTCGGCCACCTATACCTTGGCTGCGGCTGACCTCGGCAAGACCATGACAGTACAGGTCACCGGTTCAAAGACCGGATTTACGACGGCGGCGAAAACCTCCGCTGCGACCGCGGCCATCGCCGCAGGTACGTTGACTGCCCCGGTTCCCACCATCTCGGGCACCAAAACGGTGGGCAGCACGCTCACCGCGACCCCCGGCGCGTGGGGGCCAGCTCCCGTGGCGCTGACCTACCAGTGGTTCCGCGGAAGCGCCGCCATTTCGGGCGCCACTTCCGCGACGTACAAACTGGTTGCGGCCGACAAGGGAAGCGCCATCAAAGTACGCGTGACAGGCACCAAAACTGCTTACACGGCACTGGCCCGCTACTCTGCGGCCACCGCCCTGATCGGCTGAGCTGCCGACGCGATGTCCCTGGCATCGAGTAAGGACCCCGCAAGGCGATCGAGCTCGGTCACCACCAAGGTGCCGCCGTTGCGACAGGCGGCCAGGGCTTTGCCACCGCCGCGGGAAAAGGTGCGTTGAGTCTCCGATGGCACCTCGGCATGGTTGGCGCCTGTCGACGATTGAGGATTTTAGCCGGGAGGACTTCCTTTCCCAGCAGGCCATCAACGTCAACGCACCCTATTTCATCGTCAAGGAAGGACTGACCCGGATCGCTGACGGGGGGCGCATCATCAACATCTCCTCCGGCGTCACCCGTATAGCATTCCCGGAAATCATCGGTTACGCCCTCACCAAGGGAGCTATTGAAGCTTTCACCCTGACTCTGGCCAAACACCTCGGGCCCAGGGAAATCACCGTGAACTCTGTCGCCCCGCGTGTCGTGGACACAGACATCAACGCAGGCTGGCTCGGCGGCAACGAGGAAGCCCAGGCCGGCGTCGCTGCCAGCAGCGCCCTTGGCCGCGTGGGCCAGCCCGACGATATCGCAAGCATCGTAGCTTTCCTCGCCTCAGACGAAACGCGCTGGATCACCGGGCAGAAGATCGACGCCACCGGCGGCACCAACCTCTAACGCACCATCACTCTTTGGACGCCTGCCCGCGTTCGAAACACAGGCGCGGGGGGATTACCCGGGAGCCCTCAGGCGCAGCCGCATCACTCCAACACCACCGACCGCCCCACCTTCAGCCGCACCCCGTCCCCGTCATCTGGAACAGAACTCACAAACCACATCTTCCGAGGGATCACCGTCCCGACACCCGTGGTGTACGCCTCCACCACCAAGGCGGGCTTGCCGCCGTCGTCGACTATTTCAGCGGCGGCGGAAGCGCCGTCCGAAAACGTGATCACCAACGAAGGGCCGGCCCCTGCAGCCAAAAGGACAGCGCCCGGGAACAGATGGGTATGCGACGCCTTGGCACTGGTCACAACAAACCCCCAACTCTTGTAGTACAAGTTTAAAACTTGTATCCTAAGTGACAGGCAAAGATGCCGCACCCACTAGGAGAACCATGAGCACCGTCGATCTCATCCGCCACGTCAAGCTATCCACGGCACGTTTGCCCCTCACCGTACCCATCAGCGACGCGAAAGTCTTCACGGGCCGGCAGAAGCCCATGACTGAAGTGGTGTTCCTGTTTGCGGAGATCACCACGGAACAGGGCCACAGCGGCATCGGCTTCAGTTACTCCAAGCGCGCGGGCGGCCCCGCCCAGTACGCCCACGCGAAGGAAGTCGCAGAAGGCGTGATTGGCGAGGACCCCAACGACATCGGCAAGATCTACACCAAACTCCTCTGGGCGGGTGCCTCCGTTGGAAGGTCGGGCGTGGCAACACAGGCCCTCGCGGCCATCGACATCGCCCTCTACGACCTTAAAGCCAAGCGCGCCGGGCTCCCCCTGGCCAAGCTCCTGGGCTCGTACCGTGACTCCGTCCAGACCTACAACACCTCCGGCGGATTCCTCAACGCAACGCTGGACGAGGTCAAGGAACGCGCCACGCAATCCATCAACGACGGCATCGGCGGCATCAAGATCAAGGTCGGTTTGCCGGACTCCAAGGAGGATCTGCGCCGGGTGGCCGGAGTCCGCGAACACATCGGCTGGGACGTCCCGCTCATGGTGGACGCCAACCAGCAGTGGGACCGGGCCACGGCGCTGCGCATGGGCCGTCAATTCGAGGAATTCAACCTGATCTGGATCGAAGAGCCGCTGGACGCCTACGACTTCGAAGGCCACGCGCATTTGGCCCAGGTCCTGGGCACCCCCATCGCCACGGGCGAAATGCTCGCGTCCGTCGCGGAACACAAGGGCCTTATCAACGCCAACAGCTGCGACATCATCCAACCGGACGCACCCCGCGTCGGCGGCATCACCCAGTTCCTGCGCCTCGCGGCCCTCGCGGATGAACGCGGACTCGGCCTGGCCCCGCACTTCGCCATGGAGATCCACCTGCACCTGGCCGCCGCGTACCCACGCGAGCCGTGGGTGGAGCACTTCGACTGGCTCGACCCCTTGTTCGAGGAACGCCTGGAAACCAAAAACGGCCGCATGGTCGTCCCGGACCGCCTTGGTTTGGGCGTCACGCTCAGCGAGCAGGCCCGCGCGTGGACCACGGAATCAGTGGAGTTCGGCGCGTAATCTTGAACCCATGAGCCGAAACCTGACCGCGGATCTCGCCGCCGACCTTCGCACCCGCATCGTCGACGGCGTCATCCAACCAGGTGAGAAGCTCCCCAGCGAAAACACCCTCATCAGCGAGTTCGGGGTAAGTCGGACCGTGGTCCGCTCGGCCCTGACCCGGCTGCAAGCAGAGGGATTGGTGGAAACCGAACGCGGGCGGGGCAGCTTCGCGCTGACCCCACCTGCGGAAGGTCCCGCAGCAGCGCCGGGAACACGGCCCGTCTCCAGTATGGAAGACCGACTGCAGATGCTCGATTTCAGGATCGGCGTCGAGACCGAGGCCGCTGCTTTGGCCGCGAAAAACCACACCGAGCACCAACTCAAGGCGGTCCATGGCGCCTTGGAGCAGTTCACCGCGAGCTCAGGCCACCCGGCGCACTCCATGAAAGCGGACTTCGAGTTCCACCGCGCCGTGGCTGCAGCTACGGGCAACCCCTTTTATACGGACTGCATCTCCGCCCTGGGGCAAACCATGATCACCATGCCCCGCCCGCGCCTCGTCGCCAGCGAAGACCAGGACTCCCCCGAACGCTTCGCCCAGGTCGTCCACGAACACTCCTCTATATACGTCGCAATCGCCGAGGGCGACCAAGTAGCTGCCGCGGCAGCGATGCGCCTGCACCTGAGCAACTCACGACGCCGGTTCACCGGTTCCGCGCGCAGCTGACGGTTGAGCGCAGCTAACGGTTGAGCGAGGCGGCGGTGGAGCGAGGCGCCGCGCCCAACCAAGTGGGGCGGGCAGCCGGTTCGACACGCTACGTCGCCACTCTTATTACGGAGCAATAATTCGTCTTTCAGCGACTCCGTTTAACGAAATGGGAATCCCCACGACGCCGCGTTGAGAAGTGTTGATCGACATTTCAAGAAACTCGCATGTAAATTCCGAGTGCCGCTAACTTTTGAGGACCCAGTCAATTTGTGACCGGGATATCCATCAAAAGCCTTTGGGTGCTTCGCGCAGGAATGCCTTGTCATGCACCCGGACAGAGAGACGCCGGCATGACAACACAGCAACTCACCGAAGAACACACCTCCCTCCAGGGCTACGTCCGTGAACTCAGGCACAGGGTCCAAGGCATCGAGATCCTGGAGCCCGGCACCGGGACCACCCGCTACAGCCACGACGCTGCCACCGCTAAAACTGCAGCTGCCAGCGGGAACCCGGGCCCCGCCGTCGTGCTTCCCGCCGACGCCGCCGAGGTTCAGGCGGCGGTGAAACTGGCTGCGGAACTGGGAGTCACCGTAGTGCCGCGCGGCGCCGGAACGGGTCTGTCGGGCGGCGCCGCAGCAAGCGGCGACCAAGTGGTTGTTTCGACCGAAAAACTCACGCGCATCATCGAGGTATCCCCCTTGGATGAAGTGGCGGTAGTGGAACCTGGTCTCATCAACGCAGATCTGAACAGGCATCTCCAGCCATTTGGTCTTTTCTATGCCCCGGACCCGGCAAGCTTCGACATTTCCTCCATCGGCGGCAATATCGCCACCAATGCCGGCGGGCTCAGGTGCGCCAAATATGGCGTAACGCGCGAGTCAATCCTGTCGCTCGACGTCGTTCTCTCCGACGGCAGCCTGATTACAGTGGGACACCGCTCCATCAAGGGTGTCACGGGACTGGATCTGACCTCACTGTTTGTCGGTTCTGAGGGCATCCTCGGCATCGTCACGCGGGCCACAGTCCGCCTCCGCCCCATCCCTGTGGCCCGCAAGACCGTCAGCGCGTTCTTCAACAGCACAGCAGAGGGCACCCAAGGACTCGCGGCCATCACGCTGTCACCCGTCCGCCCTGCCGCCATCGAATTCTTCGACACCCCGAGCTTGGCCAACATCGACGCACATTCCGGAACCGCCTTGCGGGAACGGGGTGCCGCACTGATCCTCATCGAAATCGACGGCTATGGCATCGGCGACCAGGCCGCCGACCTGGCCACCGCACTCACCGCCGCCGGCGGGCGCGTAACCGTGGAGTCCGACGACGACGGCGCGCGGCTCTGGGAGCTTCGCCGCAGCGGCCGGGGCCTCCCGCAGGACAAGTGGTACATCGGCGAGGACATCGCCGTGCCCAAGTCCCAATTGCCCCAGGTCTACGCCGCCTTCCCCGCCCTGGAAGCGCGCTTCGGCGTGGACATCTCGGCCGTGTCGCACGCAGGCGACGGCAACCTCCACCCACTGATCACCAAGGACAAAACGCCCGACGACGGCGGGAACCCGCCCGAGTCCCTCGCCGAAGCTGCCACTGAACTCGTGAAAGTCGCGCTGTCACTGGGCGGCACTGTCACCGGGGAACACGGAGTAGGGACCATCAAACGCGAATGGGCAGCACTCGAACTCTCGGAGCGCAGCCGCGAGGTCCAGCACGCCATCAAGGCTGCCATCGATCCCCAGCAACTACTCAATCCCGGCAAGGCCATCTAGCCGCCCTGCCCACAGCACGATCCCCCAACGCATCAAGGAGCCCCCAATGAACAACCTCTACACCCCTGAAATCCGCCGCCGAATCTTCCTCGCAGGACTCGGCGCCATCTCCACCACCGCACTGCTGACGGCATGCGGCGGGGTCACCGCCACGAACACCTCCGGTTCCACTACACCGGTGGACGGCGGCGACATCACCTTCCTCATCCAGGGATACGACACTGGCTGGGTATCCAGCAAGACGGCCATCTCCAGCTACGAGGGCAACCTGTGGGGCCAGATCACGGACAAGCTGGTGTACGTCAACGAAAAGGGTGAGCTCAGCCCGTGGGTTGCCGAGAGCTGGGAGGAACTCAACGGCGCCAAGGATTTCGTCATCCACCTCAAGCAGGGCGTCACGTTTTCCGATGGCACTCCGCTGGACGCGGCAGCCGTCGTCGCCAACCTCAACGCCTGGGCCAAGGGAGACTCCACGCGCGGCATCAGCAAGGTGGGCCTCTTCCCGTCCAGCAACTTCGTCGCTGCCGAGGCCACTGACGCAGCCACAGTGAAGGTCTCCTTCTCCTCGCCCGCGCTGGGCTTCATCGCCACATTGGCGTACCACGGCTGCATCCTGCTCTCACCGAAGACCCTCGCACTCCCGGTAGAGGCTCAGGCCGACCTCAGCCAGGAGATCGGCAGCGGCCCGTTCGTGGTCAAGTCCTGGAAGCAGGGTGACAGCTACGTCCTGGAGAAGCGCAAGGACTACAACTGGGGTCCCGCGGCGCTCGGTCACACCGGCCCGGCGCGCCTGGACACCATCACTTACAAGGTCATCAAGGACACCTCGGTCCGCACGTCGACGGTGGTTTCCGGGCAAGCGGATGTTGCCTTCAACGTGGAGCCCCAGGAAATCGAATCGCTCAAAGCGCAGGGCTTCACTGTGGGAACGCCGCGGTACCTCGGCTTTGTGGACGGCTTCCAGGTCAATACCGGCGCTTTCCCCACCAACGATCCCGCCGTGCGGAAAGCCATCCAGCACGGCATCGACCGCGATGAGATCCTCAAGACGGTCTACACCAGCGACTGGAATGCGGCCACCACGTTCATTCAGGGCAATGTTCCGGAAGCAGGCGAATTCAGCAGTTCCTTCGCGTTCGATGCGGATAAGGCCAACAAGATCCTTGACGACGCCGGCTGGGCGTCCGGTTCGGACGGCTACCGCGCCAAGGACGGCAAGACCCTCGAATTCACCCTGACACCCAACCCGTATGTGCCTTCCACCAAGGCTGAGGACGAACTCATCGCCCAGCAGCTCAAGAAGGTAGGCATCAAGGTCAACCTCAAGGTGGTGGACGTCGCCGGCTACGCGGCGGTGCAGGCCAGCAAGCCGCCGCTGTTCCAGACCTCACGCAGTTTCGTCGACGTCGGAACGGTTGCGGGAGTCCTGACCAGCCAGAACAAGGGTGAGGACTGGTTCGGTCTGGGGACAAGTGACCAGAAGCTCAACGACCTCTCCACGGCCATCGCCACTGCCTCCGACCGGGCATCCCGCGAAAAGGTTGCCGACGAACTGCAGCAGTACGTCCTGGAACAGGGCTACTTCATCCCTCTTAACCAGCTCGTCCAGCGCCTGTACCTGATCAGTCCGAAGATCAGGGACGTTCAGTACAACGGCCTGGCCTACGCCAACTTCTACACCGCCTGGATCTCGCAGTGACAGGCGACTACAGGCGCTTTGCCCTGACGCGGGCGGGCCAGGCGATCGTCGTCGTCCTTCTCGCCTATGTCTTGACGTTCCTGATCATCAGCGTCCTTCCGGGCGATGCGATCACCAATACGCTCAGGGACCCCCAGCACGGCCTGAGCGAGGAGGACATCCAGCGGATCGTTGCTTTCTACGGCCTCGATCAACCGGTGATCGTCCAGTTGCTGTTGTCCTTGGGACGCTTCCTGACGGGTGAGCTGGGATTCTCCTTGCAATCCAACCTCCCTGTGGCCCAGATCGTCGGCGACGCGTTGCCGTCCACCCTCACCCTGGCTACCACCGCACTGTTTATCGCGATCATCTTCGCAGTGGTTATTGCCTACGGCGCCCAATATCTCCCTGGCAAGTGGGCGGCCATCGTCCGCTCCATCCCGTCGTTCTTCCTCTCGGTGCCCAACTTCGTCATCGGGTTGGTACTGATCGAGTTCTTCGCGTTCAGACTGCATTCGTTCACCACCACTGATCCGAACAGCCCGATAGCAACCTTGTTCGCCGCCATCACCTTGGCCATTCCGGTCTCGGCGCCTTTGGCCGAGGTACTGATTGCGAGCCTGGACCATGAATCCCGGCAGGAATACGCCGTAGTTGCCCGTTCACGCGGATTGACCGAAGCCAAGCTGTTCGCCAAGCATCTGGTCAAGCCTTCGGCCCTGCCGTCGGTGGCCATGGTGGCGCTCATCGTGGGCGAACTGCTGGGCGGTTCGGTGATTACGGAGACCATTTTCGGCCGCGATGGAATCGGGACCGTCGTACAGAAGGCTGTCACCGGTGAGGACCAACCAGTCCTTCAAGCGGTCGTTTCCCTGTCAGCCGTGGTCTTTGTTGCCGTGAACCTGGTGGCGGATCTTGCCTCGCCGCTGCTGGATCCACGCGTCAAACTCAGGGAGACCAAACTCAGGGAGAAGGTGGGCGCATGACTGCCATCCTCAGCAACATACAGCTCCGCAACGTTGGAGCGGCGTCCAGGAAGCTCACCGCAGGCCTCCCGCCGGCAACGGTCATCCTGTCCTTCGTCGTCGTCCTCGTGGTCATCCTGTGGTCACTGCTTCCAGGCCTTTTTACCTCGTTCAGCCCCGTCACTGGGGACACGGCAAGCAAGTTGGCTGCACCGAGCGCGGCCCACTGGTTCGGCACGGATTACCTGGGGCGCGATCAATACGCCCGGGTGGTCCATGGAACCGCGTCGTCGGTGACCAGTGCGCTGGTCGCGGTACTCATCGGCCTGGTGATCGGAAGCATCATCGGCCTCGCCAGCGGGTTCCGTGGCGGCTGGGTGGATGCTGTCCTGGGCCGATTCGTTGACGTCCTGCTGGCCATTCCCGGTTTCCTCCTGGCCGTCGTCATTGTGAGCTCACTGGGTTTCCAGACCATCAATGCCGCGATTGCCACCGGAGTGTCCGCCGTCGCGGTCTTTGCCCGGCTGATGCGTGCAGAAGTAATGCGGGTCCGCAGCGCCACCTACGTGGAAGCCTCCTACCTTGAGGGCGGAAACAGGTGGCACGCGCTGTTGGGCCACGTCCTTCCCAACGCATACCGCTCGGTGCTGGTCCTGGCCGTCCTGCAGTTCGGCACATCGATCCTGATCATCGCCTCCCTGGCCTTCCTTGGCTACGGCGATCCGCCCCCCGCCTCGGACTGGGGACTGCTGGTCGCGTCGGGAAAAACCTATGTCACGGCCCCCTGGCTCGTGTACGCCCCGGCTTTGGTCATCGTGGTCACCGTCCTCTCCGTGAACCGCATCAGCCGCTGGCTGCGAAACGCCAAGTGAAAATTCGAAAGGACACCGACGTGTCAGCTGACCTATTAACAGTGGAAGGCTTGTCGATCGCCTACGGTCCCACCGCCGTCGTGCATGACGTCGCCTTTTCGGTGGCCAAGGGCGGGAGCCTGGCGCTGATCGGCGAATCCGGTTCGGGCAAGTCAACCATCGCCAAAGCCATCCTGCGCTTGCTTCCCCACGGCGAAGCAACAGCGACGGGCCGCGTCGCGCTGAACGGCGGTGACGTCCTTGCTTTGCCCGAAAAGCAGTTCCGCCCCTTGCGCGGCCGGGAACTCGGGTTCATCCCGCAGGATCCGGCCTCCGCGTTGAACCCTGTCCGAACCATCGGCGCCCAAGCGCAGGAAGCAGCGGCGCTGCTTGGCGGGACGGATCCGGAGGTGCGCCGCAGCAAAATCCTGTCCGTCCTGGAACAAGTGGGCCTGCCCGATCCGAGCCGGGTCTACGACTCCTACCCCCACCAGCTCTCGGGCGGCATGCTCCAACGCGTGCTGATCGCGCTCACCGTGCTGCCCCGCCCCTCGCTGATCGTGGCCGACGAACCCACCTCCGCCTTGGACGTGACCGTGCAGAAGCTCATCCTGGACATGCTCACAGAGCTGCGACAGGAGTTGGACATCGGCCTGCTCCTGATTACACACGATCTCGCAATCGCAGCCGAACGCGCCGATTCGCTGGTGGTGCTGAAGGACGGCACCGTGCAGGAAAGTGGCCCTTCGCGGGACGTTTTCGCCTCCCCGCAAACGGATTACGCCCGCAGCCTTCAGGCGGACGTCCCTGCACTTCATCCGGACAGGTACCGGAACCAGCGCACTGCCCTTCGACCCGCCGAGCCGGCGCACGACGGCGACTCCCGCACTGGTGCGTCTACCGCACCGGCCGCCGGACTCCAGATAGAGGTCCAGAGCGTGACCAAACGCTTTTCAGCCGGCGGAAAGGATGTCCTCGCCTGCGACGGCGTGTCCTTCTCCGTGGAACGTGGGCGAACGCATGCGCTGGTTGGCGAGTCAGGCTCCGGCAAGACCACAGCGGTGCGGCTGCTGCTGGGCCTTGAACAGGCGGACGGTGGGGAGATCGCGGTAGCCGGTCAATCGACGTCGGGCAGGTCACGGGCAGAGGTGCGCGACATCCGCCGGCACCTCCAACTCGTCTACCAAAACCCCTTCACCTCCTTGGACCCCACCTGGCGGGTTGGAAAAATCATCCGTGAACCCCTGGACCAGTTCGGAGTGGGCTCCAAATCCGAACGTGCCCAGCGTGTGCGGGAGGCGTTGGAATCCGTGGGGCTGCCTGCCGATGTCGCCTCCCGCCGGCCCGCACATTTGTCCGGCGGTCAACGCCAGCGGGTGGCGATCGCCCGCGCGCTGGTGGTGAGGCCCGACGTCGTGGTTTTGGACGAACCGACATCCGCACTGGACGTGAGTGTCCAGGCAGGGATCCTGGAGCTGCTCTCCAAACTGCAACGCGAACTTGGCCTGACCTACCTGTTCGTCTCGCATGACCTGGCGTTGGTGAGGCAGGTGGCGGACACAGTTTCTGTCCTGCGGAGGGGGCAAGTGGTGGAGGACGGGCCTGTGGAGGACATCTTCTCGAGACCGCAACACCCCTATACCCGCGCGCTCCTCGACGCGATACCCCTGGCTGCGCCGGCTGCCGCCGCAGCTGCGTCTGGCGAGGACGCCACGGAAGCCAAACAACTAGCAAAGGCGACAGCATGACCACCGATACCCTGACAACCACCCGTCGGCCCGCCCTCATCGAGGCCTTCACCGCACCGAAGGGTTTCGGCGACCAAACGCTCCGGGACCGCAGGGCAGATGCCATCGAACTCCTGGGTGGCATCCCCGACCCCGGCGTCCTTCCAACGGAGGAACTTGCCGCCGCCACAGCACGCGTCCTGGCCAAACCGGGCGTTCCGGCGCTCCAGTACTCGCGAACGGAAGGCATCTCTCCGCTAAGGGAGTGGATCGCCGAGCGTGAAGGCGTGTCCGTGGACCGGATCCTCATCACCAACGGTGGCTTCCACGGCCTCTCCTTGGCGATCCAGTCCGTCGTGGAACGCGGCGACCTGGTAGCGGTGGACAACCCGATCTTCCCGTTGTTCCTGCGGGGTCTTCAGTTGTCGGACGCCCGGACCCTCCCCGTCTTCGTGGGACCGCAAGGTCTCGACGTCGACCACCTCTCGGAGCAATTGCGGGCGGGCGCGCGTCCGTCTGCCCTATATACAGTCCCGGACTTCCACAATCCTTCCCAGGGAACCCTGAGCGGGCAGGCCCGGAGGGAACTGGTGAGGCTGGCCGAGCACTACGGCTTCGTGATCCTGGCAGACAACCCGTACCGCGAACTTCGTTTTGCCGGTGAGCAGGAGAGCGTGGAGGAATTCAACAACTCGGACCATGTCCTGCACATCAACACCTTCACCAAAACGCTGGGGCCGGGATTGCGCCTCGGCTGGACCGTGGCACCGGAGCGCCTGTCCCGCGACCTGGTTGCTTTGCGCAGCAGGCAGGATTCGCACAGCTCCACGCTGGTCCAGGCGATCATCGGAGAACTGGTGACCTCCGACCCCGGAATCTTCGACGCGACCCTGGACCGGGCCCGGGAGCTGTACCGGAACCGTGCAGAAACGCTTGTTGCCGCGTTGCACCGGGAGGCGCCGGGAGCTTTCGAGACCGTGCTCCCCGAAGGTGGGCTGTTCCTCTGGCCCAAATTGGCGGACTCTTCGGTGGACCCGGACCGGCTTGCTGCCGACGCCAGCGCTGAGGGCGTGGAGTACCAGCGGGGTTCGTTCTTCCCCTCAGGCCCCGGCACCGACGCAGACCGGCACCTGCGCCTGGCATACGGCGACGTTGCGGCTCCGAAGCTCGAGGAAGCCGCGGCACGCCTGGGACGGGCGTTGAAGCGGCAGGTTCCGTAAGCCTCGCCAACCAGGGAAAACAAAAGAGCCCCGGTCCTAAGACCGGGGCTCTTTCGATTGCGTGCGCGAGGGGGGATTTGAACCCCCACACCCTTTCGGATACTGGCACCTGAAGCCAGCGCGTCTGCCGTTCCGCCACTCGCGCGCAACTTCTTTTTCTGGACTTCCGCCGGTTTCCCAGCTTCGTTTCCTTCAAAAGCAGCGAGATCAAGCATAACGGACATTTGCGGCAAAACACCAATCGGAGGGACGAGGCCCCTCCCAGAAGGCGCGGCACCCACCAAAAAGTTCCTCAACACCGGCTGAACTCCACGGAAATTTCACACCCCGACTCCCGCACCAGCAAGGGCCGGGAGAGAACTTTTCCGGGTCGCAAGGCGTTGTGGATTAAGGCCATTCCCAGTCAGTCCCAGTAGTATCGGGAAGTGGAAGGGCCGTCAGGCGCGTACTTCGCTGTGTGCGCAGACGGAACAGACGGTGAACTATCAGACCAGGCACAGCGGGTGCCGCGGCAAGGAAAGGAGAAGGACATGGGTTTGCTGGACAAAGTCGAGCGCGGCATTGAAAAAGCCGTTCGCAACGTCTTCTCCACAGGGTCGC
Organism: Paenarthrobacter sp. TE4293; assembly: GCF_050435325.1. Lineage (NCBI taxonomy): Bacteria > Bacillati > Actinomycetota > Actinomycetes > Micrococcales > Micrococcaceae > Paenarthrobacter > Paenarthrobacter sp. TE4293. The sequence continues at coordinate 123,854 of NZ_JBNJRY010000011.1, forward strand.
GGGCACGTGTTGAGCCGGTGGAGATTGCGAGCAAGTTGAGGCGCGAGTTGGACAACAAGTCCATCACCATCGCCGCCGGCCGCACCCTCGCCCCCAATGTTTTTGACGTCATGCTCAGCGACGAGGATTTCGCCAGGGCCCAGGAATGGGGCACACCGTTGGCAGAAGAGCTGTGCGACGTCGTCATCCAGCACGTCCGCAGCCAGGGCTACACCCTTCAGGGCGCGGTCCGGATCTCATTCCGTCGCAACGACGAAGAACGCGCCGGGCACTTTGAGATCAATTCCCGGACCGAGAAATCGTCCGATGACGCCTCTCCTGCCCCGCAAGTCCCCCGGGCCCACGTCCCGGCTGCACCGGTGCGCCAACCGACCCGCCTCCAGCCCGTTCTGGACATTGGCGGACAACGGTATTCGCTCAACGCCCAGTCAGTGGTGCTGGGCCGCTCCTCGGAGGCCGACATCCTGGTGGATGACACCGGCGTCTCCCGGAAGCACCTTGAGGTCCGCACCCAGAACGGCAGCACCTGGGCCGTTGACCTTGGGTCCACCAACGGCAGCTACGTCAATGGGCACAAGGTGAACGGCAGCGTGGAACTTACCGACGGCTCAACCATCACGATGGGACGTACCAAGATCATTTTCCGCCTCCTCCCCCAAACCCCGGGTGGCAACGCGTGAACGACATCAGCGAACTGACCATCACAGCGCTTCGCTTCGGGTTCCTGCTGCTGCTGTGGGTCTTGATCTTCAGCATCGTGTCCACCATGCGCCGCGACTTCCAGATTGGCCGCAAGGCCGTCACTGGAGTTCCCACGGCACGCGAAGTCCGCAAGCATCCTGAACTGGCAGCCTCCCCGCCGCCGGCAATCCAGCATGCCCGCACACTCGTGGTCACCGAGGGCCCGCTCAAGGGCACTACTGTTCCACTGGCAGCCAGCCCCATCCTGCTGGGCCGCGCGCAGGAAGCCACCCTGGTCCTGGAAGACGATTACGCTTCGGGCCGGCACGCGCGTCTGTTCCCGCAGGGCAGCCGCTGGTTCATTGAGGACCTCGGTTCCACCAACGGCACCTACTTGGCCGATCAACAACTCACCCGGGCTTTGCCGGTGGAGCTTGGCGTCCCCGTGAGAATCGGCAAGACGGTCATTGAATTGAGGCCGTAGTCCATGGCCTCCCCCGAGACCCCCGAAGGCAAGGAAACGCCTGCGGAGCGCCCACTCATCATGCGCTACGCGGCCCGCTCCGACGTCGGACGGATCCGCTCCAAGAATGACGACTCAGCCTACGTGGGCCGTCATTTAGCGGTGGTTGCCGACGGCATGGGCGGTCACGCCGGCGGTGACGTCGCTTCAGCATCAACGGTCCTGGACATGATCCATCTGGACCACGCCGACTACGCGGACGGTGCCGAAACGGTCCTCGCAGACGAGATCCAGACCGCCAATTCCCTGCTTTCCGAGCTTGTCCACCAGAATCCCAAGCTTTCCGGCATGGGCACCACCGTGACTGCGCTTCTCCTTGAAGACCGCAAGCTCCATTTCGCTCACATCGGGGACTCCCGCGCCTACCGGCTGCGCAACAAGAAGTTCGAGCAAATCAGCATCGACCACACGTTCGTGCAGCGCCTCATCGATGAGGGCCGTCTCCGCCCCGAGGAAGCCGAAACCCATCCCCACAAGAACGTCCTGATGCGCGTCCTGGGTGACGTCGATGCCAGTCCCGAACTCGACCTGGACGTCCTTGACGTGGAGCCCGGCGAACGCTGGCTGCTCTGCTCAGATGGACTCAACTACGTTGCAGGCCACGTCGTGGAGCGCATGGTCCGCGAGACCAAGGACCTGCGTGAGTGCGCTGAAATCCTGGTGGATCTCACCTTGGAAGCAGGCGCACCGGACAACGTCACCGTGGTGATGCTGGAGATCGTGGAAGAGACGGACGACGACGTCAACACGGCCGCCGTCGACGTCGTTCCGGCTGCGGCGCTTGCCGCGGTGGACGAGCCTGAAACCGTGACGGCGTCCAAGTCCTCCGAGGGACCTTCCGCGACCAAGGCTGCTGAGGACACGCAGTCCGAAGCCAAGAACAAGGCCGCGCGGGATGCCGATGCCGGATCCTCATTCAGTGCGGGTGACCCGGACAAGGAAGACGAGGACTCCGTTGAGGCGTCCGCGTCCACGGATGAGTCCGCCGAACCTCCCGCCACTACCGACCCGCACCTCGGTGAGCACCTGTCCGCAGAGGTTCTCCGCGAAGAACTGGCCAGCCGTCCCCATGAACTGGTTGGTGCCGCAGCCACCGCCGCAGAGACTGGATCCATACCCACAGTCGCGGGTCGGACCGTTGCCCGCAGGGCAGCGACCGTCCTCACCCACAAGGCCGAACAGGATCGGGTGGATGCTGAGGAACCGGCAAGGCGCCGCGTCCGTTGGCTGATGCCGGCCGTTGCAGCCGTTGTCATCGTCGGCGTCGTAGTTGGCCTGTGGCTCGGCTACGCGTGGACCCAGACCCGCTATTACGTGGGCGAATTCGATCAGCGCGTTGCCATCTTCAACGGAATTTCGCAGCGGCTGGGCCCCATTCAGCTTTCCCGGCTCGAAGCCGTAACCGATATCAGGGTGGATTCATTGCCGGAATACGGCCAACAGAGCGTACGCCAAACCGTTCCGGCGGGTGACCTCGACGACGCGCAGACCATTGTGGAGAACTTGAAGAACACGGGCAGCGCCTCCGCCAACTGCCCCACGACTCCAGCGACAGCCTCGCCGTCGCCGTCGCCGACCAGCAGCGTGCCGGTACCCAGTACCGCGGCCGTCGCCACGCCTTCGCCCACCCCGACTCCCTGTGAGGCGGCCAAGTGATACAGACTGAAACTGCTCCCAAACCGCGCAGGAACGTTGAACTCGTTCTTATCGTGCTGGCCCTTGCTGTCGGTATCGGTGCGAGTGCACTGGTCAGCATTAACTCGGAAGTGGGCCTGGACAGGGACTTCTGGTTCCAGTCGAGCCTGCTCGCGGTTGCTGCCTTTGCCTTCCATATGGTCCTCAGGCTCCGCGCGAAGTATGCCGATCCAGTAATACTTCCCATTGTCGTGGCTCTGAATGGTCTTGGCCTGGCGCTCATCCACCGGATGGACGGCCCGGCCGACGATACCGGCAACAACCAGCTTCGGTGGACGCTGATCGCCATGGCGGTATCCATCGCCGTGATTTGGTTCCTGAAAGATCACCGGGTCCTGCGCCGCTTCACGTACATCTCGCTGGCCGCGAGTGCATTCCTTCTCCTGCTTCCCTTGATTCCGGGTATTTCCGCAGGTGAAATCCTGGGCGCGCGCGTCTGGATCCGAGTGGGTCCCATGACCTTCCAGCCCGGTGAAATCGCCAAGATCACCCTGGCCATATTCTTCGCCGGGTATCTCTCCTCCAACCGGGACCTCATCCTCCTGGCGGGCCGGAAGATCGGTCCCATGCAGTTCCCGCGGTTCAAGGACCTCGGACCCATGATCACCGCCTGGCTGGTCAGCATTGGCGTCTTGGTTTTCCAGCGCGACCTCGGATCCTCCATCCTCTTCTTCGGCCTGTTCATCGTGATGATTTACGTGGCCACCAGCCGTATCTCCTGGGTGGTCATTGGCCTGCTGCTGATCCTTGGCGGCGGATTCATTGCATCGCAGATCTTCTCCCACGTGGCATTCCGCATTGACAGCTGGATCAACGCCTTCACCCCGGAGGTCTTCGGCAGGTCTCCCGGCGGCAGTGGGCAGATCGTGCAGGGCTTGTTTGGCATGGCCGATGGAGGCCTTGTAGGAACGGGCCTCGGCCAAGGCCGGCCCGACCTGGTTCCGTTCGCCAACAGCGACATGATCGTGGCCCTCATCGGTGAAGAACTGGGCTTGATCGGCCTGTTCGCCGTCGTCATGCTCTACCTGCTGCTCTTCACCCGTGGCTTCCGCGCTGCCCTGGGCACCCGCGACGCCTTCGGCAAGCTGCTGGCATGCGGTTTGTCCTTTGCCATTGCCCTGCAGTGCTTCGTCGTCATCGGTGGCGTCACCCGGCTCATCCCGCTCACAGGCCTGACCACCCCGTTCCTGGCCGCCGGCGGTTCTTCGCTGCTCGCCAACTGGATCATCGTTGGCCTCCTGCTGATGATCTCCAACACGGCCCGCGGACCCGTGGACACCACACCCATGGTCAACAAGCCCCCGGCGAGCACCACCACCACACGTAAACCGACCACGGGACAAACACCCAGCGCACCAACAGAGGCGGTGAAGCAACAATGAACCAGGCTATTCGCAGCTCCTGGATGGCCGCCGTCGCCATGTTTGCGTTGATCTTCGGCGCCATCAGCTACGTCCAGGTCATTGGCGCTGACGACCTCAACGCCAATCCTTGGAACCAGCGCGCCATCCTCGCTTCGTTCTGCAACGATCGCGGGGCCATCATTGTTGGCGGCAAGCCGGTTGCCGAGTCCGTCGCCGGCACCGAGTCCTGCGCGTTCCAGCGTCAATACAACCAACCTGAGCTGTACGCCGGCATCACCGGATACTTCTCCAAGGGTTTCGGCTCCACCGGCCTGGAACAATCAATGGGCGATACCCTCGCGGGCAACTCCGACCAGCTCTTCCTGGACCGCATCAGCCAGATGTTCCTCGGCAACGAGCCCAAGGGAGCCTCAGTTGAGCTGACCCTGGATCCCGAAATCCAGAAGCTGGCCTTCGACCTCATCCCGGATGGGCAGCGTGGGTCCATCGTGGTCACGAATCCACGGACGGGTGCCGTTCTGGCGATGGTCTCCAAGCCGTCCTACGACCCCAACCTGATCGCGACCCACGACACTGCCGCCGCACAGGCCAACTACAACGAGCTGAACCAGATTCCCGGCATCAACCTGAACCAGAACGTCAGCGGTCCCACGGGCAACCTGCTCTCACCTGGTTCGGTGTTCAAGCTCATCGATACCGCAGCTGCGCTGAAGTCGGGGAAGTACAACAAGGACAGCGAACTGCCCAACCCCAGCAGCCTGCCGTTGCCCGGGTCCAGCGCCAGCCTCCCCAACTATGCCGGGGGTAACTGCAACGTCCGCGAAACGGCGTCGTTCGCCTTCGCCCTGGAACAGTCCTGCAATACACCGTTCGCCAGCATTGCGCTGGACCTCGGCCAGGACGCCATCCGCGACCAGGCGGAGAAGTTCGGCTTCGGCGACACGTTCGGAGATCAGCTCAAGCTCCAGCAGGCCCCCAGCATTTTCCCGAAGGACCTCGACCAAGCCCAGCTCGCCCAGTCATCGGTGGGCCAGCGCGACGTCAAGGCCACTCCGCTGCAGATCAACATGATGACCGCGGCGATTGCCAATGGCGGCGTGCAGATGAAGCCCAACCTGGTCAAGACTGTGCGCGCCCCCGATCTCCGTGTCATCAGCGAGTTCAAGTCCGAGGCCCTCCGCACCAGCACTACTCAGCCCATCGCGGCACAGATCACCGAGTGGATGACCAGCGCTGTGGACAACGGCATTGCCAAGGGAGCAGCGGTTTCCGGAGTCAAGGTAGCCGGCAAGACCGGTACTGCGGAACTCGGCGATTCAGGTTTGAACAACTCATGGTTTACCGGGTTCGCCCCGGCAAACGACCCGCAAGTGGCCGTCACCATCGTCATGGAAGGTGTGGACGTGCTCAGCGGTGCCCAGCTAACCAGTCCGAACGCAAAGAAGATTTTTGAGGCGGTGTTGAATAAGTGAGGCCTACTTCGGGAATCACACTCGGCGGCAGGTTCCAGCTGACCAGTCGCATTGCGATTGGCGGCATGGGCGAGGTCTGGAAGGCCAAGGACCAGATCCTCGGCCGGATCGTTGCCATCAAGGTGCTCAAGGAGGAATATACGGGTGACCCCGGCTTCCTCCAAAGGTTCCGTGCCGAGGCGCGGCACACCGCCCTGCTCAACCACGTGGGCATCGCCAACGTCTTCGATTACGGCGAGGAAGCCGGCTCGGCCTACTTGGTCATGGAGCTCGTCCCGGGACACCCCCTGAGCGGGATCCTTGAACGCGAGCAGGTGTTGTCGCCGGACATGACGCTCTCCATCATTGCGCAGACCGCCCGCGCCCTGGCCGTGGCACACGCGCAGGGCCTGGTTCACCGCGACATCAAGCCGGGCAACCTGCTGATCACACCGGACAATCGCGTCAAGGTCACCGACTTCGGCATCGCCCGCCTGGCGGACCAGGTTCCCCTGACCCAGACCGGTCAGGTGATGGGCACTGCCCAGTACCTGGCTCCTGAGCAGGCAACCGGACAGACCGCCACGGGTTCCTCGGACATCTACTCGCTCGGGGTTATCGGCTACGAGTGCCTCACGGGCCACCGTCCCTTCTCCGGCGAATCGCAGATTGCGATCGCCTTGGCACAGGTCAACGACGCGCCTCCGCCCCTTCCGGAGACCCTGCCAACGCCAGTGCGCGCCCTGCTGATGTCCATGCTGGCCAAGGACCCGAAGAACCGTCCCGCCAACGCCATCAAGCTTGCCGAAGCCGCAGATGCCATCCGCAACGGAGACATCGCCACGGCCCACGCCGCCGTACCCGGCATGCTGCTCTTCGAATCCACTACCGGACCCATCACGGCGCCCGTCGACACCGCAACCGCGCCCACCGGCGTCGTCACCTCACCCTACGGAAAGGAGCAGTCGTCGACGGCGACCTCCGCACTTCCGGTGCTGGGTGCCGGTGCAGCCGGGGCTGCTGTGGGAGCCGCCGCGGCCGCGTCCGACAATCCCTTGTCGCGCGCCAACGCCCTGGAAGCAGAGCGCCAGCTGAACGACGAAGAAGAAGTTGCCTACATCGACGACGAGAACTTCGACGACGGCGAGCCGGAACGCAAGAAGCGCAGCCCGTGGACGTGGCCGTTGGTTGCCTTGATCCTGCTGGTGCTGTTCGCCCTGGTTGGTTTCCTGATCTCGCAGTCCGGCTTCTTCTCGCCGAGCCCCAGCCCGAGCCAGTCAACCTCGGCCAGTGCCAGCAAGACAGCGAGCCCGACGTCCACGTCGGCCACGCCGACGGCGACGACACCTCCTCCCACGTCCGAGGCGCCGTCCCCTACGCAGTCCACACCGCAGACGATCAATCTGATCCCCGCTGAGTACCTCGGCAAACCGTTCGACACCGTCAGCGCCCAACTCGCTGCACTTGGCCTTCAGGTCAGGGGCGAACAGGTATTTGACGATGAAGCTGCTGTTGGCATCGTGACGGGCCTGGACCCGACGGGGGCGGTTCAGCCCGGTGAAGTCATCACGGTGCAGTACTCCAAGGGCCCCGAAGCTCCCAAGACGGTTGCTGTTCCCAGCATCGCCCCCGGGGCCAGCGAGAGCGCCGTCAGGTCCACCCTCGAAGGCGCAGGGCTGAAGTGGATCCCGGGCGATCCTGTCAATGGGGCCGTAGGCCAGGCACCGGGGACGTTTGTGCGGTCGTCGCCGGCCGCCGGTGCCGAAGTCCAGGAAGGCTCCACCGTGACCTACTTCCTGTCCAAGGCAGTTGTCCCCACCAGCCCGGGATCGGCCAGCGCCAACCCCAGCAGCTCCGGCAATCCCAGCAGCCGGTAATTCACCATGTCCACGCCACGCCAAGGCCCTGCGCATCGAGAGGAGAGCACACCTGTGTCTTCACAGCGCATCCTCAATGCCCGCTACGAACTCGGTGATTTGATCGGTCGTGGCGGCATGGCGGACGTATACCGCGGAACGGATACTTTGCTGGGACGGACCATTGCGGTCAAGGTCCTGCGCGCAGACCTTGCCCGTGATCCCCAGTTCCAAGCCCGGTTCAAACGCGAGGCCCAGGCCGTCGCGGCGCTGAACCATCCCTCCATCGTGGCCATTTTCGATACCGGCGAATATTCCGTCCCCGGAGGTCCCGGCGAGGACGTCCGTGTTCCGTACATCGTCATGGAATACGTCGCAGGGCGCACCCTGCGGGACATGATCAAGGCGAACGAACTGGGCGTCGAGAATTCCATCGGCTACACCCTCGGTGTCCTGGCCGCCCTGGAATACAGCCACCGTGCGGGAATCGTCCACCGGGACATCAAGCCTGCCAACGTCATGGTCTGCGCAGACACGGGGGACGTCAAAGTCATGGACTTCGGCATCGCGCGTGCCATGGCGGATTCTGCGGCCACCATGACCCAAACGCAGGCCGTCGTTGGCACGGCACAGTACCTTTCCCCGGAGCAGGCCCGCGGCGAAACCGTGGACGCACGCAGCGACCTCTACTCGGCCGGTTGCCTCCTCTATGAACTGCTGACCAGCCGGCCGCCGTTTGTCGGCGACAGCCCGGTGTCGGTTGCGTACCAGCATGTGCGGGAAATGCCGGACATGCCCAGCACCCACAATCCGGACGTTTCCGAGGCTTTGGACTCGGTTCTGGCGAAGGCGTTGCAGAAGAGCCGGACAGACCGTTTCCAGGACGCTGCTTCGTTCCGTCGCGCCTTGCGTGCTGCGAGCAACGGCATTCCCGTCCCGGCCATACCGGCCAGCGAAGCGCCCACGGATCCGAACGACTTGGTGGAGCAAGAGGACCCGGCCACGCAGCTCCTGAGTTCCACCGCTGTTGGTTTCCTCGCCGTCGATCAATACAAGGACGAACCCGCTGAACAACAGCCGGAGGAGGTCCTTCCTTTGGGCCTCCCACCGGAAACCGAGCGGACAGCGGGCCAAAAGAGCCGCCGTCGTGCGTGGGCTGCAACTCTGGTGATCTTCACGTTGATCGTGCTGGCCGGTGGTGGGTTCTGGCTTTACAACCTCATGAACACTCCGCCGCCGGTTCCGGCCAAAATCGCCGTGCCCGTGGTGGCCAACATGTCCGAATCCCAAGCCATCCAGGAGCTGTACTCAGCCAAACTGGTGCCTAAAACCGTGCGCGAGCCCAGCGATTCGGTGGCCAAGGACATGACCATCGGGACGGCACCAACAGCCGGCTCCATGCTGGACCAGGACGCCGAGGTGATCCTCAAGATTTCCAGCGGACCAAGCTCAGTGACCATTCCGGCGGACATCGTAGGCCGTACGGAGCCGGATGCGCGGGACGCCCTGCGCAGGCTGGGCATCACCGGTGACGTCACTACCGTCCGTACGCACAGCGCTACTGTTCCGGTCGGAGTGGTCATCAATACCGCCCCGGCACCGGGTGGGGCCATTGCAGCGTCATCGAAAGTGGAACTGCAGGTGTCCACTGGCAAGGTGCTCATGCCCCAGCTGATCGGCCTGCCCGTTGCCGAGGCCGAAGCCTCGCTCAAGACCAATGGCTTGCTGATGGTGGTGGTGGAGCAGGAGAACTCCGAGGTAGCGCCAGGCACCGTGACGGCCCAGAGCGAGACGTTCAACACCGAAGTGGATCAGGGTAAGTCCGTCACCATCACGGTGGCCAAGGCCCCCGTCACCCCGACGCCCACTCCCACTCCAACGCCCACGGAGACGGACAAACCCACGCCGAAGCCGACGAACACCAAGAAGTAGCCGGCCGGCTGCCGCGTCCGCCACCCTCCGCGTGCTGCTCCTTCGTCGCTTTGACGCACGCTTCCGGTTGCCGGCCCGCGTCAGCTGACTTTGGGACTGCTTACTGCTTGATCAGCGGGCTCAGTTTGGCGGCGCGTTCGGCCGCTCCCGCCATCCCGACTGACTCCAACCAGTTACCGAGCATCTGGTAGCCGCCCTCGGTGAGAACGGATTCCGGGTGGAACTGGACACCACAGAGGGGTGCTGTCTTGTGCTGGAGACCCATCACCACGCCGTTGGTGGTCTCCGCAGTGATCTCCAGGACCTCCGGGATGGAGTCGCGAACCGCGGCGAGTGAGTGGTAGCGCGTTGCCGTCACGGGCGAGGGGAGGCCCGCGAAGACGCTCTTGCCCTCATGCTGGACGGGGGATGTCTTGCCGTGCATGAGTTCCGGCGCGTGGGTTACCACTCCGCCGTACGCCTCGGCCAGGGCCTGGTGTCCCAGGCAAACGCCGAACATGGGCTTGGCGTTGTCGCCGCACCACTTGATGAGCTCGATGCACACGCCGGCCTCGGCGGGGGTTCCGGGGCCCGGCGAGACGAGGACGCCGTCGCGGGTGGCGGCGAGTTCAGTGGCCTCGGCGAGAGTTACATCGTCGTTGCGGACCACGGTTGTCTCCGCACCCAGCTCCTGCAGGTATCCCACCAGGGTGTAGACGAAGCTGTCGTAGTTATCTACTACAAGAATTTTTGTTGTGCTCATGGCTGCTGCACTAAACCAATCGTTGAGTCAGTCAATGTGGTGAATTGGGAGAACCAAGGGAAGAGGAACTGGACCATCAGTATCAGGGCTGCTGCCACCAGTACCAAACACGTCAGGATCCGCACCCATACAGGTCCCGGTAGATGACGGAAAATCCACGCATACATCCGCTACCCCTTTCCTTGTGTCTTGGCTACTTGGGCGGCGATGTCCGACGGCGGCCCTGCTGAGGCCGGTTGCCACCCCTCCATCACGGAGTAGGCGATGATTCGTTCCTGCGAACCGAAACGCGGGTTGCAGCTGGTCATGGTCAGGATGCTCTCCTCCGGTGCGACGCCCGGCTGGGTGGGCACGGGGAGCAACACATCAGTGCGGTTGGGAAGCACGATCTGGTTGTTGCGGAAGACGTAGTTGTAATAGCCGTCCGCCGTCTGAACATAGATCTTGTCCCCGGGAACCAGCGTGTGGATGCTGTCCAGGACGGCTCCGTGGGTTTGCCGGTGGCCGGCCACGGCGAAGTTGCCGGGAGCGCCGGGCATGCTGGTACTTCCATAATGACCCAGGCCCAGAGTGTCCAGGACGTCCGCGCCGGTTCCTTCGATGATGGGACGCGTATAGTCGGCGCCAAAGCGGGGGATATACATGATCCCGATCGTTTCACCGTTGGACGGAGCTGTTCCCACCACCGGCTCACCGTAGTCCGCCGCCTTCGACGGATCAGCCGGAGTTACCGGGCCGGTGAGTTGTTGGGCGAAGTTCTGCACGGCCTCGGTCTGCTTGGCGTCCGACTCAACGTTGGTCCACCACAATTGCCAGCCCACAAACAGCAGCAGGACAACGCCGGCAGTGATGAGGAGTTCACCGAGGATCCGGCTGATCTTGCGAATGACATCCGATGCCCGCAGACGCCTGCGGGGAGCCCGATCCGGACCGTGGCGCCCGGACGGCACGGCAGAAGCCGCCGTCGTCTGCTGATGCGCCACAGCGTCTCCTCGAATCGGCGCGGGCGCGGCGGGCGGACCCCGAGTTGCGGCTAGACTTGACAGCTAGAACCAACCCGGAACGCCGCGTGGCCGTTAACCGCTGGAATTTTCCTTCCTGCAGGATATCAAGGCCGGCCGAAACGGGTATTAACCTACAGCCAAGGAGGATCCGTGCCCGAGTCCAAGCCCCGCAAGCGGCCTGCCCGCCAGGACCAGCAGACTTCCGCAGCGCAGCAGTACAAGCCCAACCCGGTCTGGTACAAGGCCGTGATGTTCGGACTGATGATTCTCGGCCTGATCTGGATCATCACTTTTTACATTACCGAGGGTCAGTTTCCCGTCCGTGACTGGGCATCCTGGAACATCGTGGCAGGGTTCGGCATCGCGATTGTCGGCTTCCTCATGACCACCCGCTGGCGCTCCTAGGAAACCCGCACCTCACATCTCCTTGGCCGTGGACGTCTACAGGATATGAACATCCGGCACACCACCATGGATTCCCCGCTGGGGCAGCTGACGCTGACTGGCCAGGGGGAGTTCCTGACGGGCATCTTCTACGAGGGCCACTGGCACATGCCTCCGCCCGAGTACTTCGGAGTCCCCGTGGGTCTCGACGATCCTGTGTTTGCGCGGGCAAGGACCGAGCTGGACGAGTATCTTGAGGGCCGCCGCACCGTTTTCGACATTCCCTGTCAGACACACGGGAACGCCTTCCAGGAGAAGGTCTGGACGCGGCTCCGGGAGATCCCCTTTGGCGAGACAGTCACCTATGGTGCGTTGGCGGCTGAGCTGGGCGATGCGAACCTCGCCCAGGCCGTCGGTTCGGCTGTTGGCCGCAACCCCATCAGCATCATCATTCCGTGCCACCGTGTGGTGGGACGCAAGGGTCAGCTGACCGGGTACGCGGGTGGGCTGCCGAACAAACGTTTCCTTCTGGAGCTGGAGGAACCGGCGGCCGTTAAAGAGGGAAAGCTTTTCTGATGGGTCGTCGGCAGGTGGTCAGCAGGAAACCGTTCGAATCAGTGGTGCAGGAACAGGGCGCCACCATCCTGCGTGTGTGCCGTGCAATCCTGGGCGTTCATGATGCCGATGATGCTTGGTCCGACACCTTCCTCGCGGCCCTGCAGGCCTATCCAGAGCTCCCGCAAGAGTCCAACGTGCAGGCTTGGCTCGTCACCATAGCGCACCGAAAATGTATCGACCATCTGCGTGCCGGCAACCGCCGGGCCCTTCCCATGGATTCTCCGCCCGAACAACCATCGCACCTCGGCATACCCGGTGAAGGTCATGCGGAACTGCTGGAGGCGGTGGCGCACCTTCCACCCAAACAACGGCAAGCCGTGGCGTACCACTACCTCGCCGGCCTTCCGTACAAGGACATAGCCGACCTCCTGGGAGGCACTCCGGAGGCTGCGCGACGCGCCGGAGCGGACGGCGTCAAGGCTCTCCGCAGCGCGCTGGTTGATGTTCCGGCGCTGGCACACTCACTGTCGAAGGGAGAAATCCGATGACCCTTGAATCAAGCCCGGACCACTATGAGATGACGTCCCTTCTGGAGCCCCTTGATGCCGGGCTGGAACCCGCACTTGCAAGCCTTCGTGCCCGCCTGGCCCGCGATGCACAACTGACACACACCCTGGACGTGGCCTACCGGGTGGTGGACTCACCTGTGGGAAAACTCCTGTTGGCTGCCACTGACCGGGGAATAGTCCGGGTCGCCTTCGAGGTGGAAGGCCATGACGATGTCCTGCAGCACCTGTCGGACACCGTCAGTGCCCGCATCCTTCAGGCACCGGCGCGTTTGGATGATGCCGCGCAGCAACTCGATGAGTACTTTGAGGGCACGCGGACGGAGTTCGACCTCACTCTGGATTTCCGTTTGTCCCGCGGTTTCCGCCTGAGCGTGCTGCAGCACTTGCCCAGGATCGCCTACGGCCGGACCGAAAGCTACGCGGAAGTCGCCTTGGCCGCCGGCAGCCCCAATGCCGTGCGGGCGGTCGGAACGGCTTGTGCCACCAACCCGTTGCCTGTGATCATCCCGTGCCACCGCGTCGTGAAATCGGACGGCAACTTTGGCGGCTATCTCGGTGGACCGGACGCCAAGCGCGCGCTGCTCACCCTGGAGGCAGCGGCGTGAGCGATGACGCCCTGTTTCCGTTGGAGCTGGTTCAGCGGGAAGCCCGCGACGCCGGTCCCCGCCTGATTGCCCCGGGCGCCGTCCACGTTCCTGGCTGGCTCACCCCCAAACAGCAGCGGTGGATCGTGGCACGTTTCGGGGAATGGACGCACGGTCCGGTTCCCTTGCGTGCTGCGACTCTGCCCGGTGGGCACCAAATGTCGGTGCGGACCGTATGTCTGGGCTGGCACTGGCAGCCTTACAAGTACACACGGGAGGCCACCGACGTCAATGGCCGCCCGGTGCTGGACTTTCCGGACTGGATGGTCCGTTTGGGGCAGAAGGCTGTCGCAGCGGCGTATACCTCCGAAGCAGGAGTTGAGGACTCGTTGGCCGCACTCGCCGTTGGCTACACGCCCGACGCCGCGCTGGTGAACTTCTACAATGACGGCGCGGCCATGGGCATGCACCAGGACAAGGACGAGCGCTCCAACGCCCCTGTAGTTTCCCTCAGTATCGGCGAGGCATGTGTTTTCCGCTTCGGCAATACCAAAACCCGAACCAAGCCCTACACGGACGTTGAGCTGCGCTCCGGAGACTTGTTCGTCTTCGGTGGGCCCTCCCGGTTCGCCTACCACGGCATCCCGAAGGTTCTCCCGGGAACGGCTCCGGAGGATTGCGGGCTCCCACACGGACGGATCAATATCACCATGAGGGTCACCGGCCTGTCGTAAGGAGTATTCCTGGCGCCCGGTCTCAATGCAGAGAGAATGTCGGAGGCACCGGGCACAATATCCCCAGAAGCCAAAGAACTGGCCGGAGCTCCCGGAGCCCGGGCCTTGGAGGAGCGTGCATGACCCCGGACAACGGCACCATCATCGGTGAAGACGGCCTTGCCCGTCCCTTGTGGGCTGCTTCGGACCCGCTGATGCAGGCGTACTACGACCACGAGTGGGGCATGCCCGTACGCGATGAGCAGGGCATGTACGAACGCATCAGCCTTGAGGCCTTCCAAGCGGGCCTTTCCTGGGCCACCATCCTCCGAAAACGGGATGCGTTCCGGAAGGCGTTCCTGGACTTCCATCCGGACAGCGTCGCCGCATTCACCGAAGACGACGTGGAACGGCTCATGCTGGACTCCGGTATCGTCCGCAACCGCCTCAAAATCCGCGCCGCCATTACCAACGCCAAGGCCACCATCGCGCTGCGCGAAGAGGGTGGCCTGGTGGATTTCGTCTGGTCCTTCCAGCCGGAGGCTACCCCGACACCTCGTACACATGCGGACATCCCCACCACATCACCCGAGTCGATCGCCTTGTCCAAGGCACTCCGGAAAAAGGGCTTCGCGTTCGTTGGACCCACCACCATGTATGCCCTGATGGAAGCGATCGGAATCATCGACACACATCTGGTGGACAGCCACCGCCGCGGGTCATCGGGAGTTTGGGCCTGAGCAAGCGGCACGTCACGCGAATCCAAGTTCTGCGTCTCCGAACCTTGTCCATAGAAGTGTGAAACTTTATCCACAGGGGTGGATAAAGTCTGTGGACATCCACGTAAAAAGTGCTCTCATCGGTGCTCTGACGCTGATTTTGCTCGTCTGATTCACCCGAGCCAGTTATACCCACTGTGTACTGTGCTGTGGATAGTGCTCCAAGCTTCATC
Source organism: Paenarthrobacter sp. TE4293 (assembly GCF_050435325.1). Taxonomy (NCBI): domain Bacteria; kingdom Bacillati; phylum Actinomycetota; class Actinomycetes; order Micrococcales; family Micrococcaceae; genus Paenarthrobacter; species Paenarthrobacter sp. TE4293. Next base: position 138,862 of record NZ_JBNJRY010000011.1, read on the forward strand.
GAAAGTTCAGCCTGGCAGCATTGCCGGGTTTGCCGGAAGTCGCTTCGACGTCTCCTTGAGTGCCGTCTTTCCACAGCTGCACTGACCCCGTGAATGCCCCGGTAGAGACCAACGGGTCCAGAAGGTTACCCACTTAATAACAACCACCTACCCACAAGTTATCCACAGATGGGGAAAACTTGTGGGTTTCGCAGCCAAAATCCGCGTGATCGCAGGCCCCAGCGCGTCTGGTGCGGGGTGAACTACAGAGATGTAAGTTATTAACAGTGTTGATAAGCCTGTTGATAGATGTGGCTGACAGGCTTCATTAACAGGGTTATCCACACGGGCCGACATTTGGCCCTTATTGTCCACATCCTTGGGCACAACGGGGACAAAGTTATCCACAGGTGTGGAGAAATTCATGCCTTTCGGGGGATATCTGCCGATCTGACCGCCCGTAGGACGGGCTGAGGGTCTAACTACACAGGTGTAAGTTACGCACAGTGTGGATAACAGCTGTGGATAACCTGGCTTCTTCGTGTTTAAGGACGGAGCGCCGATACCGTGTTCCGGTGGGCGTACCGTGGTGCCATGAAGATCGACTTCAAGAAGCAAGTGCCGAGCTACAGCGCCAAACACGGCCGGTTCTCCATAGTCACGGTCCCCAGCCTGCAGTTCCTGATGATCGACGGCCACGGCGATCCGAACACATCACAGGCCTACAGGGACGCACTGACCACGCTGTACCCGGTGGCCTACAAGCTGAAGTTCTTCAGCAAGAACGAGCTGGGCAGAGACTACGGCGTGATGCCTTTGGAAGCCCTATGGTGGGCTGACGACATGGAGTCGTTCACCAGCGCCAGGGATAAGTCACAGTGGGACTGGACGTTGATGACCATGGTTCCGGACTGGATCACGCTTGAACACTTTGAAACAGCACGCGACGTGACAGCCAAGAAGGGGGAGGCCCCTGCCTTGGAGGCACTGCGCTTGGAAACCTTTGATGAGGGCATGAGCGTGCAGACGCTCCACAGAGGCTCATACGATGACGAGGCGCCCGTCCTCGAGGAGATGCACAACAGCTTCATTCCGGGACAATCACTGGTGATGACGGGAAGGCACCATGAAATCTATCTCAGCGACCCGCGCCGTACCGAGCCGGAGAAGCTCAAGACCATCCTGCGGCAGCCGGTACGGCAGGGTGAAGCTGGTTTTCGCTAGCCCGCCGTGACGCGGATCCACGTGACCACGGCCAGCAGGCCGGCCACCAGGATGAGGCCGCCGGTTTGCAGGAGGGCCTGGTTCTTGCCTCTGGGGGCATAAGCGATCACAGCGGCCGCGAGTCCGCCCGTTATCAGGCCTCCCAAGTGGGCCTGCCAGGCAATGCTGGGTACAAAGAAGCCGATCGCGCCATTGATGGCGATCAGAACCCAGAGCTGCTTGGTTTCGCCGCCACGGTGGCGTTGCACCACCAACATGGCTCCGAAAAGCCCGAAGATGGCCCCGGACGCACCCACAACAGCCACGGGCGGGAGCATCGGGGTCAGGGCAAGGTAGCCCACTGATCCACCGATGGCAGAGATCAGGTACACCGCAAGGAACCGGATACGCCCGAGCAGTGGCTCAAGGGCTTGTCCGAAAATCCACAGCGTATACATGTTCAAAACGATATGAAGAAGGAATCCCTGCGAGTGCAGGAAGGCCGCGGTGAGCATGCGCCACGGCTGGCTGTCAGCGAAGATGTTCGCGAAAGCGAAGTTCTGGAAGACCGCGTCCCCTGGCACAACCCACTGAAGGACGAAGATCAGCAGGCACAAGCCAATGATCACGTACGTCACCAACGGCCGGCCTACAGCCAAGGCACCGCCGTACGGCGACCGGTAGGCCGGCGTCGTACGTTTTTGTTCGTTGATGCAGTCAACGCATTGGAACCCGACGGCGGCCGCCCGCTGGCACTCGGGGCACGCAGGGCGCCCACAGCGCTGGCACCGCACATAGGAGGGCCTGTCCGGGTGCCTGGGGCACACCGGAATATCAGCGGACGGCTCGGCCGACGGAATTCCGTAACTCATGAGCTCAGGTTCAGGGAGTGACTAGAGCTGTTCGATGTCGATGCTGTTGATGACAACGTCCTCAACAGGGCGGTCGCCCATGCCGGTACGGACGGCTTCGATGGAATCCACAACCTTGCGGGATTCCTCATCCGTGACCTCGCCGAAGATGCTGTGCTTGCCGAAGAGCCAGTCGGTGTTCACCGTGGTGATGAAGAACTGTGACCCGTTGGTGCCCTTGCCCATCTGGATACCGGCGTTGGCCATGGCCAGCTTGTACGGAGCGTTGAAAGTCAGTTCCGGGTGGATTTCGTCATCGAACTGGAAGCCCGGTCCGCCAACGCCGCGACCCAGGGGATCGCCGCCCTGGATCATGAAGTCCTTGATAATCCGGTGGAAGATGGTGCCGTCGTACAGCGGCGTTCCGGTCTTGTCTTCGCCCGTTTCGGGGTGGTTCCAGGACTTTTCGCCCGTGGCCAAGCCAATGAAGTTGGCGACCGTCTTGGGCGCGTGGTTGCCGAAGAGGTCAACCTTGATGTCGCCGAGGGTCGTGTGGATCGTTGCTTTTGCGGTTGCGATGGTCATGGCCCCATTGTTTCATGCAGGGTCAACGCCGGTGGAGTTGTAAAGCCGGTTCCGCGCTCGGTGAAATCCGGGTCGAATCCGGCAGATGAATAGCCGGTGTTCTCCAAGCGACGTAGGCTAGCAACAAACGAGCATGTGTATCGGGAGGTAGTTGTGAAGAAATCAGACCGTATTGCCCGCGACCTCGAACAATCGGTTGTGACCGGTGTGGACAACGCCCGCGACTGGGCGGCACCCCGTGTGGAAGCCGCAGTCAACTGGGCTGTTCCGCGTATCCAGCACGGCATTGACACCGCTTCCCCCAAGATCCAAGAGGGGCTGAAGTCCGCTGCGCACAACCTCGCCGATGGCGTTGCAGTTGTCACACCGCGGATTCAGGATGGGCTGGCGCACCTTGCGCCGAAGATCCACGACGTCGTCGAGGACGCAACACCCCGGATCCAGGAGACGCTCAACAAAGCCACTCCGGCTCTTGGCCTCGCCCGGGACAAAGTAGTGGACGAATACCTGCCCAAGCTGTCCGAACAGTTGGGTCAGGCTTCGGTAGCGGTTCACCACGCTTTGGAGAACGCCCCGGCCCAGGTGGATGCCGTTGCGCAGAGGCTGGTTGACTCCGGTGTTGTGCACAGCGTCCAGGAGCAGGCGCAAGCCACGGGCAAGCACCTTAAGGCTGTTGCCGACGAAGCCGGCAAGGCTGTTTCCACCAAGCTGGGCAAGGAACCGAAGCCGAAGAAGCGCGGCTGGTTGATCGTGACGGTCATCGCCGCTGCGGCTGCTGCCGGAGTTGCCGCCTGGAAGGCTTCCAAGCCGGTGGAGGACCCGTGGAAGACTCCTTCCCCGGTTACCCCGACGCCCGCTCCGGTTCCGGCATCGTCGTCTGCTCCGGCTCCGGCCGACGCAGCTGCTTCTGCTGCGCCGGTCGCTGAGTCCGGCACCTCGGACATCACGCCTAAGGAAGCTGCAGCTGAGGCCGAGCAGGCCACCAAGGACGCTTTCAAGAACGTTGAAGATTCCGCAGCCAAGGTGGCCACCGACGCCAAGACTGCCGTGAAGAACATCGCGGCCAGCTTGAACAAGGACTCCGAAGGCACGGACTCCGACGCCAAAGGTGCACAGAACTAACACCTGACGAGCTGTCCCTGGAATGGGAGCACGTCAACCAATTGAAGGGATCCCGGCCGCTGCCGGGGTCCCTTCAGTGTTTGCCGGCTTGTAACCAAACCCTCCATCGGCCGCACTCGCACGAGTGTTAGATTTGGAGTGATGTCAGCCGATAGACCCTTCGCGGGTACCCTCCAGGATGCTCCGGAGCCTCCGGGCGTGTCCATCGTCATCCCGGCGTATAACGAGGAAAGCGTCATTCGCCAGTGCCTCATCGCGGCCATCTATCAGTCCGTTCCTGCCGACGAGATCATCGTGGTGGACAACCTGTCCACGGACCGCACGGCGCGGATCGTGCGCCAGATGCAGCAGGAATACCCCGAAAGCCCCATCATTCTTTTGCGGCAGGACGCTGCCCAGGGCTTGATCCCCACACGCAACCACGGATTGAACAGCGCCACGGGAGACGTCGTGGGCCGCATCGACGCAGACTCAGTCCTGGAGCCCGATTGGGTTGAACAGGTCCAAAAGGCATTCATGGACCAGTCGGTCGCCGCGGCAACCGGCCCCGTGGTCTATTACGACATGCCCATGCGCCGCTTCGGGCTCAAGGCCGACGACAAGATGCGCCAGCTCATGCTGCGCCTGGCCAAACACCAGTACCATTTTCTTTTCGGTTCCAACATGGCCCTTCGCCGCACCGCGTGGGAGACTATCCGCGATGAGACCTGCCTCGACCCCAAGGACGAGATGCATGAGGACATCGATCTCTCACTGCACCTCTTCGAGCATGACCTCAAAGTGCAGTACCTGCCCCAGATGGTTTCGGGGATGTCGGCCCGCAGGCTTGAGGATTCACCGCGCGACTACCGCTACTACGTCCAGCGCTTCGATCGGACGTACAAAGCACACAACGTCAAGAAAATGGCGCTGAAGGCGCCCATGGTGGTGTTCTTCTCGGTGTACTTCCCGGCCAAGTTGCTGCGCGCCATCCACACTGCCAACGCTGCCCAAGGCGTCCGCCGGGGCGGCGTCTAGGCGCCCTGCGCCCACCAACAAGCGCCCGACGCCGGAACGTCAGTCGGTGCCCAATTCAGCTTCGCGTCGGTCCGCCTCGGAGCGGCCACGTCGCTGCCCGGCAACTACCACGGCCAAACCGATAAGAATCAGTGCCAGTCCCGCGTAGGTTCCGGCCGGCAACGTTTCCTTCAGGAAGATGGCGGCCAGTATCGCAGCACCCGGTATCTCCAACAGGATGATCATGGAAACGAGCAGCGGGCTCATCGTCGCCAGCAGATGGTTGAAGGCCGTATGCCCAACCAACTGCGCACAAACGGTGATGGCAATAATGCCAAGCCAGCCTCCGGCGTCGAACCCTGTCAGTGGCTGCGCGCTGAACAAAGCCAGCACCGCCACGATTGCCGCGCACATTCCGTAACAGAGCGTTGTATAGGTTCCCGTTCCCATGGATTGGCGGGCTTTCCCACCGGCGAGGGTATAGAGGCCCGCCAGGGCACCGCCGGCAAGTGCCAGAATGTCGCCGAGCAGGGCCTCCGGGGAGGAACCCATGTCGAACCCGGTGATGGCAACAACTCCACCGAACGCGATTCCCAAGCCCAGCAGCACCGGCCAGCGGTGCCGCGTACCCCGGAACAACTGGAACACGGCGATCCACCCCGACTGCAGGCATACCAAGGCAGTGGCGGCAGCCACCGACGTCAGCTGCAGAGCCGTGATGAAGCAGGCAAAGTGAAATGCCAGTGCTACGGCAGCCACGACGGACCAGCCAAACTCCCGCCGGCTGATCCTGCCGAAGGCCTTCGGCTCCCGGATGGCAACGGGAGCCGCCATTACCACTGCACCAATTGCATTCCGCCAAAAAGCGATGGCCAATGCCGTCACTGAGGTTGCACCGAGGGTGCCTGCGATGAGCGGTCCGGAAGAGGCAACACCCAGTACTCCCAGGGCGGCAATGAGAAGGGTCACGGATCAACCCTAGTGGGGAGGGGGAGTACTCCGACCCCTATCTGATGCTCCAACAGTGTGATTGTCTGGACTCAGCATTCCAGCGAGCCGGTGACGGCGTACCCAAGGGGTTATCTGAGTGAATACGGCACCCGTCGGTTCCGGCGCCAAACGCCGGCGCTCTGTCCTGCTGCTGGTGGCGGCCGGGGTGCTGGCGACTGCACTGATCGTCGCCGGGTGGTTCGCTGTTTCTTCCGACCGGCCTGACGAGCCCGAAGGAAACAGGACAGCTCTTCCCAAGATCTTCCCGGTACCGCAGCATGTCCGGGCGGGAACCGGTGATTCTGTTTCCTTCTCCGGCCACGTGTATGTCGTCGCCACTGCGGGAACCGATCAAGCCTCAACCGCCGCCGTGCAGGACCTTGTGACCGGTGCTGGGGGCACTGCCGAGGTGGTGACGGCGCTGGCCAACCCGCGCGAAGGCTCATCCGCCATCCATCTGGGCACAGACACAGCCGTCAGCCCGGTTCTTAAGGAACTTCAGGTGGACGGAGACTCCACAGTTCGTGACGCCCTGGGACACGCGGAAGGATACGCGATTGCCACCGGCCGGCCTGACGGGATCCCGACGGCGGTGCTCGCCGGACGGGACAACGATGGCGTGTTCCATGCCGTGCAGACCCTTCGCCAGCTGATCAAGGACGGTTCAATGGCACCGGTCCTGGTGAGTGACTGGCCGCTGATGGAAACGCGGGGAGTCATCGAGGGGTTCTACGGCACGCCGTGGTCACATCAGGCCCGCTTGGATGTCATTGGCTTCGCGGGGAGCCAGAAGATGAACACCTACATCTATTCGCCCAAGGACGATCCCTTGCTGCGGGACAAGTGGCGGGAGCTTTACTCCAATGAGGAGCTCAACGAGCTACGGGAGCTGATCGATACAGCTGCTGCCAACCACATCCGTTTCACCTATGCCCTCTCACCTGGAATCGACGTCTGCTATTCGCGCGACGCCGACCTTGACGACGCCGTCGCCAAGCTTGAATCCCTGTATTCCCTGGGGGTTCGTTCCTTTGTGATTCCCTTGGATGACATCGCCACCAAGGTCCAATGTGCCGAGGATCTCCGCGAGTTCGGATCGGGCCAGGCAAACCTGGCCAAGGCGCAGGCATCCTTCCTCAATGACGTGAATGAGAAGTTCATCGCTGCCAAGGACGGCGTCCTGCCGCTGGAAACGGTCCCCACGTTCTATAACGGCTCAGCCGGAAGCCCCTATAAGCGCGAACTCGGGCGAGCACTGAATCCGGGGATTGTGGTGCAGTGGACGGGCGAAGATGTGGTCTCGCACCGGATGACGCGGGAGTCTGCGGAGACCGCCGGCCAGACCTACGGAAGCCCCGGGGATCCGCGGAGCATCGTCATCTGGGACAACTATCCGGTGAACGACTTCTCCCAGGACCATCTGTTCCTGGCCCCCGTGATCGGCAGGGATGCGGATCTCCACCGATCAATCGAGGGCATCGTGACCAACCCGATGATCCAGCCGTATCTCTCCTTGCCCGCCGTCTTCAATTATGCGGACCTCTCATGGAATGGCCCTGCCTACGACCCCACCTCTTCCATGAATGCCGCCTTGTCGCTGCTCGCGGGTCCTGATCCTGAAGTCCAGGCCGCTGTCCGGGCCTTCGCGGACCTGAACCAGGATTGGCAGGACGACGAACTTACTCCTTCGGCGCCGGAGCTGCAGCGCGATATCGACCAGTTCTGGAGCGATTACGACGCCGGCAGGTCACCTTCCGGGGCGTTGAGGGACCGCGCTGGTCTGCTTCAGCGGCTTCCCCAGCTCCTGCCCCGGATGGCGGTGCCTGGTTTCGCCCAGGACGGTGCCACATGGGTTTCAGCGGCCGCTGAGTACGGACGGGGCGTGGAGGAGGCCCTCACGATGCTTGAGGCTGCCAAACGGGGCGACACCCAAGCCTCAGCAGCCGCCCGTGTCAACGTTCAGCGCGCTCTGAAGGCCGCCGGCGCCAAGACGCAACCCACCCTTGAACTCGGTGTGGTGACACCCGTTTTGGGGAATGGCGAACTGGCCGCGTTCCTCGAACGGGCCCTCCAGCAAGTCCCGGCCGGCTGACTGCGCTGTTTTGTTGGCCATGACGCGGCCCTAGTTGATCCCGCGTAGAAATTGGCATACTTCGACTTAAAAGCAAAAGTCCCGGTCATTTCTGACCGGGACTTTTCTTATGGTGGAGGCACGGGGACTCGAACCCCGAACCCCCTGCTTGCAAAGCAGGTGCGCTACCAATTGCGCCATGCCCCCATAAGAAGCAACCCGTCAATCATACCCCATGTCCGAGCCGGTAATTACCAGTCCGCACCGGGCTCCTCGGCTAGTCGACCTTGTCGGTTGACTTGCTCCAGACATCCTTCCGGGCTTCGGATTCCTGAGCCTTTTTATAGACCAGGACACCTGCGACTGCCGCTGCTACAACTACCAGCAACTTCTTCACAAGTACCTCATTCCGGTTCAGTTTTACCTGAACCTCTTTCGGTTCCGTGGGCGTACCAGGACTTGAACCTGGGACCTCTTCGTTATCAGCGAAGCGCTCTAACCGCCTGAGCTATACGCCCCGATGCCTCATCGGGCCGAGATATGACTGTACAGCACATCCCGGCCCGATCTCAAATCGAGGCATTTTCGCGAAGGTTTCACGCCAATTTCGGCGGATTTCCGCGGATTTCCCTTAGTCGTCGGTCAAGGTGACGCCTACGCCACCAACCAACGTTGCGGAAATGTTATACAGCACGGCGGAGAGCATGGAAAGTGCCGTCAGCAAGACCACGTTCACCACGGCAATGATGGTGGCAAAGGATGCCACCTGACCAAGGGATGCGATCTTCTTCAGTTCGAATCCGCTGCCTTCAGAGCCCGCAAGGGTTCCCAGGAGGCTGTCGACCTGATTGAAAATTCCTGTGAGATCCAGCACGGTCCACAGCACGATGGCCGCAACCACGGTGACAATGCCCAGCGCAACAGACAACAGGAATGCCATCTTCAAGACGGACCAGGGGTCCACCTTGCTGATCAGGAGCCGTGCGCGACGGACCTTTGCCTTGGGAGCAGGCTTCACCAAGCCGGGTGCGCCCTGTGCGGGGCGCTGACCTGTTGAGGCCGGACGCTGTCCTGGCTGGGCGGGACGTTGTCCGGGGGCGCCGGCGGGACGCTGGCCTGCCTGGGCAGGACGCTGTCCCGGAGCGCCGGATGGCCTCTGCGAGGAGTTGGCCCCGGTGGCTGGGCGTGCTCCAGCGGCGCCGGCTGCGGTGGCCCCGGTTCCGGGACGCTGTTGGGGCCGTGCAGGCGTTCCTGACTGTGCGCTGCCCGAGGGCTGCCGGAGTCCGCCGGGGACACCTGTGCTCGGCTTGGGATATGAGTCGGAATTACTCACTCGTTACCTCCGGTGTTGTCTTCGTTCAGCTCCGCGCCCGATTCGGTTTCCGGGTCTGCGTCGTTTTCCGTTTCGGCCGTCACGGTCGCCTCGGAGGCGCCGTCGTTTGCAGCCAACGTTACGTCATCGTCGAGTCCGTCCTCTGACTCTTCGACTTCCAAGCCGCGTTCGCTGTTGCGTGCAACCTCAATAATGCGGTCATTCTTGTCCGGCTTGGCGAAGATGACGCCCATGGTGTCACGGCCCTTGGCGGGGACTCCGGTCACAGCCGATCGGACCACCTTGCCGCCTTCCATGACCACCAGGACTTCGTCCTCTTCCTGCACGATCAAGGCGCCCACAAGGTCGCCGCGGTCTTCTGCAAGCTTGGCTACCTTGATGCCCAGGCCGCCACGGCCCTGCAGCCGGTATTCGTCGACGGCGGTCCGCTTGGCGTAGCCACCTTCGGTCACGATGAAGACGAAGGAGCCGTCCTGGACCACGTCTGCGGCAAGCAGTTCGTCATCTTCACGGAACTTCATACCGGTCACACCGGATGTTGCACGGCCCATGGGGCGCAGAGCGTCATCGGTGGCTGTGAACCGGATGGATTGACCCTTGCGGGACACCAGGAGAAGGTCATCGGTCTCGCTCACCAGCTGGGCGGAGACCAATTCGTCTTCGTCGCGCAGGTTGATCGCGATGACGCCGGCTGTGCGGTTGGTGTCGTAGTCCTCCAACCGTGTCTTCTTGACCAGGCCGTTCTTGGTGGCCAGCACCAGATACGGCGCCTGCTGGTAGTCCCGCAGATCAAGAACCTGGGCGATGTGCTCATCCGGCTGGAACGCCAGCAGGTTGGCAACGTGCTGGCCCTTGGCGTCACGCCCGGCCTCAGCAAGCTCGTACGCCTTGGCCCGGTACACCCGGCCAAGGTTGGTGAAGAACAGCAACCAGTGGTGCGTGGTGGTGACGAAGAAGTGCTCCACGACGTCGTCGCCTCGCAGCTGGGCACCCTTGATGCCCTTGCCGCCACGCTGCTGCGAACGGTAGTTGTCGCTGCGGGTGCGCTTCACATAACCGCCGCGGGTAATGGTGACAACCATTTCCTCTTCGGGGATCAGGTCCTCCATGGACATATCCCCATCGAAGCCCATCAGGATGTGGGTCCGGCGGTCATCGCCGTGCTTGGCGACGATCTCGGCAAGTTCTTCGCTGATGATCTGGCGCTGCCGTTCCTCGGAAGCAAGGATCGCGTTGTATTCCTCGATCATCGCTTCAAGCTCGGCATGGCGGTCCTGGATCTTTTGGCGTTCCAGGGCGGCCAGACGACGCAGCTGCATGTCCAGGATGGCGCGGGCCTGGAGTTCATCAATCTCCAGGAGCTCCATGAGGCCTTCGCGAGCGGCTTCAGTGGTGTTGGACGCACGGATGAGGGCAATGACCTCGTCCAGCATGTCCAGTGCCTTGAGGAGTGCGCGCAGGATGTGCGCCTCTTCCTCAGCCTTGCGCAGGCGGTAGCGGGTCCGGCGGGCAATGACATCCATCTGGTGCGTGACCCAGTGGCGGATGAAGGCATCAAGGCTCAAGGTGCGCGGAACGCCGTCGACAATTGCCAGCATGTTCGCCGAGAAGTTGTCCTGCAACTGCGTGTGCTTGTAGAGGTTGTTCAGGACAACCTTGGCCACAGCATCGCGCTTGAGCACAATCACCAGGCGCTGGCCGGTACGGCCGGAAGTTTCATCACGGAGGTCCGCAATGCCCGAAATTTTGCCGTCCTTGACCAGCTCGGCAATCTTGATGGCCAGGTTGTCCGGGTTGGCCTGGTACGGAAGCTCAGTAACCACCAGGCAGGTACGGCCCTGGAGTTCTTCGACATTGACCACGGCGCGCATGGTGATGGAGCCGCGGCCGGTGCGGTAGGCGTCTTCGATGCCCTTGTGGCCCAGAATCGTGGCACCGGTGGGGAAGTCAGGTCCCTTGATGCGCACCAACAGCGCCTCGAGGAGCTCTTCCCGCGTGGCCGTGGGGTTCTCAAGTGCCCACTGCACGCCCTCGGCAACCTCGCGAAGATTGTGCGGCGGGATGTTGGTGGCCATGCCGACGGCGATGCCCGAAGAACCGTTGACCAGCAGGTTGGGAAAACGCGCCGGCAGGATGGTGGGTTCCTGGTTCTTGCCGTCGTAGTTGTCCTGGAAGTCGACGGTTTCCTCGTCGATGTCCCGAACCATTTCCATGGCCAACTGCGCCATCTTGGTTTCGGTGTAACGCGGTGCAGCGGCACCGTCGTTGCCCGGCGAACCAAAGTTGCCCTGGCCAAGTGCCAACGGGTACCGCATGGTCCAGTCCTGGATCAGGCGCACCAAGGCGTCGTAGATCGCCATGTCACCGTGCGGGTGGTACGTACCCATGACGTCGCCAACCACGCGGGCACACTTGTTGAAAGAGCGGTCCGGGCGGTATCCGCCGTCGAACATTGCATACAAAACACGGCGGTGTACCGGCTTGAGGCCATCGCGGACGTCCGGAAGGGCGCGGCCGACGATAACAGCCATGGCGTAGTCCAGGTAGGACCGCTGCATCTCCGTCTGCAGGTCCACCTGCTCCACGCGGTCAGTCAGCACATCACCCTCAAGAACAACATCCTCGGCGTCATTCGAGGCCGGGACTTCGGGAGTTTCGTCACTCATAATCTAAGGTTTCCGTTTCAGGTATATGTCAGTTCTGGAATATTCAGATGCCCTTTGCGGGACCCTAGATATCGAGGAACCTGACGTCCTTGGCGTTCTGCTGGATGAAGTTGCGGCGCGATTCGACGTCCTCGCCCATCAGGACGGAGAAGGTCTGGTCGGCGGCGAGTGCGTCATCCATGGTGACCTGCAGCAGCGTCCGGCGGTCCGGGTCCATGGTGGTATCCCACAGCTCGGTGTAGTCCATTTCGCCGAGACCCTTGTAACGCTGGATGCCGTTGTCTTTGGGGAGCCGCTTGTTCATCGCAGCGCCCTTGCGGATGGTCTCGTCGCGTTCGCGGTCACTGTAGACGTAGTCGTGCGCTGCGTTGGACCACTTGATCCGGTACAGCGGCGGCTGGGCGAGGTACACGTAGCCGTTTTCGATGAGCGGGCGCATGTACCGGAACAGCAGAGTCATCAACAGGGTGGTGATGTGCTGGCCGTCGACGTCGGCATCGGCCATCAGGACGATCTTGTGGTACCGGAGCTTGGCGATGTCGAAGTCTTCGCCAATGCCCGTACCGAAAGCCGTGATCATGGACTGGACTTCGGCGTTGCCGAGGGCCTTGTCCAAGCGGGCGCGTTCAACGTTCAGGATCTTGCCGCGGAGGGGCAGGATGGCCTGGGTTTCCGGATTGCGACCACGTTTGGCCGAGCCACCTGCCGAGTCACCCTCCACAAGGTAGACCTCGCAGCGCGAAGGATCCTTGGATGAGCAGTCGGAGAGCTTACCGGGCATGCCGAAGGATTCCAGCGGGCTCTTCCGGCGGGCGTTATCGCGGGCCTTTCGCGCGGCCATGCGAGCCTGGGCGGCCGAAATAGCCTTGCGGATCACGTCGCGGGCAGGGCCCGGGTTGCGTTCCAGCCAGTCTCCCAGCTGATCCGTCACAACGCGCTGGACGAAGCCCTTGACCTCGGAGTTGCCCAGCTTGGTCTTGGTCTGGCCTTCAAATTGCGGTTCGGACAGCTTGACCGAAATTACTGCCGTCAGACCTTCACGGATGTCATCGCCCGTGAGGTTGTCTTCCTTTTCCTTGATGATGCTCTTCTCGCGCGCGTAGCGGTTGATGAGCGAGGTCATTGCGGCGCGGAAGCCTTCTTCGTGCGTTCCACCCTCGTGGGTGTTGATGGTGTTCGCATACGTATGGACGCTTTCGGAGTATGCGGTGGTCCACTGCATGGCAACCTCGACGGCGATGTGCCGCTCGGTGTCTTCGGTTTCGAAAGCGATGACGTCCTCGTGGACGATTTCGACCTTCTTGTTCGAGTTGAGGTGCTTGACGTAGTCCAGCAGGCCGTCCGGGTACTGGTACACCACGGTGCGGTGCTCGGCGGCTACTTCGCCTTCGGTGGCCACCGCATCCAGATCCAGGTCGTCATCGCCGTCGCGGGAGATAGGACGCTCATCGGTCAGTGTGATCCGCAGGCCCTTGTTGAGGAAGGCCATCTGCTGGAAACGGGCACGGAGGGTTTCGAAGTCGAACTCGGTGGACTCGAAAATGGTGCCGTCCGGGTAGAACGTCTGCGACGTTCCCGTGGCAACCGTTTCTTCGCCCTTGACGAGTTCGCCTTGGGGCTTGCCACCGTCGGCAAAGGTCATCCGCCACACGTGGCCCTGGCGGCGGACTTCCGTATCCACCCGGCGGGACAGGGCGTTCACCACGGAAATACCCACGCCGTGAAGGCCACCGGAAACTGCGTAACCACCGCCGCCGAACTTACCGCCGGCGTGCAGGATGGTCATCACCACTTCAACCGTGGGCTTGCCTTCGGTGGGGTGGATGTCCACGGGAATGCCGCGGCCATCATCGACGACGCGGACGCCGCCGTCGGCGCGGAGCGTGACCTCAATGTGGCTGCAGTAGCCGGCCAATGCCTCGTCAACAGAGTTATCCACTACCTCATAGACCAAGTGGTGCAAGCCGCGGGGACCGGTGGAACCGATGTACATGCCGGGGCGCTTGCGTACCGCTTCGAGGCCCTCAAGCACGGTAATATCGCTGGCACCGTACTCCCTGGGCGCCTCTTCGGGCGTGTCAGGCTTGGGAACAGTCTCCTCTTCGGGCTCTACTGCCAAGGTCTCTGCATTGTCGTTAGCCACAGGCGCTTTCGACTCCTCTGTACTCGATGTCGGCCGTTCCCGGTGCTGTCCACGGCGAACCGGGGCCGTCAACGGGCACGTGACTGATTGCGCCGATTACTCCGACGAAAGGGGTCCCCGTTGCCACAAGGTGGATCCAGGACCCCAACGACGTTTCACCGGCGCTCAGTGATCTACGCCAATTCTATCGTGGAAACACGCGAATCCTTGCAAATACGGGGGCAGCCGAGAGCTGAATATGGCCATGGGAGGCCGCTGGCCCTATCTGCAATGGCCCTGCGGTGGTCCCGATGGGTGCCTATACGGCTCCGGGGCGTTGAATCGCCCTGCACGCCGTTTAGCCGTAAGTGTCGCGCGGCCCGCGGCCGTTGACGCTGCGTCCGCCTTTTCGCCAGCTCGGAGCCGAAGGACCCAGCACCTGGATGCTGGTCACCACGCCTTCACCCAGTTCATTCCGGAACATTTCCAAGAGGCTCGTACTCAGCAAGCGCAGCTGCGTCGCCCAGGCGGTGGAATCACAGCGGACATGAAGGGTGGTGTCCGTGAAGCTCTCCGGTGTGCAATGGGCTGAGATGTCCGGGCCAACCAGGGTTTCCCACTCCGCCATGACGGATCCAACAGCCACGGGTGACGTCCACCCACGCTCGGCGACCAAACGGCCCACCACATTTCCGAGGCCCAAGGGGTCCCGTCCGCTGCCGTGGAACTGGGCGAAGCCACGGGTATCCCGGATGCCCTTGCGTTTCGGTGCCGATCCGGGGCGGGGGGCGCGCTGCCTCACTTCGCCACGGGCAGCAGCAGCCTCGCGCATGCGGTTCAGCGCCGCCTGGGCAGCATCGATCTCATCCGGATCACGACCGGGTTGAAGTCCGTCGCGGCTATCCTTCGCCATCGATGCCTCCCGGAACAACGGTTACGCGCCGTCCGGCCAGCTCCTCGGGGATATCGGCGTCGACGGCGGCAGTCACCAGCACCTGCTCGGCGCCAGCCACTATTGCAGCCAGTTTACGCCGACGCTGAACATCGAGTTCAGCGAAAACATCGTCCAGGATAAGGATCGGAGCGGTACCACCGGTGCGGGCGTCGTCCAGCATCACGTAATAGGAAGCCAGACGCAGGGACAAGCACATCGACCACGTTTCACCGTGGGATGCATAGCCCTTGGCGGGGGCCTGGCCCAACACCAGTTCAAGCTCGTCGCGATGGGGCCCAACCAGGGAGATGCCACGTTCCAGTTCCTTCTTCCGCGATGCTGCGAAGGCTTGGATGTAGCGTTCGGTGAGTTCATCCACGGACAGCAGCCGGAGGTCATCAACCGACGCCGAAGGTTCCGTACCGACTTCGGCCGGGCCGCCGTCGTCGTCCAGGACGCCCTGGATGGTTGAGCGGTAGACCGCACCGGCCTCTTTGGATCCGTCGGTGAGCTGCGCATAAGCGCTGTTCAGATGGGGCCGCAAGCGCTCCACCAATTCGAGGCGGGCGTGCAGGAGTTCAGCGCCGGCCCGGGCCATGTGCTGGTCCCACACGTCCAAAGTCGCCTCATGGCCCGCCGTGAATTTCCCCGCCCGGGCAGATTTCAGGAGCGCATTGCGCTGTTTGAGCACGCGATCGTAGTCGCTGCGCGTGGCTGCATGCCGTGGGATGAGGCTGACCAGCAGCTCGTCCAGGAACCGCCGGCGGTTCGAAGGATCACCCTTGACCAGCGCCAGGTCTTCCGGTGCGAACAGCACCGTGTGGCAGATGCCCAGGATGTCCCTGGCCCGAACCGGATTTCCGCGGTTGATGCGGCCGCGGTTGGCGCGTCCGGCGTTGATCTCCAGTTCGATGACCGTCGATTGTTCTCCGCGGACGAGCTTGGCACGGATCATGGCCCGTTCAGCACCGAAACGCAGCAACGGAGCATCCGTACTGACCCGGTGGGAGCTCAAAGTCGCCAAGTATCCGATGGCTTCCATGAGGTTGGTCTTGCCGATCCCGTTGGAACCAACCAGGACAGTCACGCCAGGGCCGAGTTTCAGGTCAACCTGTGCGTAGCTGCGGAAATCCGTCAGGGAGAGATGTTCGAGGTACACGCCGTTTGCAGGACTCCTGCGGCCTAGTTGGCCGGACGGGTGGCGTGTCCGCCAAACTGGTGGCGCAGGGCGGAAACCATCTTCATGGCCGGTGAGTTGTCCTCGCGGGAAGCGAACCGGGCAAAGAGCGCAGCCGTGATGGCCGGCGCCGGCACAGCATTGGCGATGGCTTCTTCCACGGTCCAGCGGCCTTCGCCAGAGTCTTCCACATAGTCGTCAATCGAGGCCAGCCCCGGATCTTCATCCAAAGCCTTGACCATGAGGTCCAGGAGCCAGGATCGGACAACCGTGCCCTTCTGCCAAGCCCGGAAAGTCCCCGGAAGGTCCTTCACGATGTCCTTGGCTGCGAGCAATTCGTAGCCCTCGGCATAGGCCTGCATCAAGCCATATTCGATGCCGTTGTGGACCATCTTCGCGTAGTGGCCGGCGCCAACACCGCCAACGTGGACGAAGCTGTCAGCTCGTTCGCCTTCGGGGCGAAGAGCATCGAAGACCGGCATGGCGAGTTCGATGTCTTCATCGGCGCCGCCGGCCATCAGGCCGTAGCCGTTCTCGAGTCCCCAAACACCGCCGGAGACACCGCAATCCGCGAAGCGGATGTTCTTCTCGGCCAGTGCAGCGGCGTGCTTCTGGTCCTCGGTAAAGCGGGAGTTGCCACCGTCAATGACCAGGTCACCCGGGCTGAGTTTCTCACCAAGTTCGCTCACGACGGAATCGGTAATTGCACCGGACGGCACCATAACCCACACCACCCGCGGGGTGGGAAGAGCTGCAATGAGTTCATCCACGGAGGCAACATCGGTGACGTCCGGATTACGGTCGAAGCCAGTGACCTCGATGCCACCGTTTCGCATGCGCTGACGCATGTTGAAACCCATTTTTCCGAGGCCGATCAGACCGATGTGCACAGTGTGAACTCTTTTCTGCGAAGTTGGTGGGTACGTTCCAGTTAGTTGGGGAGGCGGACCGGCATCACGAGGTAGCGGTAGTCGTCCTGGTCCTCGCCATCCGCTTCAGCCTGGGCCGTGATCATGGCGGGCTTGGGAGCAGTGGTGAAGGAGAAACGAACGTATTTGGTTTCGATGACACTCAAGCCTTCAACCAGGTAATGCGGGTTGAAGGCCACGGTGATGTCCTCACCGGACAGTTGGGCTTCGAGTTCCTCCGACGCCTGTGCATCTTCACCGGTCCCGGCGTCGAGGTTCAGCAGTCCCTGGGTGAAGGCGAGCCGTACCGGGGTGTTTCGCTCGGCCACGAGTGAAACACGGCGAACGGCTTCGACCAGTTCCTGGGTCTGGACTGTTGCGTGGATCGGGGTTGAGTCCGGGAAGAGGGACCTGATCTTGGGGTAATCGCCGTCCACCAGAAGGGAGGTGGTGGTCCGTCCGCCGCTTTCGAAGCCGATGAGCCGGCTGTCGTCGTCCGCCAAGGCGAGGTTGATGTCACCGCTGCCACCAAGGGTCTTGGCCACTTCGTTCAGCGTTTTGGACTTGACCAGGGCACTGGTGGAAATGCCGGGAGTAACCGGCTTCCACGGAACTTCGCGCATGGCGAGGCGGTAACGGTCTGTGGCAAGGAGCGTAATGAGGTCGTCCTCGATCTCCATGCGGACACCCGTGAGGATCGGGAGGGTGTCGTCTTTGCTGGCCGCGATGATCACTTGGGAAACAGCCTGGGCGAAGGCGTCGCCGGGCAACGTACCGCTGATGGCCGGCAAAGCCGGAAGTGCCGGGTACTCCGACTCGGGCATGGTGGCCAGGTGGAAGCTGCTTCGACGGCACGTGAGGGTGACTTTGCTGCCATCGGTCTCAACTTCGACAGGAGCTGACGGGAGGCTTCGGCAGATGTCTGCCAATAAGCGTCCGGACACCAAAATGGTGCCCTCAACAGCGATATCCGCAGGGATTTCCAGGCGTGCCGAGGTCTCGTAGTCGAAGCTGGAGAGGCTGACGGTTCCTGCCTCAGCTTTGAGGAGGAGGCCGGAAAGCACGGGTACGGGCGGCCGCGGAGACAACGACCGCGCGGTCCACGTAACGGCTTCTGCCAGGACGTCGCGGTCGACTCTGAACTTCACGGAGGGGTGCCGCCTTTCATTGCTGCTGCCATGTAGTAGCTGCGGTTTCCTGCTTGGAAGCCGCTAAATCTTCGCAGTCCGGCACCGGAACCTGCATGGTCCGCACTCAGCGAACTACAAACAGACCCAAGGATGGGAGCGCTGCTGACAGCTTAGCCGGAAGATCCGGGATTAACCCATCCCCGTCGGACCGGACCCCAACTCTGTGGACAGCCGCAGGCCGGGCTTTGGCCTGGCTGGTGGTCTGCATGTGGTCCGCCTCTGGCGGGGCGGGATGGTCGCAGAACGAGATTGTTATTTGAGGGATTTCAATTTTTTGGGATTCGTAGTGTTAATAACTGCTGTGGAAACTGTGGATAACCTGATCTCACCGCGGAGTTCCGCGGTTAAGCCCTGTTCACGGACTGTGCGTTAACTGGGTTTTAAACAGGGTGTGGATGGGGACAACTCCCAGGCCCATTTTTAACGATCCACAGATGCCTTAAGGGTTTTAAGCCCATTAACCGCGCTTGTCCCCTTAAGTATCCACAGGCTTATCCACATGCACCTGTTAATAAGGTATGTAGTGGCGGGTGCGATGTGGAATTCAGGAGTCGCGCTGCTGCTGTTTGATGCGGTTGGTCAGCTCGGTGACCTGGTTGTAAATCACACGGCGCTCGGCCATCAGTTCGCGGATCTTACGATCAGCGTGGATGACGGTGGTGTGATCGCGGCCGCCCAGCTCTTGTCCGATCTTCGGCAGAGACATATCCGTCAGCTCGCGGCACAGGTACATGGCGATCTGCCGTGCGGTTACCAACGTGCGGGTGCGGGACTTGCTGCAAAGCTCTTCCATGCTGAGCTTGAAGTAGTCCGCGGTCTGGTCCAGGATCTGCTTCGCCGTGATCTCTTGGGCGCCGTCGTCGGTGATCAGGTCCTTGAGCACCATCTCAGCCAGAGCCACATCCACCGGTTGGCGGTTCAGGCTGGCGAAGGCGGTGACGCGGATCAGGGCGCCTTCAAGTTCGCGGATGTTACTGGAGATCTTGGACGCGATGTACTCGAGGGCGTCGTCAGGTGCTGACAGGCCTTCGCTGAGGCCCTTCTTGCGGAGGATCGCGATGCGGGTTTCCAGTTCCGGCGGCTGGATGTCCGTGAGCAGGCCCCATTCGAAGCGGGACGTCATGCGGTCCTCGAACCCGGCGAGCATCTTGGGTGGCTGGTCGGAGGTGATGACAACCTGCTTGTTGGCATTGTGCAGGGCGTTGAACGTGTGGAAGAACTCTTCCTGCGTCCGGTCCTTGCCCGCCAGGAACTGGATGTCATCGATCAGCAGCACATCGACATTGCGGTACGTGGTCTTGAAGCTGGTGCCCTCGTCGTCTCGAATGGAGTTGATGAAGTCGTTCGTGAACTCCTCGGAGTTCACGTAGCGGACACGGATTCCGCTGTAGAGCCGGCGGGCATAGTGGCCGATGGCGTGCAGCAGGTGGGTCTTGCCCAGGCCCGAGTCCCCGTAGATGAACAGCGGGTTGTAGGCCTTGGCGGGCGCTTCGGCAACAGCGACGGCGGCCGCGTGCGCAAAACGGTTGGACGAACCGATGACGAAAGTATCGAAGATGTACTTCGGGTTCAGGCGTCCGAACTCATGCGAGGTACTGGGCGGGGTGGGCTGCGGCTTCGGCTCGGCGAAGTCGGACACCGCAGAAAGCTCGACGACGGGTTCCGGCTCCGCGTGCACGGGCACCAGATCAGTGTCCACGTCGATGGCGCAACGGATGTCGTCCGAGAACACGCTGCGGAGGGCATCGTCCAGAGCGTCCTTGACCTGCGTCTGGAGGACTTCGCGGGTGAGCTCATTGGGAACGGCTACCAGCAGTGTGGAACCGATGAGGCCCTGGGCCTGGGCGAGGATGACGAAACCACGCTGACGGGGTGAAACCCGGTCGTCCTGCTCCATGAGGCTCAGCACCCTGCGCCAGGAACTTCCGACAGTGTTGGCGTGGTTGGCTTCGTCTACTGTCATCAATCAGTTCCTAAATACTTGCTTGCCGGCGTTGCTGGCAGCCGAAGTCACTCCGGCGGCGTTGTTCTGGGCGATAATCCACAGAGTTATACACAGCGGGTGGACATTGGGCTACTGAGCCACTCTAGGGGATGAAATCGCTAGAAGATAGCTGGGAAGTTGCCTGTGGATAATTACACCGTTGTGGTTCTCCAATACGGCCTGTGAGCCAGTTCATCCACAGGCTGGGAACGGTAGTTGGGCACAGCTGTGGATAGCTCCGCGGCAGGCTCCCGGTTTGACTGTGGGTGCCTTTTTGCCCTAACGTTGTGAAGTCCTTTGTGTCCGCTTTTGAGATCAGTTGTAACCCCGTACGTTCACCGTGCGGAAGGCAACGGCGGCAGGCACATACAAAACTTAGCGTCGGCCAGTTCTTCCCCTTTTTTGATCGGGTGGGCGCACCTTTGATCCACTGGAGTAACTAACGTGAGCAAGCGGACTTTTCAGCCGAATAACCGCCGTCGGGCCAAGAAGCACGGCTTCCGCCTTCGTATGCGCACCCGTGCCGGCCGCGCCATCCTGGCTGCCCGTCGCGGCAAGGGCCGCGTCGAACTGTCGGCGTAAATAACTGACTTGTCGGTCAGGGTCTTTTTGCGGGTTCGACGGTGCTAGCCACCCCTAACCGTCTGCGGACGTCTACCGACTTTTCAACAACTGTACGTTCCGGCGTCCGCAATGGACGCCGGAACTTAGTGTTATATACGGCCTCTATCGGGGCCGGGGAGCCGAGTCGAATCGGCTTCATTGTCTCCAAAGCCGTCGGGAACGCCGTGACCAGGAACCTCGTTAAGAGGAGACTGAGAGAAGCAGGCGCACTGTCCTTGCACACGCATGGAACAGGGCTGGCGGTCGTGGTCCGGGCATTGCCCGCAGCTGCATCTGCCAGCTGGGAGCAACTGCTCTCTGACTACAACGCCGCACTGGCAGTGACGACGAAGCGATTGGGTGGGCCAGCTCCACGCAACGCTTCGACTGAACACAACGGCACCACAACGGAAGGGACACCGCGTGCATGACATAAGCACCGCCGTCGTTCCTTCCTCAAGCGCGCCCTCCGGACAGGTTCCCTCCAGGAATCTGTCCGCTGCGGTGGGCGCCTTCCTCTGGGATTTGCCCCGCAACATCCTCATTCTCTTGCTGAAGACGTACCGCAAGGTCATCTCGCCCCTGTACGGCCAGGTTTGCCGTTTCTTTCCCTCCTGCTCGGCGTACGCGCTCGAAGCAGTAACGGTGCATGGCGCCGTGAAGGGCAGCTGGCTCGCAGCCAAAAGGCTCGCCAAATGCCACCCTTGGAACGCCGGTGGAGTGGACCATGTCCCCGCCGGCCACCGTCACTGGCCCGAAGGCCGGACGCCCACAATTGTTGTACTGAACAATCCGGACCAGTTCCTGGCTGCTCAGGCTGATGAAGAAGGCCGCTCGGCGGCCTAACGAATAGGGATATCGTATGGACTTCTTTGAAACAATCATGTTTCCGTTCAAGTGGCTGGTGTCAATCATCATGGTTGGCTTCCACGAGGGACTGAGCTTCATTGGCCTGCCCGCCGCCAACGGCTGGACGTGGACTCTGTCCATCATCGGCCTCGTGTTGGTGATCCGTGCCGCCCTGATTCCTGTCTTCGTCAAGCAGATCAAAGCCCAGCGCGGTATGCAGCTGCTGCAGCCGGACCTGAAGAAACTTCAGACCAAGTACAAGGGCAAGACCGATCAGCTGTCCCGCCAGGCAATGGCGCAGGAACAGATGGCGCTCTACAAGAAGCACGGCACCAACCCGTTCTCGGCATGTTTGCCGATGCTGATCCAGATGCCGTTCTTCTTCGCGCTGTTCCAGGTGTTGTCGGGTATCTCCAACAACGCCAAGGCTGGCCAAGGCGTAGGCGCCATGAGCCACGAACAGGTCGTTCAGTTCGATTCGTCCAGCATCTTTGGCGCTCCTCTGTCCGCTTCCCTGCTTCACGGTGGAGCCGGTGGCAACGAGGTCGCGGTCTGGATTCTTTCCATCGTGATGATCGTCGCCATGACGGCCTCGCAGTTCATCACGCAGAAGCAGATCATGGCCAAGAACATGTCCGAAGAGGCCATGGCCAGCCCGTTCATGCGCCAGCAGAAGATGATGCTCTACATCCTGCCGCTCGTATTCGGTATCGGTGGCATCAACTTCCCCATCGGTGTCCTCATCTACTGGACCACCACCAACCTGTGGACCATGGGTCAGCAGTTCTTCGTCATCCGCCGTATGCCCACCCCGGGTTCCCCTGCCGCCAAGGCACTGGAGGAGCGCCGCGCCGCCAAGGGCCTGCCGCCGCTGCTGAGTGGCAAGAAGACCGCGGACGCAGCCGCTGAAGCCGAAGCTGCTGCAGCTGCAGCAGCGGAGATCCGGGCCCAGCGCGTCCAGCCACAACGTAAGAACAGGAAGAAGAAGTAATGTCTGCCGAGAGCACTGAAGAAGTTATCGCCGCTGTGACTGAAGACCAGGACGAGACCCAGGAAGAAACGCAGTCCAAGACTGCCAGCCGTTTGGAAGAGGAAGGCGACATCGCCGCCGACTACCTCGAAGAACTCCTTGATATTGCCGATATCGATGGCGACATCGACATCGAGGTTCGCAATGGACGCACGTACATCTCCATCGGCGCCGATGAAGAGTCTGCGGCACTGGACAGCCTCGTAGGACGTGACGGCGAGGTTCTGGAAGCCCTGCAGGAGCTGGCCCGCCTCTCGGTGCTTTCGGCCACCGAGAACCGTTCACGCCTGGTGCTGGACATCAACGGTTACCGTAAGGAGCGCGCTGGCGTGCTCCAGAAGATCGCCGAAGACGCCGTGGCCAAGGTTAAAGCCGACGGCGGAACTGTCGCCCTTGAGCCGATGAGTGCTTACGAGCGCAAGATCGTCCACGATGCTGTCGCTGACCTCGGATTCGTTTCCGAGTCTGAAGGCGAAGGCGCTGGCCGCCACATCGTCGTCTCGGCTGACTAGCAGCTCATGGTTGAAATTACCGCAGCTGAACTGGAAGCGGCAGAGAAGATCTTTGGGGAGCGCTTGGATCTCGCCAAGCGCTACGTTGAACACCTCGCAACGTCCGGAACCGAACGTGGACTTATTGGTCCGCGCGAGATTCCGCGTTTGTGGAGCCGGCACGTCCTGAACTGTGCAGTCATTGAATCTGCCATTGCCATGGACAGCCACGTCGCCGACGTCGGTTCCGGCGCAGGCCTGCCGGGTCTTTGCCTGGCAATTGCCCGCCCGGATCTTGAACTCACCTTGATTGAGCCGCTGGAACGACGCGTCATTTGGCTCCAGGAAGTGGTGGATGATCTCGGCTTGGACAACGTCACCATCATGAGGACGCGTGCTGAGCTCGCCGTCGGAATGGTTGACGCGGACGTTGTTACCGCCCGGGCTGTTTCAGCTCTCAGCAACCTGGCGGGCCTGACCATTCCGCTCTTAAATGGACACGGCGAGGTAGTAGCAATCAAGGGTCGCAGTGCCGCTGAAGAAATCGAGAAGGCCAAGAAGGTCATTCGCAAACTGGGCGGCGTGGAAACGTCCGTTGTGGTTTGTGGACAGGAGCTTTTGGAGGAACCCACCACCGTGGTGAGGATTATCGTCAACAAGCCCGGAAAGACTGCCTGAGACCCGCTCGGTTTCCCGCGTGTCGGCGGCTGAGCAGTTAGGCTAGAGAACGGCAGCATGCGCCGAATGAGAGTGAGAGTGTGACCAGTGGGCAGTAGTGAAACCTCCACGCAGCGGATCCCCCCGTTCATGTCTTTGGGGTCCGCGCGGGCAATGGCCACACCGTCTGCATCCCTTCAGTCTGCGATTGTGCGCACCAATTCAGTTGATAATGCGGCCGTTTCACGTGAAACCGTTTCAGATGGAGTGCATAACGTGATGGATTCCATCGATGATTCAAGCCCCATCGCCCGGCAGTTGGCCAATGAGACCCGACGCCGGGAGCGCCTGATTGGGAGGGAACTGCCCAAGCCGGACAAGACCCGCATCTTCACGGTTTCCAATCAGAAGGGTGGGGTCGGAAAGACCACCACCACAGTGAACATCGCTGCTGCGCTGGCCTCCGCAGGCCTCAACGTGCTGGTGATCGACATCGATCCCCAGGGCAACGCGTCAACCGCTCTTGGTATTGAGCACCATGCGGACGTGGACAGCATTTACGACGTTCTCATCAACGATCTTCCCCTAAAGGACGTCGTGGCCCCGTGCCCCGACATTCCCAACTTGATCTGCGCACCTGCAACCATTCACTTGGCTGGGGCAGAAATCGAGCTGGTTTCCTTGGTTGCCCGTGAGCAGAGGCTCCGACGCGCCATTGACGTGTACGCCAAGGAACGGGAAAAGAATGGTGAAGGTCGCCTGGACTTCATCTTCATTGACTGCCCGCCGAGCCTTGGGCTGCTGACGGTCAACGCGTTCTGTGCTGCAAGCGAAGTACTCATTCCCATCCAGTGCGAGTACTACGCCTTGGAAGGCCTGAGCCAGCTCCTCAAGAACATCGAGATGATCCAGAAGCACCTCAACGCTGACCTGGTGGTATCGACGATTCTCTTGACCATGTATGACGGCCGTACAAACCTGGCCGCGCAGGTCGCCTCCGAGGTACGCCAACACTTCCCCGAACAGGTGCTCGGCGCGGTGGTGCCGCGATCCGTCCGCATCTCTGAGGCACCCAGCTACCAACAGACGGTCATGACGTACGATCCCTCATCCAGCGGCGCGCTGTCCTACATGGAAGCCGCCGCCGAAATCGCTGAACGCTAGAATTCTTGAAACACTGCAACAGCCTGAGCAGTTCCGTGCTCGGCCATTTCATCGAAGGGATGAATCAATGAGCGAAAAGCGAAGGGGCCTCGGCAGGGGTCTTGGGGCTCTCATTCCTAGCTCGGCCGCGGCCCAAGGAAACGGCGGAGCACCATCCCGCCCGGTGGATCTGTTCTTCCCGGAAGCCAGGAAGACCGAGGAACCGGCAGTAGATGCTCAGGTTCAGGAGCCGGCAGCTGCGTCAAAGGCAGAGCCGACTGATGCAACGCCAAACACTGGTAGAACTGCAGCGCCTAAGACCAAGACCGCAGCCGCCAAGACGCCGGCCAAGCCCCAGACCAAGTCGGCGCCGGCAAAGCCTGCCAAGTCGACGCCAGCGAAGCCTGCGGCCAAAGGAGCTTCCACTCAGGTTGAGTCGGCAGATGTTTCGGAGTCCCCAGCGAACTCGACGACGACGTCGTCCGTCCGCTCCGCTCCGGAGGTTGAGCTGGTAGAGGTCCCCGGTGCCCGGTTTGCCGAGATCCCTGTAGGTGACATCCACCCGAACCGTAAACAGCCTCGTTCCGTCTTCGATGAGGACGACATGGCTGAGCTGGTCCATTCCGTCCGGGAAATCGGCGTCCTCCAGCCAATTGTTGTACGTACTTCAACCGAAAAGGGTGGAGAACCGTATGAGCTGGTGATGGGTGAGCGTCGCTGGCGGGCAGTACAGGCTGCGGGACTCGAAACCATCCCTGCGATCGTTCGTGACACCACCGACGACGACCTTCTTCGTGATGCCCTGCTGGAGAACCTGCACCGCAGCCAGCTGAACCCCTTGGAAGAAGCGGCGGCGTACCAGCAGCTTCTGGAAGACTTCGGAACCACTCACGAACAGTTGGCTGACCGTATCGGACGTTCGCGGCCCCAGGTGTCCAATACGCTCCGCCTGTTGAAGCTTCCGCCCTTGGTTCAGCGTCGCGTGGCCGCCAGTGTTCTGTCCGCCGGGCATGCACGCGCTCTGCTCGCCCTCCCGGACGCAGCTGCGATGGAACGCTTGGCACAGAAGATTGTCGCAGAGGGCATGTCCGTCCGGGCGACAGAGGAGGCAGTGGCTCTCTATCAAGATCCAGCTACCCCCGCCAAGAGCAGCATTCCCAAGCCTAACGCCCGGCATGAACGTTTGGACTACCTGGCATCGTCGCTCTCGGATCGCTTGGACACCAACGTGAAGATCACCTTGGGTGCACGTAAAGGCCGCGTCAGCATTGAGTTTGCCAGTGTTGAGGACCTCAACCGCATCATGGATGTCCTTGGTCCGGGTGCGGAAGACTAATTCCTAACTGTCGATTGAATGGGGCTTACTCTGTGGGTAGGCCCCATTTTCGTGTGTACTCGAGGCTTATTCGACCTGACTGCTGATACAAGCTGCTCGAGACCACCCCTCTAGCCCTAACGTTTCTCTGTTTCACGTGAAACAATGCAGAGCTCTGGCTGGCGCTTACTTATCTATGCAGGCCCAGGGGCATCGTTCGTGGGTTTGCCTGCATTCCGTCACCCCGCGGGTTCTCGGTCCGCTGTAGCGGCGTACTTGTTAGTTGCTACTTGCGGTCGTGATTTTTTGATCCCGCCGGGGCAATGTACAGCCGCGTGCCGTGTTTTAGCGCTTGAGACGGAGATTCCACGGTCATGTCCGACATGAAGATTTGGCACACAGGATTCCATGGCTTGTTTTGTGGGACCGACTCACCCTCCATCTCCCAGGCGTAGTCTCTGCAGGAAAAAGCACCGCATGGTGGTGCGGGTCGGCTGAGATCATCAGGGTGAGTGGAAAATCCTTGAACAGACTTCTGGGTTCCAAGGCGGCGAATTGACGCATATGGGAC
The DNA here is from genome assembly GCF_050435325.1 of Paenarthrobacter sp. TE4293. NCBI lineage: Bacteria > Bacillati > Actinomycetota > Actinomycetes > Micrococcales > Micrococcaceae > Paenarthrobacter > Paenarthrobacter sp. TE4293. The sequence continues at coordinate 165,632 of NZ_JBNJRY010000011.1, forward strand.
TGCCGCATGAGGTAGTCGCGTCATGTACTGGTACTCTTTGGCTTAACGGGCCCAATCGGAGCAGTGTTTCACGTGAAACTACACCTTGATCGTCGGAGTTGTGGATTGGCAGACCCATAAGGGACAAGGAGGAGCAGGAGGTACTTCCTTCCGTGGGCGCAGGAAGGTTGCCACGTCCCATATCGCCTCGACCGGTCATCAGCCACATTCTGGGAAGCGTGAGTCCCACAGGATACGAACGGCTGTTTCCTGGGGGTTTCAGCATAAGGCATCCATAAGCTCGGACTGGTCCACCCGACCTTGCCCGTCTCGAAGCTGGGTTGCAACGTCCCATGGCCATGTTTCACGTGAAACAGAGCGCCGACCTGGCCAATGATCGTTACCATTCCATCCCCGGCACTAGCTATTCGCCGGCGTTGAGAAGCTTTTGCGGAGACAGCCTTCGGAGGAGGCGGCTCGGGCATTACACGAACCCTAGCTGGGATACTGCCCGAATCCTCCGCTGCTCAGGCGGTCGACTACCGGTCTCTGTAGCATGAATCCACCTCCGACGCCGTTCGGATGTTTCACGTGAAACGAAAGAACACGCCTGAGCAATCGGCTAAGAACTCCAATCGGGTTTCATGTAAATGTTCGATGAGCCGCTCTGTCCCACAATCTTGGAGAAAAATCGCGGTTTGGTTTGCCTTCAGGACAGTAGAAGATCTGCCTACTCCCCAGTTTGGACGAGCCAACCACAAGCTGACTCGGAGCAAAGACTTCAGCCCTGCCATCCTCACGCGAGACGTTTCGCTACTGCGAGGCTTTTTTTGGCTAGGAAAGCACTCTGGTGTTCTGCGGTTGGGCGCCGAGAATTGATCACCGCATCATTTGTAGAAGCTGCTGCATCCCGTTCATGGGACTGGTCCAGATTCTCTCGACCTCACGGATGAGGCTACGAGAATGCACTCGCCTCTTAGGCGGCGACTCGCCTAGTAGATGGTCCCCGGAGAGCGGCTACGAAAGTCTGTGACCGCCCGAGGGTGTCAACATCCGAGCGAGCGGAGCTCTGCAAGCGGTGGTTGGTAGGTCCGGCTCCTGCGAGGGAGCTCAAGCTCTGAAGGGGCCGTCATACGCGCAGCACTCGACCGTGCGTGGTGAGGAGGGTCGATCGCCGGCTCCCCCGGTTGTCGGCGCTGGAATGTATCCACAGGCGGCCTAGCCAACGGGCAAGCGTGTCGACGGGGGTACTCAGGCATGTCTGCGGCTGACAGGGAACGATCCAATCAGCATGGGATCCTGAACGGGCCAGGGACCGGAAAAGTAACCAGCGATCTGGACGTCGATGAGCATGGGTTGACCAGTGGTTTGTGAGAATTGAAAGCCTTCGGACACTAGTCGATTCGCAGTTGTCGTCATCCACTAGTGGACGGCGGTGTTGCGATTCCGTGAGGTCATGCTTTCCTTCGATGCGTGCGGAAGCCTTGTCACCTACTGGCGTTAGCCGTGTGGGCGGCCTCTAGACTGACGATACTTCGGGCACCAGCGTTGTCACTAAAGGCGTCGCCAAGAACTACACAGCGGACATGAATCCGTTCCTCACACCGGATCCTGCCAGGGACTCAACTCGTGAGGTGCTGTATGTTTGTGCGTTCGACCTTGCTCCCCTTTACCTGGGTGGGCGCTAGCGCTACTAGAGTCCCCAACACAAAGATCCGCGTCGCATGTCGGCACGGATCAGTGTGTCGGCTAGAGGGTAGGCGTCGCATTGGATGCGCCGATGTACTTCACATCTGCGCCGCCGAACGTTGGAATGCTGCTGAGTAGATCGACCATAATGGTCGGATGTCGCTTGCATTTCTCCGCGAGGCACTGGCTGTTGAATTGGGCCCTTCAATGTGGCGCTCGGCATTCGACGCAGAGAGCTGAAGTGGTGAGTGGCATGGGCGCACGGTCGAATGGCGGCAGCGTAGCGTTTCACGTGAAACTGCGCGCTCGGTTGAAGCACGTCGTTGATCCAGCTGTCTTCGCCAAGGGTGTGCATAACGCGGTGGATATCCCTGTGGATAATTATGGGGATAACTCTGCGGCGAGGCGGGCTGTTGTGCGTCCAGTTTTGCCGCTTGGTAATGGCTGGCCAAGCATACAGAACAGGTCGCTTGGAACCGTGCCAAAATCTGGTGCCTATTTGGCAAGTGGTCGGACGAACTGCACAGAAAGTGCTGTGTTTAATGCCCTATAGCATTGATTTCCGCACGTATAGTCCGGAACCGGGCTCAGTTGTCGGTACATCCTGGGAGATACGGCAGGCACCAGCGTCAGAGCGGTCTTCGCAGACCTACGGGTTGTGGAATGACAAGCGGCAGAGCCCAAGATCAGTCGTGGAAAAGCCTGTGGATAACTGTGTGTATAAAGCCTTGGTGATTTGATGGTCCTTCGGTGGAAAACACACTCTCCCACCTGTTCCACAGCCTATCCGCGGCGCGACCTGAGGTACGTGCAAGTGACGTTCGCATGCTTCCCGCTCAAGGGCAACACTGGTTTTTGCTGAAGCTCTTGGGCCTGGATATGGGTTCCTAAGCCGCGAGTGGATCATATCTCCACGCACCTAGTAGGACGCAGTCTCAAACTTTTGGGACGAGACAAGAAGCCGCCTGAGTCATCCGATGTCTGCCACGGCAGGCTCCGCTTCCAATGTGGGGAGCGAAGGCGTCTTAGAGCGCAGCGAGGTGTATTACACCTTGGTCATCGCCTGGATGGGCTTTGCCACGGGGGAATGGGCGTTGGTCCCCCATCCTTGCGCCTGCCCAATTGTGTCTGGCCCGCAAGTCCAAAAGCCGCGAGGAGGCTACGATGCGAACATCAAATTGTCCCGCTGTTCTGGTTTCACGTGAAACACCATCAGTACGCGCCTGTGCAGACCAGGCGGCCGTATTTGTGGGTTCAAGCCGCTGTAGGGGTGGGTGCCGGACAGCTGACTTTCGACGATTCTCTATTCTGTAATCAACCCGCGAGGCTGACCGTAGTTGCTCTCCGCAGCATACTGTGGGTGGAGCAGCCCCTTAGTAACTCAGGGATACATCCCCAGGGTCCGATCTCTATGACTTCAGTCCGGGTCGAGATAGAATCCCTTTCGGCAACGGGCAGCGGTCAGCGGGCAACGGGCAGTGAGCAACTGGCAGTGAGCAACTGGGAACGGGCCGCTGTCCGCCACAGCGGCCTCGCCGGTGCCTTTGGCTCGTTGCTCATAGGGCCTTAGGGTCGAAGCGCGCTATGAGCTGTTCCGCGGTGTGAGCCAAGGCTAAGGGCCCGGCCTATATATGTTAGGGCGCCCCCATGGCCATGGACGTGGATGCATAGGATGGCGGGTTCAAGAACAGATGCTAAAGCTAGGGGGCCACCCGTCCACTTTCAGCCCCAACCTCTCTCTCGAGCATGCGCTACGGCGAGTATGGGCTCTGATCGACGCAGTATGGGCATGTTGGTCGACGGTGTTTCACGTGAAACACAAACTCCGATTCTCCATCGAGTCGCGGATGCGCGTTCCGCTACCGGTCTGGTCGATGAATGCCGGTGTGTGTTATGTCGTCGGTGGGTGGAAAAGGCAGTCATGGAGGAGAGACGGAGGCCTAACGTGCCACAAAACAGGACCGCCACAATTTCTCCGGGTGGTAGGGGGTTCCACACTGTTTGAGCGTTGGACGACGGTCACGATGAGATGACAGCCGCATCGAACTCCATCTGGCGAATGGGGCAGCGAGGGGCCCTAGAGATCGTTGGCTTCGATTGGTGGGGTGTACACTTCCTTGGGATTCAAGCAGGCCTGGTTTAGGCACAAAGCCGGTTCAAGCAGGAGGCGCGAGGTGTGAGGTGGCCGGCGAGCGTACAGTGTGGGTCCGCAGGATGGGTTCGTCGCAGGAAAGCCAGTTGCCCTACTGAAGGGTTGACGTTCCTGAACGGCAACAACACCGGAGACGCATCCATATTGAAGCTCTACGGGTCTGAGGCCCGAGGAAACGCGTCAAAGCCCAGGGGCAGGAGCTTGGGAATGTATCGGCGGCCCTTTCGCGCACAGAGAAGGCTGCAAGATCACCATGGAGGAACGTTCAAGCCTCCGAACGGGCTTGTGGTGCGGCTATTAGGGCGCCACCAAGGGAAGGCCGAGGAGCGGATGTCACACGAAAGATAGCACTGAGCTAATTCGAGCAACTACGACTCTGTAAGTGGCCTAGAGGTAGCAGCCAGGTGTCCGGGAGACAGGTGGACGTCCAAAACCCGCAGCCGGCTGGGTGTAGGAGGCTTATGCAGGCCTAGCTGCTTTGTGGAGTCACTTGTCCAGATTGTGGCTAGGAAACGCGATGAACGTTGCAAATACGTTTATCAACTGCCTCGACGCAGGCAACAATGGCTTTCGAAGAGTCTTCGTCCTGTTTCACGTGAAACAAGTACAGCAAGCTCTGATGGTGAGGACGAGTATCCCTGCCGAGGAGCGGAAGGACTAGTACGACTGAATAGCCAGAGATGGACCTCCGTATACGGTTTCACGTGAAACACCGGACACCGGACACCGGACACCGGACACCGGACACCGTACACCCGAGTCGCATCGGAGCGGCGCTCACACTGCACAGTCGACCCATCTAGGTCCGTGGGGCCTCGGAGACATCAGCATGAGGTCACCTCGTTCCGGTTGGTATGAACCGTTGGAACCGGGGTCAGGTACGAGCCACAAAGTGGCCACTCCCCCCGCCCTCGATGCGATCCGCTGCCCGAACCCTTACGTCTCGCCAAAGATGTACCTCGAATTCATTGGAATTACCGGGCACCGAAACCAAGCGGAGGGGTTCTTTTTGGTCACCGTGCCATTAGCGCAAGATCTGGCTCAATCAATCGAGGATGCCCCGAGGACACGGTTCGGGAGGCCCTCCCGGCTCGGCACTCGTACACATCAGCTCCAGGTCCCCCATCGCGTTGTGTTTCTCCCAAGCATCAATCGACGCACTAATCATGATGTGCGCCCTGCGAGCAGACATGGGGTGCTGGTCCCGAAGAGGAGTACCCGAACAATGTAGGAGCTCCTATTCCGACGCTTTGAATCTACGAGACGTCGGTGATCATAAACTCCAACTGACTTCGAGCGGCCGGTACCTCGGTTCAATCCGGCCACCGAGACGGACCTTATGGTCGGTGAGAGAGGATCGGGCTGGAGCGCGTCAACGGTGAGAGGGGGTCGGGCTGGAGCGCGTCAACGGTGAGAGGGGATCGGGCTGGAGCGCGTCAACGGTGAGAGGGGGTCGGGCTGGAGCGCGTCAACGGTGAGAGGGGATCGGGCTGGAGCGCGTCAACGGTGAGAGGGGATCGGGCTGGAGCGCGTCAACGGTGAGAGGGGATCGGGCTGGAGCGCGTCAACGGTGAGAGGGGATCGGGCTGGAGCGCGTCAACGGTGAGAGGGGATCGGGCTGGAGCGCGTCAACGGTGAGAG
>NZ_JBNJRY010000012.1:0-139211 GCF_050435325.1 Paenarthrobacter sp. TE4293
CCGGGAGGGTGTGGGAGAGTAGGACACCGCCGGACAACCATTAGGCAAGAGCCCCGACCACACGGTCGGGGCTCTTCCCCTTTAACCCACAAACATTTAACCCACAAACAACCAGACAAACCGGTAACCACAGCCCTGGGCTCAGCACGCCACCAGAAGCCTCACCCTCCCAAGCACTCCAAGACAGCCTCCACCACATGGCTGCGCTCGTTGTCCCGCCGGTAGACCAGGTACTCCGTGATGGGCGGAATGGGGTCGGCGAAGTCAAGCAGGACCAACCGGGGATCGTCGTTGAATTCGTCCTCTGCGATCACGCCAACGCCCAGGCCGGCGATCACTGCCGCGTGGACTGCTTCCCGGCTGTCCGTCTCCAGTAGTTCCCTGGGCTGGAGCTTGGCTGCGGAGAGCGCTGTTTCGATGGATCTACGGGTGACCGAACCGATCTCGCGAATGATCAACGGGTGTTCTACCAGGTCCCGGAGGCGGATCACTTTCGCTCCGGCCAAGACGTGATCCTGACGCACGAACGCCACCAGGTCCTGCGTCCCGAGTGCCCGAGCCGTCAGGTCAGGATGCGGTGTTTCGTCGGCGAGGATGCCGACGTCCACCGTGCCGGCCAGGACTCGTCTGCGCACGTCCGCAGAATTTCCGCTGACGAGTTGGATGTTCACTCCGGGATTCTGGCGGCGGAAGGTGCCCAGGACGCCCACAGCGTTGATGGGTGCGTCGGTGCCGAATCGCAGCTCTCCCCGCATCACAGTGCGGGCCTTGGCGAGGACCGTCTCGGCTTCCAATTCGGCCGCGAACAACCTGGTTGTCACTGCCAGGAGTTTGGTTCCCAACGGAGTGAGTTCCACGGTGCGGCCGGCGCGCTGCAGGAGTCGGACGCCGTGGTGCCGCTCCAGGAACCGGACCTGCTCTGAGAGGGTGGGTTGGCTGACTTTGGCAGCGGCGGCAGCCCCGACGTAGCTGCCGTACGTGGCCACGAGGTGGAACGCCCGCAGATGTGTGAGATTCATAGGCATGGCCTAAGTCTCCTATAGATATGAACGGCAATTCCTATGGGTAGGAATCCGAACCACGTAGCGTCTTGGATATGACGAAAGAACCCCGCGTCCTTGTAGTCGGCATTGACGGCGTCCGATTCGACTCGCTGCAGGCCGCAGCGACTCCTGCCCTGGATGGAGTCGCCGACAACGGATTCCTGATTCCTGTCCGCGTTCATTGGAAGAACGCCACTATTTCCGGTCCGGTGTGGGCCACAGTGGCCACTGGCGTCTATGCCGACCTGCACAAGGTGACCGGCAACAATGGGCACCCGCCCGAGCTCGCCGCTTTCCGCGACTTCACCGCGGCCCTTCGTGCGGCACGTCCTGAAGCGCACACGATGATCGCCGCGAGCTGGCACCCGATTGCTGCCCGCACCGCGTGCGGCCCCCTCTTCTCCTCCCGTGGTTGGGTGCCGGAGGAGGACCCCGAGGAAGCGAACGACGCCGGCAGTTGGGTCGTTGCTGATGACGCCGTCGCCGCCTACGCGGCCGCGCGCATTAAGGACGAGGACCTGGCCGTGTCCTTTGTGTACTTCGGCGAAGCCGATGTCGAAGCACACAACCGTGGCACGGGGGAAGGCTACACGGCTGCCATACAGCGTTGCGATGGCCGCCTGGGCACGCTGCTGCAAGCGATCGAGGCAAGGCCCGGCCGGCAGGAGGAGGACTGGACCGTCATCGTCGTCACCGACCATGGGCACCTCGACGCTGGAGGCCACGGCGGGGAGACCGGGGAAGAGCGCACAGCCTGGATTGCGGCCAGCGGCGTCGGAGTGCCCCAGCACGTCACGGCAGTGGACCACGCTGACATCCATGCACAAGTACTCGCCACTTTCGGAGTGGTTGCAGGAGACATCGAGGGCGTCCCCTTCGGTACCCGCCGCAGCCCACGTGAAGCCTCTCCGACGACGGCCCTTTCGACGACAGAAGCTCCCAGCGCGGGAGCCCCCACGGCGGGAGCCCCCACGGCGGCAGGGCTCCGGTGACCCTGACGGTAACGGCCGCCGTCCTCCTGGCAGCGGTCCTGCATAGCGTCTGGAATGCCCTGGCCAAAGCCATCCCGGACCGCCTCGCATCGTCCACCATGATTGCCCTGGCCTATTTGGCACGGGCATTGTGGGGGCGGCCGTCTTCGGGATTCCCTTGCAGCAGTCGTGGCCGTATGTCCTCGCCTCGGCACTCCTGCAAACCTGCTACCTCATTCTGCTGACTACGTCCTACAAGCACGGCGACTTCTCCCAGGTCTATCCGTTGGCCCGTGGCCTGGCCGTCCTTCTGGTCACTGGAGTTGCCATCACTTTCCTCGCGGAGAAATTGGGTTTCTGGCAGTTGGCGGGAGTGGCCGTGGTCGCTGGTTCGTTGCTGAGCCTGGCGCTCACGAAACAGAATGCAGAAGCCGCCGGCAACAGGAACCGCAAGGGCACCTTGTTCGCAGTGCTCACGGGTACAGCCATAGCGGCGTACACCTTGGTGGACGGCGTGGGTGTCCGACAGTCCGGTGACCCACTGGCCTATATTTCGTGGCTCTTCCTGCTGCAGGGCTTGTTGATTCCCGTGGTCTGCTGGCGCTTGGCGTCGGATCGCCGTTCATTCCCCCAGCGAGTGGTGCGGTATTGGAAACCGGGGTTCATCGGAGGACTGGTGTCCTTGCTGGCCTACGGGATCGTCGTGTGGGCGCAGAGCCTGGCGCCACTCGCCTTGGTGTCAGCGTTGCGTGAGACCAGCGTCCTCTTGGCGGGGGTCATCGGCGCCTTGTTCTTCAACGAAAAATTCAGTCGGCTCAGGCTCGGCCTGACGGTTGTCGCGGTTGCAGGGATCGCCGCGATTCAGCTTGGGTGATCGCGCGCCCGGTGCCCCGTTCCCGGTTCCCCTTGCCCCTGCTAGCCGGAGAAGAAGTCCGACAACTCCGAGATCAGCTTGTCCGGCGTCTTGTTGGGGCCATCGTGCCCGAAACCGGGAAGGATGGTGTAGCTGGAGCCGGACAGGACGTCATGGATCTGTCCGCAGGCAACGCCGAAGTAGGCAGGGCTCTTTTCACCCACCACGATCAGTGTCTCCAGTGGAAGGGCCAGGAATGGTTCGGCAGGCATGTCAGCTGCGATGACGGCTTTGATTTCCCGGACACCGCAGGTCATCAGTTCGCGCAGCTGCTTACCAAGGGGCGTGCCTGCGGCGAGCTTGTTGGCCAGGGTCAACATGGACAAGGGCATGCGCGCGAAGGCGCCGCCGGTCTCAACTCCCTTGATCAGGACGGCGAGGGCGCGATCGTAGTCTCCCGCCGCCGTCGCGCGTTCATAGTCCGGCGTCCAGTCGGCCTTGACGCTGTGGTTGACCGACACAGCGGGGTCGTAAACGGCAAGGCGCTCCACCGGTAGCGTCCGGGCCGCATGCAGGGCAACGGCGCCGCCGAAGCTATGCCCGAAGACGTCGGTGCTGGAGGTGTGCTTCATGACGGCGTCAAGGTCCCGGATGTCGGCCTCAAGCGTGTAGTCCTCGGCTTGCGGAGATGAATCGCCGCGCCCGCGACGGTTGAACGTATGAACGGGGCGGCCCAGCGCTTGGCTCAGTTTTTGCGCGAAGCGGGTGTAGTCCGCAGCCGTCACCATGGAAGCAGGAACGACGACGACGCCGGAACCTGCCGCTGCCAGCTCACCACCCGTGGTGAGTACTTCAAGGTGTCCGCCGTCGGCTGTGATGATGATGTCGCGCGTCATGACTTGAGCCTAACCGAGCGACCTGAATGCGGGCAGCATGCCGGTCCCTTATGTGGATTCAGCGCTTGAAATAGTCCGAGATATCCGAGACGAGCTCGTTGACGGCGGCGGGAATGGAACCGTGGAACCCCTTGGGGGAGACCTCCAAGGTGCTGCCGGGCACGGCCCTGTTCAGCCGGGCCGCCGTGACCTTGTAGAACTGTGGGCTTTTCTTGCCCACCATGAAGTGCGTGCTGGAAGGCAGGACGGAGAAGTCCCGCAGGGTATCGGCAGCTTCGAAGGCGGCCTTCAGTTCGCCGACTCCGGAGGGCATGAGCTCCCGGAAAAGCTTGTTGACTTTGGTCCGCGAAACCACTGCCATGAGCCCGACAAGGACCGGCTCGGGGACCCGGGCAAGGGCCGTCCCGGGGTTCATGCCCCGCTTCATCCGGGCCATGGCACGGTTGATGTCGCCCTTGTTGACCGAGTCCGCGAACCCGGCCAGCCAGTCGGTATCCATGCTTCCGTCGATGTTGACCGCGGCGTCGTAGACGGCGAGCTTGTCAGGCTGGTGGTGCGTGCCGGCAAAGGCCTGGGCGGCGTTCAAGGCAACCGATCCGCCCAGGCTGTGACCGAAGATGTTCCGGGCCCCGGTGGCGTCCATGATGGTCCGGACATCGGCGATCTCCGTAGCCATGGAGTAGTTGTGGGGTTGCTCGGTGGATTTGCCCCGGCCGCGGCGGTCATACACGTCGACAGCCCAGCCCTCACCGAGCCCCTTGGCCAAGGCGACGGAAAATGGCCGGTAAATGAGCGCCGTGAGAAATGCGCCGCCGATGAGTACCACCCGGCGTTCCCCGGGTGCATCTTCGGTGCCGTAGCTGTACAGGGCGAGCCGGCCGCCGTCGTGCGTCTTGATATCGCGTTCCTTCACCGGAACATCCTAGGCGTCCCCTGCTGGTTCGTCCTTGAACGGGGTTCCCGAAAGGAACCGCGCGATGCGTGCCGCGAGCCGTTTGCCGGGTCGCAACGGGCCCTCGTGGAACTGCAGCGGCACCACGGCGAAGTCGATCACGGGCACTGCTCCGGCCAGGATGCGGCCGGTTTCCGCGAAGTACGACGGACTCCACCCGCCACTGAGCATCAGCGTCGGCGTGGAGAGTTTCATGAAGTCGTGAAGATGGGCGTCGGCGTCCAGAACTGCGCGCATTTCCGTAACTGCGGTAGGCAGCAAGGAGCGCATCTCAAGTCCCAGGCGGGTGCGGGCCGAAAGGACACTCAGCGTGCGCAGGGCCCCCATGGGCAGGTAGGAAATGGGGCCGGCAGTCCCGAGGCCCTGCACCAGATGCGCCCATGCATGGTCCAGTTGTCCGGCGGTCACCGCTTCCTCGAGCTCGGGCCGCCACCGGCTGCTGAGGTTGCCGGACAGGGAAACCGCGGCGTCGTAGGTGACCAGTTTGTTGATCCTGGCCCGCCTCGCAGCCTGCAGTGCCACGAAGCCACCGTAGCTGTGCGCCACGACGTCGGTGGACCCGCTCTTTTCCATCACGGCCTGGAGGTCGGAGATCTCCGTATCCACCGAATAGCCGGGTGGTTGCGGCGCGGACTGCCCGCGGCCGCGCCGGTTGTAGCTGTGAACGGGGCGCCCCAGCATGACGCTGAGGCTCCGCGCGAAGGGCCAGTACAGCGAGTCCGTCACCAAAGTGCCATGGATGAGCACGACGCCGGGTGGTTCAGTGGGTGCCTTCGAACCGGGAATCGAAGCACCAGATGCGGGCCGGAAGGTGTGCACCTCAAGGTGCCCGCCGCCGTCGACCGTTTCAACCGTCCATGTCTCCACAGCCCCGAGTCTATGCTTTTCCCTGATCCTGGGCTCCGGAAGTAAAGGCCCGTAATCACCGGTAAACTTAAGGACTGTGACTTCCGCAAACACCCCAGCCCTGAACACCTCCGCAGAGCCCATCGATGCCAGCGAGCAGATGCGCATCCGTATGGAAAAGCGCGCCAAGCTGATCGAGCGCGGCACAGAGGCCTATCCGGTGGGTGTTGAACGGACCCATTCCCTCGGCGAAATCCGCGAGAAGTACGCGCACCTGGAAGCCGACGAAACCACGGGCGACACAGTTGGTGTCACCGGCCGCGTCGTCTTCGTGCGCAACACCGGCAAGCTCTGCTTCGCCACCCTCCAGGAGGGCGGCGTGGACGGCAAGGGCGTCCGGCTGCAGGCCATGTTGAGCCTGGCGAACGTCGGCGAGGAAGCGCTCGCTGATTGGAAGGCCCTGGTTGACCTGGGCGACCACGTCTTCATCAAGGGCGAGGTCATCTCCTCCCGCCGCGGTGAGCTGTCCGTCATGGCCGACTCTTGGTCCATGGCGTCAAAGGCATTGCGCCCCCTTCCGGTCCTGCACGCAGAACTGAACGAGGAAACCCGCGTCCGCCAGCGCTACGTGGACCTCATGGTCCGCGACGAAGCCCGCGAAATGGTCTACAAGCGCGCAGCCATCACCCGCTCGGTCCGCGACACCCTGGACCGCCATGGCTACGTGGAGGTGGAAACCCCCATCCTGCAGCTGGTCCATGGCGGCGCGACGGCCCGCCCGTTCGAAACACACATGAACGCCTTCGACCAGAAGATGACGCTGCGCATCGCTACTGAACTCTTCCTGAAGCGCGCCGTCGTGGGCGGCATCGACCGGGTCTATGACATGGGCCGTGTTTTCCGCAACGAAGGCGTGGACTCCACGCACAGCCCCGAATTCACCACCCTTGAATGCTACGAAGCCTGGGCGGACCAGTTCGTCATGGCAGAACGCATGAAGGAAATCATCCTGAACGTGGCCGACGTCGTCGGCACGCGAACCATCCAGACGGATGCGGGTGAAATTAACCTCGACGGCGAATGGGCGTGGGTTTCGGTATACCCGGGAATTTCCGAAGCAGTGGGTGTGGAAATTACGCCGGACACCACGGTTGAGGAACTGCTGGCAATTGCTGCCAAGCACGACGTCAAGGTGGACCCCAAGTGGGACGCCGAGAAAATCGTCGTGGAGCTGTTCGGTGAAATCGTGGAACCCACCCTGCTGAACCCGACGTTCGTTTACGACTACCCGCCCTCCGCCCAGCCGTTGGCCCGTCCGCACCGCGAAGACGGGCGGCTGATCGAAGCATGGGACCTGATCATTGGCGGCATGGAGCGCGGCACGGCATTCTCCGAGCTCATTGACCCCGTCATCCAGCGGGAACGCCTCACGGAGCAGTCACGCCGTTCCGCCGCCGGCGACGAGGAAGCCATGCAGCTCGACGAGGACTTCCTCCGCGCCCTCGAATACGGCGCACCGCCCATGGGTGGCATCGGACTTGGCATTGACCGCCTTGTCATGCTGTTTACCGGCGCCGGCATCCGCGAAACCATCCTCTTCCCCCTGTTGAAGCCTGAAGGACACTGATCATGGAGTACATCGCAGTCCTTGCGCCGTCGATAGTTGTCGGTTTGATCTTCTGGTTTGCCATGAAGTCGATCTTCAATGCAGACAAATCCGAGCGTCAGGCAGAAGCCCGCGCGCAGGCTGAAGCGAATTCGAAACATTCCGGCCCGGCATCTGATGGGCCAGCCGCTAAATAGGCTCCTAAATTGGTTCCAGTTTCACCTAAATCCAATTGTGCTTTGACGTGCGTGCTTGCCGTGAACGATAATCGACAAAGGAACCCGGGGAATTTCTGATTATCCATCCCTCCAAAAGAGAGGCAACTCATGGCACAGAAAGTAAAAATCATCCTCGTCGATGACCTGGATGAAGGAGCTGCGGACGAAACTGTCCGCTTCGGCCTGGACGGCGTTAGCTACGAAATGGACCTGTCCACAGCAAACGCAGCTTCGCTTCGGAAGGCACTGGAACCCTATGTCGCCAAGGCCCGGAAGACTTCTTCCGGCCGTGGTACGCGGGGTCGCGCTACTCCAGCCCGCAACCAGGATTCGGCACAGATCCGGCAGTGGGCGCGGGATAACGGTTACACGGTCAACAGCCGCGGACGTATTCAGGCTGAAATTCAGGAAGCCTACCAAAAGGCCAATTCCTGATTCACCACTTCAATGCCCCGGCAGTCGCTGCCGGGGCATTGGTTGTTTAAAGCGCCGGGTTAGTTGGGCTGCCGCGGACGGCGGCGGTGGGGAATAGCCCGGGAATCCGCCCGGCCCCGGCCCCCTGAATACCAGTGCTTTTGGGGGTTATGGGAAAGCCGTCGATGCGCGCCGCAGGGGGACTGCTCCCGCCCCTGCGGCCGGCGGGTTGCCTGGGCTGGTCGGCAGGATGTCACCGTCGCCTGCCGGGGTCAAGGGGAAGCGGCCGTTTTATTCCTTCACGGCGTCATGTTTCCCCTGTGGCGAACACGCTCCAAAAGTGCCCCTCCGACACGTAGCATCAAAGTACGTCGTAGCTAGGAGTGTGGCGAAATGTTTGAGAGATTTACGGACCGTGCCCGTCGCGTGGTCGTCCTTGCCCAAGAAGAGGCACGGATGCTCAACCACAATTACATCGGTACCGAGCACATCCTCTTGGGTCTGATCCACGAGGGTGAAGGCGTTGCTGCCAAGGCGCTCGAGTCCCTGAGCATTTCGCTCGATGGCGTTCGCGAGCAGGTGCAGGAGATCATCGGCCAGGGCCAGCAAGCCCCGTCCGGTCACATCCCCTTCACGCCGCGCGCCAAGAAGGTGCTTGAGCTTTCCCTTCGCGAAGCACTGCAGCTCGGCCACAATTACATCGGTACTGAGCACATCCTGCTCGGCCTCATTCGCGAAGGCGAAGGCGTGGCCGCCCAGGTGCTGGTGAAGCTTGGCGCAGACCTCAACAGGGTCCGCCAGCAGGTCATTCAGCTGCTCTCCGGCTACCAGGGCAAGGAAACCGCTGGCAGCGGCTCCGGCCAGGGCCAGCCCGAAGGTACCCCTGCCGGTTCGGTGGTGCTTGACCAGTTCGGCCGCAACCTCACCCAGGCTGCGCGCGAAAACAAGCTCGATCCTGTGATCGGCCGCGAGCAGGAGATGGAACGCGTCATGCAGGTCCTCTCCCGCCGTACCAAGAACAACCCGGTGCTGATCGGTGAGCCCGGCGTCGGTAAGACTGCCGTCGTCGAAGGCCTCGCCCAGGCGATCGTTCGCGGCGATGTCCCGGAGACCATCAAGGACAAGCAGCTGTACACGCTTGACCTCGGTTCCCTGGTCGCCGGCTCGCGCTACCGCGGTGATTTCGAAGAGCGCCTGAAAAAGGTCCTCAAGGAAATCCGCACCCGCGGCGACATCATCCTCTTCATCGACGAGATCCACACCCTCGTTGGTGCAGGTGCTGCCGAAGGCGCCATTGACGCTGCGTCCATCCTGAAGCCGATGCTCGCCCGTGGTGAACTCCAGACCATCGGTGCCACCACGCTTGACGAGTACCGCAAGCACATCGAGAAGGACGCCGCTCTTGAGCGCCGCTTCCAGCCGATCCAGGTGAAGGAACCCTCCGTCGCGCACGCGATCGAGATCCTTAAGGGCCTTCGCGACCGTTACGAGGCCCACCACCGCGTGACGATTACCGACGGCGCCCTCGCCTCAGCCGCACAGCTGGCCGAACGCTACATCTCGGACCGCTTCCTGCCGGACAAGGCGATTGACCTCATCGATGAAGCCGGTGCACGCTTGCGCATCCGTCGCATGACCGCTCCGCCGGAGCTCAAGGCCATGGACGAGCGCATCGCGGAAGTGAAGATGGAGAAGGAATCCGCCATCGACGCCCAGGACTTCGAGGGTGCTGCCTCGCTGCGCGACAAGGAGCAGAAGCTCATTGCCGAACGCGCAGAGAAGGAGCGCAACTGGAAGTCCGGCGGCATGGACGACATCTCCGAGGTTGACGAAGACCTGATCGCGGAAGTTCTGGCGAACTCCACGGGTATCCCGGTCTTCAAGCTCACCGAGGAAGAATCCTCGCGCCTGCTCAAGATGGAAGACGAACTGCACAAGCGCGTCGTCGGCCAGGACGAGGCCATCAAGGCCCTGTCGCAGGCCATCCGCCGCACCCGTGCAGGCCTGAAGGACCCCAAGCGCCCCGGTGGCTCGTTCATCTTCGCCGGCCCCACGGGCGTCGGCAAGACCGAGCTCGCCAAGGCGCTGGCTGAGTTCCTGTTCGGTGAAGAGGACGCCCTCATCACGCTTGACATGTCCGAGTACTCCGAAAAGCACACGGTCTCGCGTCTCTTCGGTGCACCTCCGGGCTACGTCGGCTACGAAGAAGGCGGCCAGCTGACAGAGAAGGTCCGTCGTCGTCCGTTCTCCGTGGTCCTCTTCGATGAAGTGGAGAAGGCTCACGCCGACCTCTTCAACTCGCTGCTGCAGATTCTGGAAGACGGCCGCCTGACCGACTCCCAGGGCCGCGTGGTGGACTTCAAGAACACCGTGATCATCATGACCACCAACCTTGGTACCCGCGACATCTCCAAGAGTGTGGCCACGGGCTTCCAGTCCGGCACGGACACCCA
The DNA here is from genome assembly GCF_050435325.1 of Paenarthrobacter sp. TE4293. Classification (NCBI taxonomy): domain Bacteria; kingdom Bacillati; phylum Actinomycetota; class Actinomycetes; order Micrococcales; family Micrococcaceae; genus Paenarthrobacter; species Paenarthrobacter sp. TE4293. Next base: position 10,253 of record NZ_JBNJRY010000012.1, read on the forward strand.
GACCGGTTACAACCGGATGCGTGCCCGGGTCACGGAAGAGCTCAAGCAGCACTTCCGCCCCGAGTTCCTGAACCGTGTTGACGACGTCGTGGTGTTCCCGCAGCTGACGCAGGACGAGATCATCGAGATCGTGGACCTGTTCGTGACCCGTCTGGAGCGCCGCCTCAAGGACAAGGACATGGGCATCGAGCTCACGCCCGCTGCCAAGGTTCTCCTGGCCACGCGTGGTTACGATCCCGCCATGGGTGCCCGGCCGCTGCGCCGCACCATCCAGCGCGAGATCGAGGACCAGCTGTCCGAGAAGATCCTGTTCGGCGAACTCCACTCCGGCGACATCGTTGTGGTGGACGTTGACGGCGAAGGTGACGACGCCAAGTTCACGTTCGAAGGCAACGCCAAGCCGCGCATCCCGGAAATCGCTCCGACCGCGTAAAGCACTTCAGTACCAGAAGCCCCGCTCATTCCGAAAGGAGTGGGCGGGGTTTTTACTAACTCCTGAGAGGGGATCGGGTGGCATGCGGGTATTGATGGTGGCTCCCGGTACGCGCGGGGACGTGGCGCCCATGGCGGGGCTCGGAAGCCGGCTGCAAGAGCTGGGCTACGAGGTGGCCATTGCGGCCAACCCTGCTTATGCGCCCCTGGTTGTCGCGTCGGGATGCGAGTTCAGGCCGCTGCCCGGAAATCTCACCGAGCTGATCAAGCGGCCGGCTCCCGGTGCGAAAGCAACAGCTGGAAGCCTGTTGACCTTCTGGCGCAAGCTCGGCGAGTACATGGACAACGCAGCCACCGGGGCCCTGGCGGCCGCCGAGGCGGGAGCCGACGTCATCCTGGCCAACTCGGTGGCTCCCTACGCCTACGACATCGCGGAGGCTTTCGGTATTCCGGTGATTGGCGCCCATTTGCAACCGACGGAGCCGAGCGCGGCCTATCCGCCAGTGCTCATGAACTCGTCGCGAAGCCTGGGGGCGTGGGGAAACAGGATCATTGGTGAGCGGGCGGCCGCAGGTCCGGCTCCCTATGATGCTCCCAGTGCCCGCCTTCGCCGGCAGCTGGGCCTGCCCACGGAGAGTCGGGCTGCCGGTGAACGTCGCCGGAGGAAAATGCGCGCAACCATTCTTCACGGCATCAGCCCTGCCGTCCTGCCCCGGCCCGCTGACTGGCATTCCGGCTTGGTGATGGCCGGGTATTGGTGGCCTCCGGTGAATCAGGGTTGGGGGCCATCCCCGGACCTGCAGGATTTTCTCGCCGACGGGCCCGCTCCGGTTTTCGTTGGTTTTGGAAGCAGCGCACACCTTGATCCCGCCTTCATCCTTGACGCCACGCGTCGCGCCGGAGTGCGGGCTGTGGTGCAGGGTGTCGAGGGCGTGCTGGGTGACGACGCCCTTGGTGTGGGGAGCGTTCCGCATGAGTGGCTGTTCCCCCGGGTGGCTGCCGTGGTCCACCATGCCGGCGCCGGAACCACTGCCGCCGGACTGCGTGCTGGCGTGCCGTCCGTAGGTGTCCCCGTGTACACGGACCAACCCTTATGGGCCTCACGGATCGCAAGCCTCGGGGCGGGCCCGGAGCCTATTCCCTACAGGAAGCTGACTCGGGTGCGCCTCGGTGATGCCATCGCGCAAGCCGTCACAACGGCCTCGTACTCGGAACGGGCCCGCGTCCTGGCGGCCGCCATTGCGAAAGAAGACGGGACCATACCCGTCGCAGAGGCCCTGCGGAACCTTCCGACTCCTTGAAAGTATGAAAGCACTGTTTCACTGTGAGTGAACCACCCTGTGATCGGCAGCACAATACGTGTTGAATCAGATCATGGACTCTGCTGACACTCACACCCAGGGCGAGCAGCCCGAAACACCCTTTCACGACACGGACCACTACCTCTCCATCCCACGGGTAGGCGGCCTCACCCTCAGTCCCGACGGCAAGCGCCTGGTCACCACCGTTTCGACGTTGAACGGCAAGGGAACCGAGTTCGCGACGGCCCTGTGGGAGATCGATCCGGCAGGCCACAAGCCTGCCCGTCGCATCACCCGTAGCTCCAAAGGAGAAGCCGGTGCAGTGTTCGCTGCCAACGGCGACCTCTACTTCACATCGGCCCGCCCTGACCCGGACAGCCCTGACGCTGATCCCGTGAATGCCCTATGGCTGATGCCCGCTGACGGGGGAGAGGCCCGGGTGGTGCATTCGCGCCCGGGTGGCATCAGTTCCGTCATGGCCGCGAAGGACGCGGACGCCACCTTCGTCAATGCCGAGGTCCTGGCAGGATCCGCCGATGAGGACAGCGACAGTGATCGCCGCAAGGCGCGCAAGGACAACAAGGTCTCGGCCATCCTGCACAGCGGCTACCCTGTCCGCTACTGGGATGCCGACCTTGGCCCGGCCGAACCGCGGATCTTCGCAGTGGAGCACGGCGAGGTAGAAGAACCTGGCAAGCCGTCCACCGTCGACGCCCCGCTTCCGCTCAAGCTGCGCAACCTGACGCCCGGCGTCGGCGGTTCGCTGCGCGAGGCAAAAACGGTGGTGAGTCCCGATGGCAAGACCATCTACACCAGCATGACCAAGGCGCTCGCGAGAGCCGACAGCCGCGAGGTGCTGGCCGCCGTCGACGTCGCCACCGGAAACGTCAAGGTGCTGCTGGACCACGAAGGCATGAGCTATTTCCCGGGACCCGTCAGTCCGGACAACCGCACGCTGGTGGTGGAAAGCGAAAGTGACACCACCCCCACGCAGGCTCCCCAGGTGAAGCTGCACCTGCTCACTGTCGGCGGCGAAACCACGGACCTGGAGCCGCTGGCCCATCAGTGGGACCGCTGGGCTACTGCGCTCGCATGGCTCCCTGACGGCAGTGCCATCCTGGCGAAAGCGGACGACGACGGCGCGTCGCCGCTCTTCCGGATCAGCGTCGCTGACGGTGGGGTGACGAGGGTGACGCAGGACGCTTCCGCCTATTCCGACGTCGTGGTTTCCCCTGACGGGACTGCGGCGTACGCGCTGCGCAGCTCGTACGAGTTCCCGCCCGAGGCCGTACGGATCGACCTCGCCACGGGAGAGGTGACCCGGCTGCAGGCTCCGGCGGAGCGACCCAACTGCAAGGGGCATCTGGAGCGTGTGGAAACGACGGCGGAAGACGGTGCGCGCGTACCCGCCTACCTGGCGCTCCCAGAGGGTGCGTCTGCTGATAACCCCGCGCCGCTCCTGCTGTGGATCCACGGCGGACCGCTTGGTTCGTGGAACGCCTGGACGTGGCGCTGGAACCCGTGGCTGCTCGTGGCCAAGGGCTACGCCGTGCTCCTGCCCGACCCCGCACTTTCCACCGGCTACGGCCAGGACTTCATCCAGCGCGGTTGGGGCGAATGGGGCAAGAAGCCCTTCACCGACCTCATGGCCATCACGGATGCGGTGGTGGAACGCGCGGACATTGACGAAACGCGGACAGCTGCCATGGGTGGGTCCTTCGGTGGCTACATGGCCAACTGGGTCGCCGGCCAAACCGACCGGTTCTCAGCGATTGTCACCCACGCCAGCTTGTGGGCGCTGGACCAGTTCGGGCCCACCACCGACGCGGCCCAATACTGGCTGAAGGAAATGACCGAGGAGATGGCCATGGCGAACTCGCCTCACCTCAACGTGGGCAACATCAAGACACCCATGCTGGTGATCCACGGCGACAAGGACTACCGGGTGCCCATCGGTGAAGGACTGCGCCTCTGGTACGAACTTCTGTCGTCCTCACAACTGCCCGCGGACGACAACGGTCAGAGCCCGCACCGCTTCCTCTACTTCCCCGACGAAAACCATTGGGTGCTCCAACCCCAGCACGCAAAGATCTGGTACGGCGTGGTTGAGCACTTCCTGGCCAAGCAGGTGCTGGGGAAGGACGTCTCCCTGCCGGAGGAGCTGGGGCTGTAACACCATGGGGGCGGAGGCTGGGGAGAAGTAGCTTCCTCGCTAGGATGGGGGAGTGAATCCGACCTTCAGCCTCCGCCCTGCCCGCACCAGCGACGTGGCGGCGATTAAGAGGCTTGTGGCTCCCTTGGCTGAGGAGCGGATTCTCATGGCCAAGGAAACCGTCGCGTACTACGAGAGCCTGCAGGAATTCCGGATTGCCGAGTCCAGCGAGGGCGAGGTGATTGGTTGCGGGGCGCTGCACGTGATGTGGGAAGACCTGGCCGAAGTCCGCACGCTTGCCGCAGCTGATTCCTGGCGCGGGCGGGGTGTAGGGCACGTCCTGGTGGAGAACCTGCTGGAGGAAGCGCGCGCCCTTGGCGTGAGCCGCGTGTTCTGCCTGACGTTCGAGGTGGATTTCTTCAAGCGCCACGGATTTGAAGTCATGGCTGACCAGTCGGCCGTGGATCCCCAGGTGTACTCCGAGCTGCTGCGCTCGCATGACGAAGGCGTGGCGGAGTTCCTGGACCTGGCGCGGGTTAAGCCCAACACTTTGGGCAATACCCGCATGATCAAACAGCTCTAGTTCAACCCTGCCCGATTATGGGTGATTTAAAACCTCTTCTCTTATCTAAAGTTGATGGATAAACTGAATAAGGCTTGCTGGGGAAGCTTCCATCACATCGGTCAATTGAGAGAAGATCATGCAGTCCCACGCGTCCTTTTCAGATGTTTCAGAACTCCAACTCAGCGTGCGCGGTCCAGTGTTCACGCCTGCCGATTCCGGCTTCGCCGCCGAAGTAGCGGCCTTTAATTTATCCACACAGCACCAGCCGGATCTCGCCTTCGGCGCCCTCGACGCAGAGGATGTCTCGGCGGCCATTCGCTGGGCGGCGGAGCGCCGCATGCCCGTGTCCGTCCAATCCACCGGTCACGGTGCCACCAACGCCATTGAGGGCGGCCTGCTCATCAGCACCCGCCGCATGCTTGAACTCAGCATTGATCCCCTGGAAAAGACCGCCCGTGTTGGTGCGGGCGTCCGCTGGAAGGCCGTGGTGGATCTCGCCGGGACCTTCGGATTGATGGGCCTTTGCGGTTCCACCACCGATGTCGGCGTGGTGGGTTACACGCTGGGCGGTGGGCTCCCGATTCTCGGCCGGAAGTACGGCTTCGCTTCGGACCACGTGATTGCTTTCGAGATCGTCACGGCGGACGGCGTCCTTCGCAGGGTGACAAAGGACGAAGACCCCGGGCTGTTCTTCCTCCTGCGCGGCGGCAAGGGAAACCTGGGAATCGTCACGGCTATGGAATTCCACCTGTTCCCGGCGTCGGACCTCTACGCCGGCGGTATCTACTTCGACGGAGAGCATGCCCCTGAAGTGCTGCAGGCGTTCAGGGATTGGGCGCCTGCCTTGCCCGTGGAGGCTTCGGCGTCGATGGCCTTCCTGCGGCTGCCGGACATGGACATGGTCCCGGAACCGCTGCGCGGAAAGTTTGTGATCCACCTCCGCTATGCGTACCAAGGCGATCTGGCCGCGGCGGCGGAGGCCCTGGAACCCATGCGCCGGAGTGCGCCGTTCATGATGGACGCCACCGGGCCGCTGGACGCTACGGCTTTCGACACGATCCACCAGGATCCGGACCAGCCAGTTCCTGTGATGGAGCACGGGTTCCTTCTGGACAAGCTGGATGATCCTGCGGCCGATGCGCTCCTGCGGCACTTCGGTCCCGGCGTCGAAAGCCCTGTATTGCTGGCCGAACTGCGTTTGCTGGGCGGTGCCCTGGCCAAGAGTGCAGATGGCGACGACATAGTGGGCGGGCGCGATGCCGCCTTCAGTTTCTTCATGGGTGCCATCGCCGTCCCGCCCGTGGTGGAGATGCTGCCCAGGGTGTTCAATGCCGTCCATGATGACCTTCGGCCCGCCGCCAACCCCGGAACGTTCGTGAATCTGCATGGCCACTTTGTGGATGCGGAAGACAGGGAACGGCCCTGGCGGGCATCGGCATTGGAGCGGCTCCGCAAGGCCAAAGCTGAGCTGGATCCGCAGAACATGTTCAGCTTCGGGCACGTGGTGGGTCTCCCGGTCATCGACCAGACCGTGCTGCTCCAGGATGTCGCCACCGCCGGCGGCGACGCCGTGCTGAGCAACTAAGGGCTGACGGCAATGAACAACCGCGTCACGTTCCCCGACTTCTCGGCATTCCAGATCGACATCGCGCACGGACCATGGCCGCACGAGTCCTCGTGGTCCGGGGACCGCCACTCCGACCCGGACTTGTACTCCGCCTTCTGGCCTGAATACCACGCCAGGCAGGAATCCGAGGCGGAGCAGCCGCCACCGGTTGGGAAGTAGGGCAGGGCGAAGGGGCAGCTCCCAGGAGCTGCCCCTTCCGCACGCCTGCCCCTCACTGCCTTGGGGCGGCGGGCAGTGCAGCACTGGGTTGGGCGTCGAAGTGGCGTCGATAGTCCGAGGGCGAGGTGGAAAAAGCCCGGGCAAAGTTTTGCCGAAGGGTCACCGCACTTCCAAAGCCGCATTCGGCTGCTACCTGGTCCATGGACAGACTGGAGCTTTCCAGGAGATGCCTGGCCGCGTCCAGCCGTTGGGATCGCACCCATGCTGAGGGCGTGGCACCGGTAGATGCCCTGAAGGCCCGAATGAACGTTCGACGGCTCATGTGCATCTGGTTGGCGAGCCTGTCTATCGTCAGCTCTTCCCCCAGATGCCCCAAGGCCCATTCAAGCAGCCATGCCATGGGATTGTCAGAGGACCGTGGTGGCAGGGGATGCTCTATGTACTGGGCCTGTCCGCCTTCGCGGTGCGGAGCGATGACCAGGCTGCGTGCAACCTGGTTGGCTGCTGCGGATCCCAGACGGGTCCGCACCAGGTGCAGGCAGGCGTCCAACCCGGATGCCGTGCCGGCCGACGTCAGCACATCACCGTGATCGATGTACAGAACTGTTTGATCCAGGAAAACGTCCGGATGGCGTGCCGAGAGCGAGCCAAAGGCCGCCCAATGGGTGACGGCGGATCGTCCGCCCAACAGGCCCGCATCGGCAACAGGGATGGTCCCCAGGCAGAGGCCAAGGATGACGACGCCGCGTTGATGCGCCTGCTGCAGAAGGTGGCGGAGTTGCTCGCTGGGCCGGCGATCGTCATCGAACCATGAGGGCACCACGATGACGTCGGCTTCGGCCGCCGATTCGGGGCCAAGGATCCCTCCCAGGCGATAGCCTTCCGCGGTGCGGATGTGGCCCGCCTGATCCGCAAAGAGCAGGGTTTTCCACTCCGCGAGTCCTTGGCGCGTGACCTCGTCGAAAACCATCTGGGGTACAGCGAGGTGGAACATCGTTGCGTCGTCAAAGGCATACACGGCGATGCGCAAGGGTCCTCCTGGATTGGCCTGAATCAATCGTACAAGGGCATTTATGCCACTGGTGGTGGATCGGGAATGAGCACAGGATGGGGGAGTTGCCGCAAGGCGCCCACATGGAATCACCACATGGAATCACCAAAGGGAAAGAGAGCATCATGACCACGCCCCGCCGCGCGCTTGTCCTCGTCGACGTCCAGCAGCAGTATTTCAGCGGACCCCTTGAGATCCAGTTCCCCCCGCACCGGGAATCCATCGGGATGATCGGCAAAGCAATTGACGCCGCGACGAATGCAGGCATCCCGGTGGCCGTCATCCAGCACAGCGAGGGAGAAGGTGCGTCGGCTTTCGCTCCGGGAACCTTGGAGTTCACCCTCCACCCTGACGTCGAGAACCGCCGGAAGGACTCCTGGAAGCACGTGGTCAAGCATTATGGCTCGGTCTACGCCGACACGGATCTGGCCGCATGGCTGCGGCAGCACGGCGTCGACACCGTCACCTTGGTGGGCTACATGACCAATAACTGCATTCTCGCTTCCGCTGTGGAGGCCGAATTCATCGGCTTCGGTACTGAAGTCCTCTCCGACGCGACCGGTGCCATCAACCTGGCCAACGATGCCGGTTTCGCTGATGCCGAAACCGTTCACACAACGCTGATGGCCTTGCTGAACTCGAACTGGGCGGCGGTCAGCACCACTGACGCCTGGGTGGAAGCCCTGAACGCTGGCTACGCCTTGGAGAAGAGCGACCTGGGCAGTTCGGCAGTGCAAGGAGCCTCGCGCTGAAAAGCGCACGCGCGTAGACGGAGGCGGGACGAACCACAGGATTACTCCGGACCGGGAGCGCTCAAGGCCTACCGTGGGCCGGGCCGCCGGTAGTAGGGTCAGAGCACCAGCCAGAGCACGCCCAGGAGCACTCCATGAAAAAGCTCATCAATGATCCACGCGCCGTGGTGGACGAGTCCGTAGAAGGGTTCGGCATGGCCCATGCCGACATTGTGGACGTCCATCCCGAGCCCAAATATGTCATTCGTAAGGGTGCCCCGGTAGCGGGCAAGGTCGCCTTGGTCTCCGGCGGAGGAAGCGGCCACGAGCCCCTGCACGCGGGTTTCGTGGGGCTCGGCATGCTCGACGCCGCTGTGCCCGGCGCAGTCTTCACCTCACCAACCCCCGACCAGATCATTCCGGCCACCGTCGCAGTTGACTCAGGTGCCGGCGTCGTCCATATCGTGAAGAACTACACCGGCGATGTCCTGAACTTTGAGACGGCCGCCGAGATGGCACAAGCCGAGGGCGTGCACGTGCGTTCAGTCCTGGTCAACGACGACGTCGCGGTGGAGGACTCGCTGTACACGGCCGGCCGGCGAGGGGTTGGCGGAACCGTGCTGGTTGAGAAGATCGCAGGAGCATCCGCCCAGCGCGGAGATGATCTTGATACGGTCGCGGCCATCGCCGAGCGCGTGGTGGCCAATGTGAGGACCATGGGCGTTGCCCTGTCCGGGTGCACTGTGCCACATGCGGGGACGCCGAGCTTCGAACTTGCCGACGATGAGGTCGAGATCGGCATCGGCATTCACGGCGAACCGGGCCGGCACAAGATCGCGATGGAGAGTGCAGATGCCATCACGGACCGGCTGCTGGAACCCGTACTTGAGGATCTGGCCGTGGCCTCCGGGGACAAGGTCCTGTTGTTCGTCAACGGGATGGGCGGAACTCCGCAGAGCGAGCTGTACATCGTCTACCGGCGGGCGGCCCAGGTCCTCGCTGAGCGTGGTGCCACCGTGGAGCGCTCGCTGGTGGGCAACTACGTCACGTCCTTGGAGATGCAGGGCTGTTCCGTCTCCGTGCTGCGTCTTGACGATGAAATGACGCGGCTGTGGGACGCTCCCGTCCACACCGCCGCGCTGCGATGGGGAGCGTGAGCATGGGGCTGGATGTTGACTGGGCACTCGACTGGTTGAAACTTTCCGCGAAGGCCATGGCGGAGCACCGCGTGGAACTGATCGACCTGGACCGTGCCATCGGCGACTCCGATCACGGCGAGAACATGGATCGCGGCTTCCAGGCCGTGCTGCAAAAACTCGATGAGACTCCGCCGGACACTCCCGGAGCTGCGCTCAAAGCCGCGGCGATGGCCTTGATGTCCAAAGTGGGCGGAGCGGCGGGGCCCCTGTACGGGACGGCGTACCTGCGGGCGGCCACCACCCTGGGGGACGCAACCGATATTGATGCCAAGGCGCTGGCGGCTGCCCTCGCCGCCGCGCGCGATGGCGTAGTGGCCCGGGGCAAAGCCGAACCGGGCGACAAGACGATGATCGATGCATGGACACCCGCCGTGGAAGCTGCCGGGAAGGCGGCAACAGACGGGGCGGATCCGGCGGGCGTCCTGGAAGCTGCCGCGGAAGCTGCGGAGACCGGGGCTGTGGCAACGGATCCCTTGGTTGCGCGCAAAGGCAGGGCCAGCTATCTGGGGGAGCGCAGTGCCGGGCACCGCGACCCGGGAGCGGCCTCCACGGCCCTCCTCCTTCGCGCTGCGGCGACCGCTGCCGCCGGCGCCGCTGGCGACGCTGGAAACGACGCCGTATGACGGTTGGGATCGTGGTGGTATCGCACAGCAGCAAGATTGCCGAGGGGGCGGTGGAACTCGCCGCGCAGATGGCCCCCGACGTCGAGCTCGCCGCCGCCGGGGGCACCGACGACGACCGGATCGGAACCAGCCTTGAGAAGGTGTTGGCCGCCGTCGAGCAGTCCTTGATCGACTCCGGTGGTGACGGTGTCGTGGTGCTGACCGATCTGGGCTCGGCAGTGATGACGGCCGAATCTGCCATGGAGTTCGCCAGCGATCCTGACGCTGTGCTCCTGGCCGACGCGCCCTTGGTTGAAGGACTGGTGGCCGCAGCCGTTGCTGCCCAAGGAGGTGCCGCCGTCGAGGACGTCCGTAAGGCGGCAGAAGCTGCGGGGATCCGGCTGGCTGACGCCGCTGGACCAAGCGGTGCGGATGACACCGTGGCCACGGGCCAGCCTGACGCAAGCGGCGAGTTCCAACTCATCAACCCCTTGGGGATGCACGCCCGGCCCGCAGCGAAGATCGCCGGCGGCCTGTCGGGGCTGGACGCAGAAGTGACGGTCAACGGCGTCGACGGCATGTCCATTATGGCGCTTATGGCGCTGGCGGCCGGTAAGGGTTCCACCCTCCGCGTCGAAGCCCGCGGCAAAGACGCGCAGAAGGCTGTGGACTACGTGGGCAGGCTGGTGGAGGAAGGGTTCGGAGAGCTCTAAATCGGAGACAATTTTCTCCCAAATATTGCTAAGTACACTGATTAGTGATGTTGTAGAGGTACAGGTTCACTACAAGGAAGAGGTACGAAACATGGGTGCTGACGACAAGATGGAGAACGCTGGCGAGAAGCTCGGCGGCAAGGCTAAGGAAGCCGCCGGCAAGCTCACGGACAACGAGCGACTGGAAGCCGAAGGCAAGGGCGACCAGACGAAAGCCGACCTCAAGGGTGCCGGCGAGAAGCTGAAGGACGCCTTCAAGAAGGACTAAGAATCCAGGCAGGGCCGCTGCAATTGCAGCGGCCCTGCTTTGTCTTTGAGGCGATTGTTGTGTGAGGCGCCGCCAGGCGGCGCGCTATCTGATGGAGGATCTTCGTGAACATTCTGGTGAAACTTTTCGGCCTGGCCGTCAGCCTCGGAGCTGGCGCGCTCGCAAACAAGACGCTGGAAGGCCTCTGGGAGAAGAAGACCGGTAAGCCCGCTCCAAAGGACGGAACGGACCTCAATGACTCCCTGCCCGGCGTGCTGGTCTTCGCGGTTGTGTCCGCAGGCGTCGGCGCCATAGTTCACGTCCTCACCCAGCGGGGCACCAAGAGCGCCCTGGCCCGTATGAAGAAGACAGCTGACGAGGTTTAACACATGGCTATAGCTAAATTCCCGAGCATTGTCATCGATTGCCCCGACGCCCCGGCGTTGGCGGCTTTCTACGGCGAACTCTTCGGCTGGGAAGTCGAAGACAAGGGCGACTGGTCCGACATCCGCCCCGCCGACGGCAGCAACTGCATCTCTTTCCAGCAGGTGGAGGTCTATCAGGCGCCGGTATGGCCCGGACAGACGATTCCTCAGCAAATGCACCTGGACATGGTGGTGGAGGACTTGGACAAGGGCGAGGAAGTTGCGCTCTCCCTTGGCGCAACCAAAGCCGACCACCAGCCCGGCGAAACCTTCAGGGTGTTCCTTGACCCCGCCGGGCACCCCTTCTGCCTCTGCTTGTCGTAGCGCGCCTGCCTGGCGGTCCCTAGCCCTGCTGCGCCGCCCACTTCTCGACGCGGCGGTTGCTCTCTTCTTCGGAGAGGTCCTCCACGCGGGTCATGATGGACCAGCGGACGCCGAAGGGGTCACGGATGCTCGCGTACCGGTCACCTGAAACGAACGTCGTCAGCGGCTCGCGGATGGTGGCGCCGGCCTCCGAGGCTTTCTGGACAAGTCCGTCCGCGTCACGACAGTAGAGGCCGAGGGAGTAGCAGTCGTCCTCGCCGCCCGGTGCCGGGACCAGGTGGTATTCCGGGGTGGGTTCGCCAAGCTGGAGATGGCCGTTTCCGAAGTCGAGTTCGGCATGGACCACCATTCCGCCCATCTCGGTCTCACCAACCACCCTGGCGCCAAACACGTCCCGGTAGAACGCGATCGCCTCCTTGGCGTTGGGTACGGCGAGGAACGGTGTGAGGCTGGTCAGCCCGTTCGGAATGCCGTGTGTGGTGTGCTGGCCGTGGGCCGCGGTGGTTGATTCTGTGCTTGTAGTATCGGTCATGGTGTTGACGCTACGTGCAGAGGGTGCGGGGGCGCTTGGAGATTCGCGACAGGTTTGATCCGCTTGGGGAAAGGCTCCAATGGAGGGTTCGTTCAAGGGCATCCTGTATCCGGCGCGGCTGCCCACCTTCCACCGGATTCCCGCCCCCGATTCGGTTGCCCACCTCGTGCAGTGGTTCTGGATTCCGGAGTGGGACATCGAAGCCGGCCGGAGCTCACGGCAACACCTCATCGCCTACCCCGCATCCAATCTGGTGGTCCAGCCCGGGGATGTCATCCTTTCCGGACCGACAACCCGGGCGGCCTACCGGGACCTCACCGGGGCCGGCTGGGCTGTGGGCGCGTTGCTTCGCCCGGCGGCAGTGCCCCTGTTCACCAACGATCCCGGCGCCCTCCGGGACAAGGAATTGGCGCTGGCATTGCCCGACTTGCATGCTGCGGTTTCGGCCGCGATGACCACGCCTCCCGACGATGCAACGCACGACGGCGGAGCTCACCGTGAACGGGCAGCAGAGGCCTTTGTTGAGTGGCTGGTTTCCTTGGATCCGGCCTCTTCGAACGTGGCGCTGTCCGAGGAGGCGTTGCTCGCGAACCGGATGATGGAGGTGATGGGTTCGGATCCGGACGTGCTCATGATCGAGGACGCGGCGTCACAGCTGGCGGTTTCTCCACGAACGCTGCAGCGGATCGCGAAGAAGTACATAGGACTCAGCCCCTCCGCCCTCATCAGGCGCCGGAGGCTCCAGGACGCTGCCGAGCGCACCCGGTCCGACCCCACAGCGGACCTGGCGGCGATCGCCGTCGAGCTTGGCTACGCGGATCATGCGCACCTGACGAATGACTTCCAAAAGTATCTGGGCTTCACCCCCAGCAACTACCGGAGGTCTGTTGGTGGAGATCCGGACTAGCCCTTACCGGTTTGCCGTTGTGTTCGGAGTGAAGTAGCTGCACTGCCATTGCTGGGTCCGTATTGCCTGCCGGTTGCTCACCTTGGACCATGGCGGGTAAACCCGGAAGCCGCGCTTACCGCCGGAGCCGTTCACTGACACGATTCCGTGCTCGACCAGCGCGGACAGAGGGAAAGCGAAGTAGCCTGCCCCGGTTCCTTCCCGGACGGTGACCACCAGCAAGTCGGCGCCGTCTTCGGCGGGGAAGGGCTCTGTGGACCCGTCCTGCGCGCGGCGCCAGACGGCGATGAAAAGGCCCACCTTCGTTGGGGTGGGCTTTCCCACGCGGAACCGGATTTGTTTCCGGCCGAGGCGTGCGACGGCGGCGCCATACTCATGATTGTCGGCCTCGGGTACCGGTGTTGAAGGGGACCCGGAGGGTTGGCTGAGGACCCGCAGTGCCTCATTGACGTCGGGATGAAGATCGTGGTCAGGCACACTTTCATCCTACGGCGCCGCCTCAGGCCACGGCCGCGCCGAAATTCAGCCCTGCCGCAACCCCTCACCGTCCAGTACCAGGGTGGCGGAAATGACCCGGCCGCACTGTTCGCCGTAGGGATACCCGCCCTTCGGCGTGAAAGTCAACGTCCGCTCGGGCAGCATGGTCCCCGTGGGGGACGCGCCAGTGACGGTCGCTTCAAGGGGGTTTTCGCTGAGGGCCGGAAGCTCGATGGAGCCCTGCAGCGTCCCGTCCGGGGATGAGGTCGCGGAGCATACGCCGTCCGGTGTGCAGCCTTGGTCGACGGCTGTGGCACCCGGATACAGCACCACGTCCTTTTCCGTGCAGCTGCCATCCTGGCAGGCCTTGAGCCGAAGCGTGCCAACCTGCGCTGCATAGTTTGCCGCCACGGTGAGGGACACGCCGGCGATATGCCCAATGGCCGGGCAGGCCACAGCATCCGGATAGCATCCCGGGAGCAACGCTGCGGTGCCGGCAAGGGTCAATGCCACTGCGATTCTGCCCATGGCTTCAGGGTAGGGCCGGAAACGGTCCGTGTCCCCGGCACCACCAGAAAGGCACCTGCATCGTTACGGGCCGCGGGTTCCCGTTGCCGAACCGATACCGCCCCCTGCCGAACGCTACGCCGGAAGCCGCAAACCGCCGTCGTGCATTTCCGCCAAACCGTCCACCAACAGTCCGTCCAAGGCGCGTTCAAGCTGCTCTGGAGCCGAGTTGAGCCGGTGCAGCGCCGCGAGGGGGATCCCGATGCCGGACGGCGGGAATCCGAGGTCCGCCGGCGCTTGCTCGAACATCTGGCGCGGGACCGGGGTGGCGGCCTCTCGGAGGACGGCCATCACGGCGCCCCGGACTTGTCGGTCGGTGCCGTGCCACGACTGGCCCTTGGGCGTGTACGACGGCGGCGGCTCACCGGCCGCGAGCCAGGCGCAGCTCGAGCGGACGGGACAGTCGGTGCACTTGGGACTGCGGGCGGTGCACACCATGGCACCGAGTTCCATGACGGAGGCGTTCCAACGGACGGACAACTCCTGGTCCTCGGGCAGGAGGGTCTCGGCCAGGCGCATTTCCCCTGCCGTCAAGGCCGGGGCGGGAAGGGCGTTCCCTGAGATGAGCCGGGCGTGGACGCGCCGGATGTTGGTGTCCACCACGGTTTCGCGTCGCCCGAAAGCGAAGGCTGCGACGGCGGCAGCTGTGTAGCTGCCGACGCCCGGCAACCCCAGAAGCTCGGGGTACGTGTCAGGGACGTTGCCGCCGTGCTGCTCGCGAATGGCGACGGCGGCCGCGTGCAGCCGCAGGGCGCGGCGCGGATAACCGAGGCGGCCCCAGTGGCGGACGGCTTCGCCGGAGGGCTCGCTGGCAAGGTGGGCGGGCGTGGGCCAGCGGTCCATCCAGTCGAGCCACACAGGGAGCACCCGCACCACGGGAGTTTGCTGGAGCATGACCTCGCTGACCAGGATTCCCCACGCGCTGCAGTCCGGCTCGCGCCACGGGAGGTCCCTGGCGGCCTGCGTGAACCACTGATCCAAGGCGTCGTGGAGCCCGGCGAGCTGGGTGGTGTCGGGAAGTGTCATACTGCCATCAACTCTAGTGGAATCCAGTCCCATGGCCGACGTCACACAGCCCCGGATTGGCGGCCTGCGGCGTGTAGGTTAGGTGCCCCGAGGTCCACGAGCCTAGCCTAGAACCATGGCCACCAAGGGTAAGCAGCAGTCGACCGCGCGCTCATCAGCGCCGGCGAAGGGTGCTGCCCGTGGCTCATCCGGGACCGCCGGCCGCAGTACCCCGACGAAGAGGCGGCGACCCAGCCCTGCCGTCTACCGCCGTCGTCGGCTGGTTGTTTTTGGCGCGTTGCTGCTGGTCCTCGCGCTCCTGGTGGGAGGCGGGGTTGCCATCAGCGGTGCGCTCGCCGGGAAAGATGAGCCGCAGGCGGTCGCCACGAATGAGCCTTCGCAGATGCCGACGCAGGGAAGCGCACCGTCAGGGTCGCAGTCCCCGTCTGCTTCGCCGACGCCGGTGTGCGACTTCAACCTCATGACCGTTGCCGCGAAAACCGACAAAGCTGCCTATGGCGCGGAGGAGCAGCCGTTGCTCACCATGACCATCACCAACGGTGGCACCGCCCCGTGCGAGGTCAATGTGGGCACCTCACAAATGGAATACCTCGTGATGAGCGGCTCGGACCGGATCTTCTCGTCCAAGGACTGCCAAACCGGCGGCGAAGACCTCATCAAAACCATCCAGCCAGGCAAGAGCGAGACCGCAAACTTCCCGTGGCAGCGCAACCGGACGGTGGAAGGCTGCGGTGCCATCACCGCCAAGCCGGGCGGCGGTGGCGCTTACTACACATTCGAAGCACGGCTGGGAAACAAGTCCAGCCCCAAGGCTGTTTTCCAGCTGAACTAGATTCTTCCAGTTGACCTAAAGGAAGCGGTCCAACAGGCTTGCTTCGGCCATGCGGCTCAAGCCTTCGCGGACTGTGCGGGCGCGCTGGTCGCCGATACCATCCACGGTCATCAGGTCGTCAATGGTGGCGGCCATCAGGTTCTGGAGCCCGCCGAAGTAGTCCACCAAGCGGTCGGCCACTGCCTTGGGCACCGACTTCAGGCCCGAAAGGAGTCGGTAGCCGCGCGGCTGAACCACGGCGTCCAATTGCTCTACCCCGCCGGCGAAACCAATGATGTGCGCGATGCGGCTGAGGTCGATCAGTTCCGTGGGGCCCAGGTTGAGGAGGGCCTGGACCGCTTCCTCGATTTCTTCCGGCGTGGCGTCCGGGTCCGAGTAATCGCGGATGATGACGTCGCTGCCCGGCCCGCGGCCCATGGTCAGTTCCTCTACCTGGAGGGACAGCAGGCGGCCGTCTTCTCCGAGTTCCAGCACGTACTGGGCGATTTCCTCGGAGATGCGGCGAACCATTTCCTGGCGCTGCAGCGTCACGGCGACATCCCTGACGGTGACCAGTGCCTCGATTTCGAGGGCGGAGAGGGAACTGGTGACCTGGTCCAGCCTGGCGCTGTACCTTTCCAAGGTAGCCAGGGCCTGGTTGGCGCGGGCGAGGACCTTTTCGGACCCCTCCAGGACGTGGCGCAAGCCGTTCACGTAGAGCGCGATGATCTGCATCGATTGGCTCACGGAGATCACCGGAACGCCGGTTTGGATGGCCACGCGCTCAGCGGTGCGGTGCCTGGTACCCGATTCCTGGGTTTCGATGCTTGAATCCGGGACCAGTTGGACTGCGGCGCGGACAATGTTGCTGGCGTCCTTGTCACAGATGATGGCGCCGTCCATTTTGGCCAGCTCGCGCAGGCGGGTGGGGGAGAAATCGATGCCGATATCGAACCCACCGGAACAAATGGAGTCGATAGTGCGGTCGTAGCCCAACACGATCAGGGCGCCGGTCCGTCCGCGGAGGATGCGTTCCAAGCCATCGCGCAACGGGGTTCCGGGTGCGACTCTGGCCAGGGTCGCCTTAAGCGACTCTTCCGGGCTCCGGGCCATAGGGTTTCCCTTCGAAGGTGCAAGCCTCGGCTCACAGACAAGCTGAATCCGGCGTCAGTGGGCACTCACAAAAAATGCCCCAATGACGACAAGCACAATGATAGGGCTTCCGGGCACCGTTAACCGCACCAGCAAGCCCCAAAGTGGGTCATTTCGTGATGTTCGGACGCGCCCGCAAAGTGGTTTGGCGGCTGATTGGCGGGAACCCTATTTCCGTCAATCAGCCGCCTCCCGCCTAGTTCCTGCCGCGCCCGAGCCCGGTCAGCAAAGCTCCACCGGCCTCGCGCCACAGCCCGGGGCTTCCCGGTGCAGCAGCGTTTTCCTCCAGGTATTTAATCCAATCGCGGTACTCGGTAATGTCCCGTCCCTCTGCCGCGGCCACAGCGTCGCAGGCAAAACCCACCGCTCTGCTGCCATCGTCCAGCGTGATGGACCCCAGCAGCATGGGTTCCGGCAGCTCGGCCAGGAAGGACCCGAGCGCAGCCTCGGAGAGCAGCCATCTCTCAGCAACGAGCCCGGCTCCGCGCGCCGAACGAACCACTCCGGGCTTGGGCGGCGTGGTCTCCAAAGCCACCATCCGGTACTGCGCCGCGGTGGTCACCGGGCCGTCCCAGAAAGCTCCACGCCCTTCGAGCTCCGCCGCCAGCGGCTGCCCCTTCCGGTGCGCCCCCACGACTACGAGGGGAACGACGGCGGCTCCCGCAGCAACCGGCCAGGGGGCCTTGGGTGCGGAGGACTGAGCGGGTGCTGTCGCCGCGCCCGCCGCGAACAGTTCGGGCAGCTCCGGGGTGAGCTCGATCCGACGCGCAATGTCCGCGGCCACCCCGTCCTCGAAGGTCCGGGCAACCACCGTCAGGCCGAACTGGGAGGTACTGCCTGTTTTATCGCCGCTTGTCTCGGTGACGGTGCCCGCCGGTACGGCAACAGCGCTGAGATCAAAGAGGTTGCAGAAATTGGTATAGGTGCCCATCCGGGAGTTGACCCCCACCGGATCGGCCGCCACCTCGGCCAGCGTCGGATGGAACGGTGCCGTGGGTACAACCAATGCGTCGAATCCGTCCAGGCGCTCCATGGCGCGGCGTTTGAGCTGCTCCAAGGCCGCCGTGTCCGCGACGTACCGGTGTGCCGGGACTTTGCCCGCGGCTTTGATGATGCCGGCGACTGTGGGGTCCAGCGTTGCGGGCACCTCGCCGGACTGGGCTGCACCGTCCGAAGTACCTACCCCGCCCAACGTCGCCGAATCAATAAAGCTGCCGACGGCGGCGTAGCGTTCGGCCACCAATCCGCCGTCGTACAGCAGCCGGGCTGCTTGCAGGAAGACGTCCAGGTCGATGGGTTCCGCCACCACTCCTGTGGACCGCAGCCGCCCGATCTGCGCCTGGAATTCCGACGCCCACCCTGCCGGGAGCGCCGGCAGGGCAGCCGGATAGGCCACCCGCGGGGTGGAAGGTGCCGCAACCTTCACGTCGGTGGGCCAGTTGCGGCCCTGCCCGGCCATGATGCCCATGGCGAGCTCGGCAGTGGCGAGATCGCGGGCGAAGATCGTGGCGGTGTCCCACGAACGGCATGCCGGGACCACACCCTCGGTGGACACCACGCCCAGGGTGGGTTTGATCCCCACGATTCCCTGGAGTGCAGCAGGGATGCGGCCCGAGCCAGCCGTGTCTGTCCCGATGGCAAGGTCCACGAGCCCCAGGGCAACGGCCACTGCGGAACCGGAGCTCGAACCGCCGGAAATGCGCTCAGGTCGCCTCGAATCACGGACGGCACCGTAGGGGCTGCGGGTTCCCACCAATCCTGTAGCGAACTGGTCCAGGTTGGTGGCGCCCAGCACCAAGGCGCCGGCAGTGCGGAGCCGCGAGACCGCCACCGCATCCCGGGTGGCTACATCCCCAAAGCCGGGGCACGCCGCCGTCGTGCCCAGACCGGCAACATCCACGTTGTTCTTCACGGCGAGCAGGAGACCGGCAAGCGGCAGGTTCCCGCCGGCCGCAACGGCGGCGTCAATCCGGCCCGCTTCTGCGAGCAGTTCGTCCCGCCCGCGCAGGTGGATCCAGATTTCGGGACGGTCGACGGCGTCAATCGCCTCGAGCGCCGAAAGTACCCGAGCAACTGTGGTTCCGGTGGGACTGGTCATGATGCGCTTGCCTCCAGGACGAGTGCGGGTGCCCGGACGTCCACTGGCTCCAGGACCACCAGCGCTTCACCAGCCACCACTTGGGCGCCCGCCGCGGGCAGGATCCGTTGGACCACTCCATCCACCGGAGCCTGGATGACCGTCTCCATCTTCATCGCCTCAAGGGAAACCAGCGATTGGCCGGCCACCACCAAGTCTCCGGGTTCCACGTCCACTTTCCACACGCTGGCTGCGAACGGCGACGTCACCAGGGCGCCGCCGTCGGGAACAACAACGTCGTCGGCCGGCGGGGCCAGCGAGACTGCCTGCTCGGCACGATCGAACTCGCCGGCTTCCTCCCAGGCCTGCCGCTCCACGGCGAAAGCCGCCGACTGGGTCTCGCGGAATTCCGCGATGGAGACGCTGTTGCGGTCCAGGAATTCCTCATGTTCTGCAAGTGAGAACGTGCCGTCCTGGATCTCGACGCCATGGCCACGGCCAGCAGCCATGTCGGCGCGGAGGTCCAGGAGCTCCTCGGGACTGACGGGGTACCAGGAAATACGGTCGAAGAACCGGAGCAGCCACGGCGAGCCCGGCTCAAACGGCGCCGAATCCGCGTAGCGCGACCAAACCTGGGTGGTACGTCCCACGAACTGGTATCCACCGGGACCTTCCATGCCGTAAATGCACATGTAGGCTCCGCCGATGCCGACGGCGTTCTCCGGCGTCCAGGTGCGGGCAGGGTTGTACTTGGTGGTCACCAGCCTGTGCCGCGGATCCAACGGTGTTGCCACCGGCGCTCCGAGGTACACATCACCCAGTCCCAGGACGAGGTACTCCGCGTTGAACACCGTATCGAAGACATCGTTGACGGAGTCCAAACCGTTGATGCGGCGGATGAACTCGATGTTCCACGGGCACCACGGGGCGTCGTCGCGGACACCGGCCATGTAGCGCTCGATTGCCTCACGGGTAGCGGGATCGTCCCAGGACAAGGGCAGGCGAACGCTGCGGCTGGGCACCACCAGCTCCGAGCTTGCAGGGAGTGCGGCCTCTATTTCCTGCACCAGGCCCAACAGCTTAGATGTGGGAAGGACGGAGGGATCGGCTTTGATCTGCAGGGAACGGATACCTGGCGTCAGATCCACGATGCCCCGGACGGCGAGACGCTTAAGTTCCTGGTGCAGGGCGTGGACCCTGGCGCGGAGGCCAAGGTCCAGCACCATGTCGCCGTACTCCACCAAAAGGTTGTCGTCACCGGAGCGGCGGTAGGTGACAGCAGGCCGTCCGTCACCTTCGGGCACCCGGCCCAGCACGCCGTCGTCGCCGTCGCCGCGCAGCAACTCGGCCGTGCCTGGTGCGGTGCCGGAAGCCGAGCCGGTGCCGAACCCGCCGGCACCCGGCAGTATCAGTTGCCTCGCGGCGCCAAGTTCCTTCACCGAAGGTGCCTCGACGGAGCGGATCGGCACGAAGCGGACCTTGTCCCCGGGGCGGAGTTGCCCCAGCTTCCAGCGCTCGCCGGCCACCACGGTGACGGGGCAGACGAAACCGCCCAGGCTGGGACCATCCGGGCCCAGCAGGATGGGGGTATCGCCGGTGAAGTCCAAGGCACCCACAGAGTAGGCGGTGTCGTGGATGTTCGAAGGGTGCAGTCCGGCCTCGCCGCCATCATTGCGTGCCCAGCGCGGTTTGGGCCCGATCAGGCGGACGCCGGTGCGGGCGGAGTTGAAGTGGACCTCGTATTCGGCGGCGTAGAGTTCCTCAATGTCTTCGCGTTGGAAGAATTCCGGGGCGCCATGCGGTCCTTCCACCACCTTCAGCTCCCATTCCGTGGTGAGGGCCGGGCGGCTCTCCACGGGAACCGGGCCGGGGACGGTCTCAGGGAGGTGCCCGGTGACGGTGCGGATTACATCGCTGGCCCGCAGGACGCGGCCGCCATGGCCGCCGAACTGGCCCAAGGTGAAGGTTGAAGCACTCCCCAGGTACTGGGGAACATCAAGCCCACCTTCGAACAGGATGTATCCCCTCAGCCCGGATCCGTCCGCCGTGCCGATGTCCAGGAGACCGTTGTCCGGGACGGTGATGGGTTCCCACGCTGGGGCCGGACGGCCGTTGACGGTCACCGTGACGTCCGCTCCGGTGACGCACACTGTGGTGGCGTGGGTGAAGCGGAGCGCCGGTCCGGCCATGGTGAATTCCAGACCGGGTGCGCCCTCAGGATTGCCCAGCGCGGTGTTGCCCAACCGGAACGACAAATCATCCATGGGTCCACTCGGAGGCACTCCGATCTGCCAGAGCCCGGTCCTGCCCGGCCAATCCTGCACGCTGGTCTGGAGTCCCGGCCGTTCAACGGTGATCCGTGGTTCAGGATCGCCCACGGAGTTCAGAGTTCCGGTGGAATGCTCCGCGGCGCGGACCACGTCCATCCCGGCCACGGCGCGCAGCATGCCCAGGTTGGTTTCAATGCCGTCAATGCGGGTTTCCGCCAACGCCGCGGCCAGGGCGTCGAAGGCGGCGTCGCGGGTAGTACCGGACGTGATGACCTTGCCCAGCAGGGGATCGTAACTGGTGGAGACTTCGCTGCCGGTCTCCACCCAGGCGTCAATGCGCACGACGTCGGAGGCCGGGTACTGCGCGTTGGTGACCGTTCCGGCGCTGGGCTGGAAGTTGCGGGCCGGGTCTTCTGCGTAGATACGGGCTTCCACGGCATGACCTGTAACGGGCGCACTGTCCGGCACGCCATCAAGCACCGGCTCATTCCGGGCAAGGTTCAGCATCCACTCCACCAAGTCAACGCCGGTGATGGCTTCGGTGACGGGGTGCTCTACTTGCAGCCGCGCGTTGACTTCCAGGAAGGATGCTTCCTGGCGGACGGGATCGTAGACGAATTCCACTGTTCCTGCAGAGCGATAGCCCACGGAGGCGCAGAGTGCGCGGGAGCTTCGGTGCAGTTCCTCCCGCAGAGCTTCCGGGAGGTCCGGAGCGGGCGCCTCTTCAAGCACTTTCTGGTGGCGGCGTTGCAGCGAGCAATCACGGTCGCCAAGGCTCACCACGCGGCCCGCACCGTCTCCGAACACTTGGACTTCCACGTGGCGGGCATGCTCGATGTAGCGTTCAGCGAAGACTCCGGCTGTTCCAAAGCTGGAGCTGGCCAAACGGGCCACCCGTGAGTAGTTGTCGCGGAGTTCGGCTTCGTCACGGCAAACTGCCATTCCGATTCCGCCGCCACCCCCGGTTGCCTTGAGCATGAGGGGGTAGCCGATGGTTTTCGCTGCTGCGACGGCTTCGTCCAGGTCCTCCAGAAGGCCGGATCCCGCGATCATAGGTACCCCGGCGCGTTGGGCAGCGTCGCGGGCGGTGTGCTTGGTGCCGAAAATCCGGAGCTGTTCGGGAGTGGGCCCCACAAAGACCAAGCCGGCTGCCTCCACGGCTTCCGCGAAGGCTGCGTCCTCGGACAGGAATCCGTAACCGGGATGAATGGCCCCGGCCCCGGTGGCAGCCGCCGCCTTGAGGATGGCGTCAACCTTGAGATACGACTCCTTGGCGGGTGCAGGTCCCAGCAGGACAGCGTCGTCAGCGAGCTTCACATGCTTGGCGCCGCGGTCTGCCTCGGAGAAGACGGCCACGGTGCGCAGCCCCGCCTTGCGTGCTGACTCGATAATCCGGCAGGCGATCTCGCCACGGTTGGCAATGAGCAGGGTGTCGAAGCGGTTCATGCACGGTCCTCCGGACGTGTGACGATCATGCGCACCGGCGTGGGGTTGAAGCCGTTGCAGGGGTTGTTGATCTGGGGGCAGTTGGACACCAGCACCAGCGTGTCCACCTCGGCGCGGAGGGCTACCCGCTTTCCGGGTGCGGACAGCCCGTCCACGATGCCCAGGGCGCCGTCGGGATCCACCGGCACGTTCATGAACCAGTTGATGTTGGACACCAGGTCCTTCTTGCCGAGGTCCCACTTGGCACCTTCAATGAGGAAGTTCTCCACGCACGCATGCTGTTCGTGGGTGTGTTGGCCGTAGCGGAGTGTGTTGGATTCCTGGGAGCAGGCACCGCCGATCGTGTCGTGGACGCCAACCTCGTCCGCCACCACCGTCATCAGTTCCTGGCCGCTGTCGGCGCGGAGAACTGAGCCAGTGGTGAGGAAGATGCTGCCTTGCGTTGCGATGGTCACGGCGGCGGAGTAGCGCATACTGGTGTCCCGTGCCGCGTAGAGAATGCAGTCCACGGCTTGGTTCCCGTCGAGGTCCACAATGGTGAGCACGTCGCCGGCAGCAATCACGGCGGACCAGGGGCCACGGGCTTCCACCAGCTCGTCCACTACGACGCGGCCAGGGACCAGGGCGGGGCTGATTTCTGAGATGGCGTTCATGCGGAGGTCCTTGCGTTGTAGTCGAGTTCTGTGTTGTGGAGGGCCAGACGTCCCTCTGGGCCCAGGTCTACGTTGAGGGTTCCGTTTTTGAGAGCTTCAAGGTCCTGGGGAGCCCGCCACGCGGCGATGTCCACGGCGCTTCCTGCGAATTCCGGACGCGGGTCCAACGGGTGGGCGGTATTGGCCAGTACCAGCACTGTGTCCATGTGGAGGAGGAGTTCGACGGCGGCTCCGGCACCGGCGCTGCCGGCGAACGTGATGCTGCCGTCCCGCTCCACGGTGACGCCTTTGAAGAACGACAACGACGGTGGGAGTTCATTCTGGCTGATGCCATGCTTCATGCCGCCCAAGGTCAGCAGTTCACGGCCCGCCGGTGACTGGCTGTGGGCTGATCCGGCACCGTACTTGGCAGTGTTTCCGACCAGGTGGGTGGTGCCGGTGAGGGCATCATGCTTACCTGAGGAATCGGCCACGACGGTGGCCATCAGCCGGCCGGCGTCGGACAGCAGGGGATGGCCTGTAGTGATGTACGCCTGCCAGGGGACCTTGACCGTATCAGCTACGTTGAGCCGCTCGTGTTGGGCGCCGCTCCGGATGAGGACAGCGTGAACGCAGGCATCGCCGTCGAGGTCTGTGATCCTGATGCGCGTCCCGCGGGCCAGTTCCAGATGGGTGTAGCGGCCAAAGGCAAGTGTTTCCGCCCACGTCAGGGAGTCCTTTGCCTCCGCCGGGAGGACCTCGGTCAAACGTGGCGGGCCCGAAGCCGGGGGGACGTGGATCATGGTCTCGGCCGTGCGCCCGTGCTGGGCCCGTGCGTGCAGCTTGGCGCCGGTAGTCGTGGCGGTTCCGTTGTCAGAAGTGCGTGTTTCAAGAGTCTGGGTCATGGCTGTCTTTTCTGTGCTTGGGTGTTTGGCGGGGTCAGCCGGCGTTGACGGATTCTGCGGCGATTGCGGCCTTGTTTTCCCGGACCCGGATGTTCCGCCGGACCCAGAGGCCCAGGAGCAGGACGGCGCCCACCATGATGGGGGCGGAGAAGAGCAGGATCCCGTGTTCGCCGGAGGGGTCGTACACCTCGGGGCGGGGCCAGGAGAGGTTGATGACCATCAGGGCGCCGTAGAGTACGGCCAGGATGTTGACTGGCAAGCCCCACCCGCCCAGTGAGAAGAGTCCGGCCGGCATGGTCTGGCCCACCCGGTCCCAGTCACCACGGAAGCGGCTGAGCAGTTGCGGGACAGTGACCATCAGGTACGCCAGGTACACCATCACGATGCACACGCTGCAGAGGGTTGTGAAGAGCGCGGAGTTGCCGATGTTGATGGCGAGGATGCCCACAGCCAGGGCGCCGATCGCGATGGAGGGCCACATGGGGGTCCCGCGCTTGGGATGGACCTTCGCTAGCCGGGCAGCGGCTGGCAGTTTGCCGTCGCGGGCCATGGAGAACACGAGGCGTGAACCGGCGGTTTGGATGGCCAGGGTGCAGACAAAGATGGCGATTGCCACGTCCACCAGCAGCACCTTGCCCCAGAACGTACCCAACACGGCCGTTAGCACGTAGGGGAGTCCCTCGGTGGCGAGCCTGCCGTCGTCGAGGCTTGGCGCTGCCATCAGTGCCGCGATAATCATGAGTCCGCCGCCAACGCCCGAGATGATCAGCGCCGAGAGGATGGTGCGCGGTGCGGTCTTGCGGGGGTTCTTGGTTTCCTCCGAGAGTTCGCCGGCGGAGTTGAAGCCGACCATCACATACGCGGCCATCAAACCAGAGACCAGGAAGGCACCTACGGCACCAAGGTCCGAGGTAGTGACCACACTGACGTCCGCTACCACCTCCGGGCCGCGCTGCGCGGCTGAGAACAGCGCAAGGATTACTGCGGCGACGCCCACAATTTCACAGGTGACGCCGATGGAGTTCACATGGGACATGAGCTTCACGCCAAGGCAGTTGATCACAGTGGTGATCACCAGGAGGACGGCACCGAGGATTACTGCATTGGCTGCGCCTGTGGGAGATGTCAGCGTGGGGTCGCCTCCCACCAGCTGGAATCCGACCCACAGCTGGGGGAGTACCACTTGGAGCGCAATGGCTGCTGCGGCAGCAGTGATGACCTGGGCGATGGACATGAACCAGCCGGCGAACCAGCCCACCACTTCGCCGCCCATACGGCGCGACCACTGGTAGACAGCACCGGACAACGGGTATCTGGCGGCGAGTTCAGCGAAGTTCAGGGCTACCAGAAGTTGGCCGACCAGGACCACGGGCCACGTCCAAAAGAAGGCCGGGCCGGCAAAGGAGTAGCCGAAGGCGAAGAGCTGGAAGATGGTGGTGAGGATGGAGACGAATGAAAAACCTGCGGCGAACGACGCGTAGCGGCCCAGCTTGCGGTGCAGCGTGGGCTGGTAGCCAAGTGCTGTCAGGTCTGCATCGTCGGTGCGGTGGGTCGCCGTCGAAAGGGTTGAAGTCATCGGGTTTCTCCGTGTCTGGAACGGGATATGGGACCAGTTCGGAGAGGTTTTTGACTGCCTGTCCGTCAATATCGGTCACTTGATAGTTTTCCAGCGGGGTGTCCCCATGGCGTTTCGGCAATGTAAAGCCTTGGTTACCGCTCGTTTCAACCGTGTTAAGGAAATCTCACCGTTCCGGCAGCACGTCGTGAACAGGCTCTTTGGTGTTGCGGCGATGCAAGAATGAGGTGTGACTACAACCGGACCGGGACGCCCCCGCAAGCAGCAAGCGGTACGCCCGGGAGCCACTGCACGCGATGAAATCCTGGATGCCGCAGCCGAACTCTTTACCAGCCAAGGATTCGCCAATACGTCCACACGGGCCATTGCCGACGCCGTCGGAATCCGGCAATCGTCGCTGTATCACCACTTCTCCACCAAGGACGAGATCCTGGGCGAACTCCTCGGCGGGACAGTGTCCACCAGCCTTCACTTCGCGCGTGCAATTCATCAGCACTCGGCTAACGCTGCGTCGGCTGCGGCACGACTGCACGCAGTGGTCCTGTTCGACGGCTTGCAGCTCTGCACTTCCCGCTGGAACCTCGGGGTGCTCTATCACCTGCCGGAAGCCAGGGCGGAAGTCTTCCAGCCATTCATGGCAGCACGGCAGGAACTCCGGTCCATTTACGGAGACTTGGGACGGGAGCTGATGGCGGTCTCCGACGCAGACCCGGGCCTGGGCGACACCGCTTTTCGGCTGGTCGAGTCACTGATCAACCTCCGCGCGGACGGGCTGATCGCAACGGACTCGGCGTCCACTACGGCCGATACGGTGATGATCCTGGCCGGCCTCAGGCAAAAGATTCAGGCGGTGAGGGATGCCAGCAGCGAACTCATCAGCCGGTATGGCGAGGCAAACCGTCGTGGAGAAGCCTCTGAGCCGGCGCTCGCAGCGGAAAGTGCCTAGTAATCCACCTGGCGCTTGAGTTTGTTACCCAGCCATAGCATCGCCAGGCTCACCACCAGGAAGCCAACGGATATGGCGAGTGCGAACACCACCACGCCGCCCCAACCGCCGGCCCGGGCCGGGTCAATGAACCAGTAGGGGTACCAGTTCACCAAAGCGCCACGGACCAGGCTGTAGACCAGGTAGCCAATGGGGTAGAGCAGCCAGAACCAAACGTGCCGGAGTTGCAGCGTTGCCCGCGGAGGCTGGAAGAGCCAGTCCGCCACCATCACCACGGGCATCAGGTAGTGGACCACGAAGTTGACCCAGGGCAACAATGAGCCGAGGTCCTCGCCGGCGAGCAAGGCGCCGAACACCAGGCCCACCACGGCCATGGCAATGGTGGCCGTGCCACGCGTGACGTCGTCGGCTTCTGTAGGTCGCTTCCGTATCAGCACCCGATAGCCGCTGATGAGCAGCACCAGAGCGGCGAAGATGTTGGACAGGTTGGTGAAGTAGCTGAAGAAGTTCCACAGGTCATAGCCCATTCCCAGATGAACCGTCAGCTGTGTTCCTACCGCCACCAACGTCAAAAGCCCAAAGAAAAAGCGTCCCCCGATAAGCACATTCCGTTTGGTCATGCCTCTCATCCTCGCTGACTGCACCCCCCGAACAGCCCCGACACCCCGGCAGTATTATGTGATCAGCAATTCCATTGCCTCAGCCAAGTGGCCCACTTCGCGTACCGAGAAGCCGTCCGGGATAACACCGGCACCTGCAGGGCTGGCAGGAACAATGGCGTGCGTGAAACCGAGCCGGTGTGCCTCCTGGATTCGCTGGTTGATTCCGGGAACTGGCCGGACTTCACCGGCGAGGCCAACCTCGCCGAAGGCAATCAGCCGCTGGGGGAGTGCCTTCCGGGACTTGGCGGACGCGACAGCCAAAGCGACGGCCAGGTCCGTTGCCGGCTCTGTGAGCTTCACGCCGCCCACGGTCGCCACATAGGAATCGTCCTTGTGAAGCATGCAGCCGGCCCGTTGCTGAAGAACTGCCAGCAGCATGGCGACCCTGGAACTTTCCAAGCCGCTGGTTGCCCGGCGCGGTTGGGAATTGGGGCTCTCGGCAAGGAGCGACTGGACCTCAGCAAGCAGCGGCCTGCGTCCCTCCATGGTCACCGTGATGCACGTTCCGGAAACGGGCTCCCGGGTCCGCGAAACAAACAGACCGCTGGGATCAGCCAACCCCTCGATGCCCGTCTCGTTGAGGTCGAAGCATCCGACGTCGTCCGTGGCGCCATAACGGTTCTTGACAGCCCTCAGCAGGCGCAGGCGGGAGTGGCGCTCGCCTTCGAACTGGCACACGACGTCCACCAGGTGTTCCAGCAGCCGCGGTCCGGCGATGGTGCCCTCCTTGGTCACATGGCCCACCAACAGTGTGGTCATGTTGCGCCGTTTGGCTGCGGCAATGATCGATGCGGCGACCTCGCGCACCTGCGAAACACCGCCGGCACTGCCTTCGACGTCGGCACTGCTCAGGGTCTGCACTGAGTCCACAATCAGCAGTTTGGGCTCCAGCTTTTCCACTTGCCCAAGGGCCTGTCCGAGGTCGGTTTCCGCGGAAAGATAAAGGGTGTGGGCGACGGCGTCGATCCGCTCGGCGCGCAGCTTCACCTGCGCAGCGGACTCTTCACCGGTGATGTACAGGACGTCCTGGCCGGTTCGGGCGAACTTCGCGGCCACGTCCAGCAGGAGGGTGGACTTTCCGACGCCGGGTTCCCCCGCGAGCAGGATGACCGCGCCTGGGACGAGCCCTCCGCCGAGGACGCGGTCCAGTTCATCCACGCCTGTGGGCAGGAATGCTGCCGTGGTCCCATCCACCTCAGCGATACGGCGGGCCGGCTCCAGGACTGTTGCCGCCGCCGTCGTGCGCGCTACGGTGGCGCCGTATTCCTCAACGGTTCCCCACGCCTGGCATTCGCCACAGCGGCCCACCCACTTGATGGCGGTCCAGCCGCATTCGGCACACTTGTAGGCGGGTGTTTTGGATGCGCGGGTCGTCTTGGAAGCCATGGGTTCAAGCGTAGTGGCGGGGACTGACAGTATTAGCCGCGCCGTCCGCCGTGCCGGGCTGCGTCCACAAACACCGCAATGCCCGTCACGCCAAGCGCGAGCCCAAGAGAAGCGACCACATCCGTGAGCCAGTGATACCCGAGGTAGATCCGGCTGCAGGCAACCAGCAGCGTCAGCAGGGCGGCACCGGTGAAGGCGAGGACCCCCGTCATGCGTGAGCCGGAGCGCGAGACCACCAGGTAGGTGAGGACAAGCGCGAAGATCCCGGCGCCCAGGGTGTGGCCGGAGGGGAAGGACAGTGCGTCGTCAGGGCCCAGCAGGACATCGGACGACGGCGGTCCGGAGCGCCCCACGTCCTGTCTCACCACCGCGAACAGGATGATGGCAAGTACCATGGCGCCCAGGAGGACGGCCGGCCGCCAGAGTTCTCTTTTCCATACCGTCCATGTCACCGCCACCACCACGCCAATGATGGTGATCCACAAGGGTGAGGTCACGGTGGTTACTGCCATCAGGAGCGCAGTAAGCAAGGGGTTGCGCGAATCAACCATGAAGCTGTGGACCGCACCATCCAACGTGGCAAGCCCGGTCCCGGACAGCACTGCGGCGAACATGAGCCAGAAGACGGCGTCCCCGGCCACCAGCAAAATGCCTGCCCACAGGAACAGGGGCCGCTGCCGAAGCTTGAGCGCCGGTGCAGCCTGGAAACGCGTGGAAAAGGCGGGGGTCATTGGTTCATTCTGCCAAACAGGTCTGGGGCTTCTCTGCGAGGCTACAGCGCCGGGAGCACCGCGCGGGCCTCGTCCGGTTCCATCCCGCTGGCTTCCAGGAGGTCCACCATGAGTGGACGGAACAGCATCACTACGGTTTCGCCCTCAAGCCGCTGGACATCAAGCATCTTGGGGTGCAGCCGCGCTGCAATGTCCGAGAGGTCATTCCGGGCCCGGCGCAAATGAACGCGGCGTGTCCCTTCGCTTTGCTCGGACAACCCGATGGTCATCTCGTCGATCGCCGCAGCCGTTTCCTGCAGGACCTCGGAGATGCTGTCGATCGCTTCATCGGACAATGCAGCGTGGTTGATGGCGCTGGTGAGGCGCCGCGCAAACACCCGGCTGTTGCGTAGTGCGAGGTCGATGTACTCCAGGGAATGTTCCAGGCCGGCCAGTTCATCGCGATGCCTTCGGTGCGCGGGAGCCAGTGTGGCCACCTCGCCCGAGGCGCGCAGCGTCTGCCGCATCCGGTCCACCAACGGCTGGCAGTTGCGGCCACGGATCAGGGCGTGCCAGGCGATCGTGGAGTCGCTTTCAACCATCGCTTTCCCGCACTCACGCAGCACTTCGGCGAGCTCGTGCAGGATCTTCTGGACGTCCTTCCGGGGCTCGCGGCGCGGATCCTTCGGCACCAGGATGGTTACCAGCAGCGCGAACACGCCACCGACCACGGCATCCAGGCTGCGCGTAAAGGGCCCGCCGGCAGGCGCCGGCAGCAGCACCACCAGCAACGACTGCAGGCCCAGTTGGGTGGTGAAAATAGTGCCGCTGTCCAGGAATCTGGCCAGCAGGATGGAGAAAAGAAGCACGACGGCGGCCTGCCAGATCCCGGCGCCCAGCCAGTGAAGCAGCAGGTCACCCACCACGATGCCGAGTGTGCACCCCAGCCCCACTTCGATCACCCGGCGCAGGCGCGGATCACGGGAGAAGCCAAGGGCAATCAGGGAAGACGTAGCCGCAAACAACGGGCCTTGGTGGCCCAGGACGTACTCGGCGAAAGCGTAGGCGCCCACCGCGCACACGGTCATCTGGATGGCCGGCGTCAACGAATTCCGGCTGCGGACCAAACCTGTACGGACTCTGGCACGCAGGAACCTCTTGCTTGCGGAAAATCCCTTCGCGGCGGCCATGTCGTCCAGTCTATTTGCCCGGCTCAGGTTCCGGCGAAGGCACCAACACAACCCGGGTGCCGCTCAAGGTGGCGCGCGCCACATTACCCAATGGTCCGCCGTCGTTCACTTTCTGTTCACCTTCTACCGCAGGTCCCGTTACCTGCGCTCCTTACCTTCAGTAAAGGAACAAAAGGTCCTCAGCTCGCGCACGCCGAAATCTCCGTTCGGCCCGCATCGAAGAATCCCTGGAAGGGGCACATCCAAGTGAAGGCAACTCACTTCGGCCGCAACGCGGCAATCGCGGTCATCGCAGCCGGCGCTCTCGCGCTCACTGCTTGCGGTTCAGACAACGCAACGGGCACCACTGGCGGCACCCAGTCGGCAGCCTCAGGCACCAAGGTCACCGGCACCCTGACCGGCATCGGCGCCTCCTCCACCGGCGCAGCCATGGACGCCTGGAAAGCCGGTTTCTCCGCCGCCAACTCCGGCGCTTCGGTCCAGTACTCCCCGGACGGTTCCGGCGCAGGCCGCAAGGCCATCATCGACGGCTCAGCACAGTTCGCCGGCTCGGACGCCTACCTGAAGGACGAAGAGCTCGAAAGCTCCAAGGCCAAGTGCGGCCCCGACGGCGCCATCAACATCCCGGTGTACATCTCCCCGATCGCCGTCGCCTTCAACATCCCGGACGTCAAGGAACTGAAGCTCGACGCCGCAACGGTCGCCAAGATCTTCCGCGGCGAAATCGCCAACTGGAACGACCCCGCAATCGCCGCCCTCAACGAAGGCGTCACCCTCCCGGACCTCAAGGTCACCCCGGTGAACCGCTCTGACGACTCCGGCACCACCACCAACTTCACCGACTACCTCGCAGCTGCAGCTCCCGAGGTCTGGACGGACAAGGCTGCCGGCGTCTGGCCCGCTACCCTGGCCGGCGAAAATGCCAAGGGCACCTCCGGCGTCGTCAAGACCGTTACCGACACCCCGGGTGCCGTAACCTACGCAGATGACTCCGCTGTCTCCGGCAAGCTCGGTACCGCGTCCATCAAGGTGGGCGACGAGTTCGTCAAGATCTCCGCTGACGCTGCAGCCAAGGCCGTCGAAGCCGGCAAGGCCGTTGACGGCCGCGCTGCCAACGACGTCGCCATCAAGCTGGACCGCAAGACCACCGCATCGGGCGCTTACCCCGTAGTCCTCGTTTCGTACCACGTCGTGTGCACGACCTACGAAACTGCTGCTGTCGCTGACCTGGTCAAGGCCTTCGAAAGCTACGTCGTTTCCGACGAAGGGCAGAAGACCGCAGCCGACGCCGCAAAGTCCGCGCCGCTCTCCAAAACGCTGCAGGAGAAGGCAACGGCCGCTATCGAAACCATCAAGGCCAAGTCCTAGGTTTCGCCGGCGGGTTTGCTGAACCCGGCTGAACATTGAAGTTCCCTGTCCCGCACTCCGGTGGCCACCGCGGCACCGGACCGGGGCAGGGAACTTAGCCATGTAAGACCAGTTCACTGAGACTGAAGGATCGTGAAGTGACCACCAACTCCCTGACAACCTCCCAGGGCGCAGGACGCGCCGGGGACAAGGTTTTCTCCGGGGCCGCCATGGCCGCAGGGTGCCTGATTCTCGCGGTTCTCTTCGGAGTCGCGTTGTTCCTTGTGGTGCAGGCAATCCCTGCGCTCACCGCCCCGGCTGAAGACATCCAAGGCGGCAAAGGCTTCTTCGCCTACATCGCGCCGATCGTGGTGGGCACCCTCATTGCCGCAGTCATAGCACTCGTCATCGCCACCCCGGTGGCCATCGGTGTGGCACTGTTCATTTCGCACTACGCCCCGCGCCGGCTCGCTTCCGGGCTGGGCTACGTCGTGGACCTGCTCGCCGCCATTCCTTCCGTGGTCTACGGTGCCTGGGGTGCGGCCTTCCTGGCCAAGGAAATCTCGCCTGCCTACGACTGGCTGGCCACCTACCTCGGCTGGATCCCCATCTTTGAGGGCCCGGCGTCGGCCACTGGCAAGACCATCCTGACTGCAGGCATCGTCCTGTCCGTCATGGTCCTGCCGATCATCACCTCCCTGTCCCGCGAAATCTTCCTGCAGACCCCCAAGCTGCACGAGGAAGCAGCGTTGGCATTGGGAGCCACCCGCTGGGAAATGATCAAGATGGCCGTGCTGCCTTTCGGCCGTCCGGGCATCATCAGCGCCATCATGCTGGGCCTGGGCCGTGCGCTCGGTGAGACCATGGCCGTTGCCCTGGTGCTTTCCTCCGGCGTCCTGACTGCCAGCCTTATCCAGTCCGGCAACCAGACCATCGCCGCGGAAATCGCCCTGAACTTCCCCGAAGCCAGTGGCCTCAAGGTCAACACGTTGATCGCTGCCGGCCTGGTGCTGTTCGTCATCACCCTTGGCGTGAACATGATCGCCCGCTGGATCATCAGCCGGCACAAAGAATTCTCGGGAGCCAACTAAATGACCGCCACAGTAGTCCGCAAGCGCTCCGCGCTCACCAAGGGCCAGTTGCCCAAGTTCGCGCCCTACATTGTCCTGGCCGTCGCCTTGATCGTGGGTGCGGCAATCCTGGCGCTCATCGGCTTCAACGCCTTCGGCTGGGGCATCGTCTCCGCCATCCTGTTCGCCGTTGGCCTGGTTTCCTGGAGCGGCGTTGTCGAGGGCGCCCGCAAAGCCAAGGACAAGCTCGCCACCTGCCTGGTGGTAGGCGCATTCCTGATCGCCCTCCTGCCGCTGATCTCGGTGATCTTCACCGTACTGATCAACGGCATCCCCGGCCTCATCACCCCCGGCTTCCTCGGAACGTCCATGAACGGCGTCACGGGCGCGTTCGATAACAAGGCCGTAGAGGAAGGTGCCCCGGTTCTCGGCGGTATCTACCACGCACTGCTGGGCACCCTCCAGATCACGCTCCTTGCCACGGTGATCAGCGTGCCGGTGGGCCTGCTCACCTCGATCTACCTGGTGGAATACGGCAACGACCGTCCGCTGGCCCGCGCCATCACGTTCTTCGTGGACGTCATGACCGGCATCCCGTCGATCGTGGCAGGCCTGTTCGCGGCAGCGTTCTTCTTCGCCATTGTGGGCCCCGGCACCAAAACCGGTGCGGTAGCCGCCGTCGCGCTTTCCGTGCTGATGATCCCGGTAGTGGTCCGGTCCAGCGAGGAAATGCTCAAGATCGTCCCCAACGAGCTCCGCGAAGCCTCGTACGCGCTGGGCGTCCGCAAGTGGCGCACCATCACCAAGGTGGTCATCCCGACGGCGATCTCCGGCATCGCGTCCGGCGTCACCTTGGCGATCGCCCGGGTTATCGGCGAAACCGCACCCATCCTGGTGACCGCAGGTTTCGCCACCACCATCAACAACAACGTGTTCGGTGGCTGGATGGCCTCTCTGCCCACGTTCATTTACACGCAGATCCTCAACCCGACGTCGCCGTCCAACCCTGAACCTTCGGATCAGAGGGCCTGGGGCGCCGCGCTGGTGCTGATCATCCTGGTGATGCTCCTGAACCTCGGAGCACGCCTCATAGCCCGTCTGTTCGCACCCAAAACGGGACGCTAGCCGGGCCTGCCGCCGGTTACGTACGGCGGAACCTTCAAACTTCCAGTACCCCCAAGGAACAAAGGAACACCATGTCCAAGCGCATCGACGTCAAAGACCTGAATGTCTACTACGGCAATTTCCTGGCCGTCGAGGACGTCAACATCAACATCCAGGCCAAGTCCGTCACGGCTTTCATCGGCCCGTCCGGCTGTGGCAAGTCCACTTTCCTCCGCACGCTGAACCGCATGCACGAGGTCCTTCCCGGCGCACGCGTCGAGGGCGAGGTCCTCCTGGACGGCGACAACCTCTACGGCCCCGGCGTGGACCCCGTAACCGTCCGTACCCAGGTGGGCATGGTCTTCCAGCGCCCCAACCCGTTCCCCACCATGTCCATCCGCGACAACGTGCTGGCCGGCGTGAAGCTGAACAACAAGAAGATCTCCAAGGGCGCAGCAGATGCCCTTGTGGAGAAGTCCTTGGTGGGCGCCAACCTGTGGAACGAGGTCAAGGACCGCCTGGACAAGCCCGGTTCCGGCCTTTCAGGTGGCCAGCAGCAGCGCCTCTGCATCGCCCGCGCCATTGCCGTTGAGCCCCAGGTGATCCTCATGGACGAGCCCTGCTCCGCGCTGGACCCCATTTCGACACTGGCCGTCGAGGACCTCATCAACGAGCTCAAGGACCAGTACACCGTGGTGATTGTGACCCACAACATGCAGCAGGCTGCGCGTGTGTCGGACAAGACCGCGTTCTTCAACATCGCGGGCACCGGCAAGCCGGGCAAGCTGATCGAGTTCGCTGACACCACCAGCATCTTCAACAACCCCGGCCAGAAGGCCACGGAAGACTACGTCTCCGGCCG
Source organism: Paenarthrobacter sp. TE4293 (assembly GCF_050435325.1). Taxonomy (NCBI): domain Bacteria; kingdom Bacillati; phylum Actinomycetota; class Actinomycetes; order Micrococcales; family Micrococcaceae; genus Paenarthrobacter; species Paenarthrobacter sp. TE4293. The sequence goes on from NZ_JBNJRY010000012.1 coordinate 45,436, forward strand.
CTTCGGATAAGGGTTCGCAGGTTCCGGCTTCTGGGGGGAGTCGGCACAGAACGACGGCGGCCGTCGCCTTGGGGGTACGGCCGCCGTCGTTTTTTCTTGTCCAACTACAGGTCTGCGAGGGGCGAGAACGCCAGCTCCAGGATGAAGGCAGCGGCGGCTGTGACCAAGGGAGTCACCAGCCAGAACAACAGAATCCTCCGGACCAGGCGCCTGTTGACCGTGTGGAAGCGTTGGTTGACCCCCGACCCCAGCACGGACGCGGTCAACATGTGGGTAGTGGAGAGCGGCAGATGGAAACCGATGGCGCCGATAAAGAGCATCACAGAGGTCAGCGTCTGAGATACGAAACCCCGCAGTGGATCCACCCGGATGAGCTTGTGGCCCAAGGTATGGGAGATCCTCCATCCACCGAACATGGTGCCTGCAGTCAGCATGACGGCGGTGAGAAGGAGGATCCAGAGAGGCACATCGTTGCCACCGGATAACCCTGCTGCCACCACGGCGAGCAGGATCACCGCAGCTGTGCGCTGGCCATCCTGCAGCCCGTGGCCAAAAGCAACCGCGGCGGCCGAAATGGCTTGGGCGCGGCGAAATCGCCGGTTGACCACGTTGGGCTGCGTGTACCGTGCAGCCCACGTCACGGGCCACACCAGCAGGTATGCCGCCACAAACGCGATGACGGGCGAAAGAATCAGGGGCAGCGCCACCTGGGTGAGCAGGATGTTGTCCAGGCCTCCCAACGCGTTTCCCCCGACCAGGACACTCGCCGCGCCAGCGCCGATCAGTCCACCTACCAATGAGTTGGTGGAGGACAGCGGGATGCCGCGCCACCACGCGTACACTCCCCACAGGATGGCTGCCGTGAGGGCCGAGGCGAGGATGGTCAGGCCGCTGGTGCCGCTCGGCAGGGTGATCCAGGACTGGGTGAAGGCCAGGATGAAAGTGCCGCTGAGCATGGCGCCCACAAAGTTGAAGATGGCGGCCAGGAGCACCGCAATGGAGGGAGTGAGTGCGCGGGTCCGCGTGGAAAGTGCGACGGCGTTGGAGACGTCGCGGAAGCCGTTCAGGAATGCGAAACCGGAAGCCAGGCCAACTACCAGGACCAGGATGGCGATGGTCACGTCATGATTCCTTGACGATGATGCTGCCTACCTGCGTGGCGACCTTCCGCATGTCCTTGGTAACTTCCACCAACTGGTTGGCGATGTCCCGGTGCCGCGCGTATTGCGTGGATTTCATGTCCTTGAGCATCTCGGCCACCCAGATCCGGTGGGTCCGTTCTGCGCGCTTTGCCAGCCGGAGGATCTCGATCCAGTAGTCCTCAAGCTCGTCCAGGTCTTCGAGTTTCCGCATGGCGTCCACGGTGAGCTCGGCCTGCCGGCTGATGATCTCCAGTTGGTCGGCTGCCCGTTTGGGAAGTCGGTCCAGCTTGTAGAGGGCTACAAGGTCACCGGCGGCGTCGAGTTTCTCCATGGCCTCGGTGAGGTGGCGGGACAGCGTGTACATGTCCTCGCGGGGGAGCGGGTTCACAAAGCTGGTGCGCATGTGGGTCAGCAGGGCGAAGTGCAGGTCCAGGGACTTGGACTCGTGTTCGTGAAGTTCTTCGGCGAGGCGCTCGTGCTCGCTGGCTGGGGCTCCAAGAATTTCGGAGAGCGTCCCGGTGCCGGCCACGATCACACTGGCCATCTGCGCGAGGAGGACGAGCCCGGCAGGTTCCTGGGGGAAAAGGCGCAGCTTCATATCGCTTTCCGGGCTGGGGACGGATGGGCGTGGGCGGCTTGACTTGACGCAGCCCATTTCGGTCCCAACTTTACCGGTCCATTCAGTGCTCCAGTGAAGGGCGGGGGTGTGAAGGGAAGAAGTCCCCATCGCAACGCCTCCGGCACTGTGAAAGACTGGGCAAGCTCCGGATTAATCCACTCAATGGGGGAATTATGCGACTCAATAATGTTGTGAAAATCACCAGCCTCGCGGCAGCTGGAATGCTCGCGCTCAGTGCCTGCGGCACCACGACGGCGGGCTCGACGACGGGTGGTGCCGAATCGTCGTCGTCCTCGTCTCCTTCTTCGTCAGCCTCGGCGTCAACGTCGGCCTCGCCCTCCGCTGCCTCTTCCGAAGGAGCCGGGACCTCCTCCGGCGCTTACACCGCCGCAGCCTGGGCGCTCCCTATTTCAGATTCGGGAGACAAGCTTGGCTCGCTCAAGGGCGATAGCTTCAGCGTGGACATCTACCAAGTGGCCACGGACGTGGCGTCCAAGGACAGCATGTTCGTGGACAAGGACACCAAGGAGAACCTGCTGAAGAAGGGTGCGCCTGTGGTTTACCTGAACTACGTGGTCACCAACACTTCATCAGCAGATATTCCCCTGAGCCACTCCCTGGTCACCCCTTCGGCCAAGTACACGGACTGGAAGTACCTTGGCGGCATGCCATCGGACTCCAGCAGTGACGGCTACAAGAAGCATGGGCTTTCCAGCACCGGAACCAAGCTGAAGGAAAAGGCCCCGTTCGTGCTAAAGCCGGGGGAGTCGTTCAACATTGCGGAGAACTTCGCCTACACGGCCGGTAAGGAAACGGAGATCAAGGCGACCTTGACGCCCCAGGACGCTGCCGGCGATCTGGATCACGACAAGAAGGAAACGGCGGACACCACGGTCACGCTGAAGTAATTCCGACTGCATTTGCCCGGGTCCGTCTCACTGCGGTCCCGGGCAATCTGCGTCCGGGCATAAAAATGGTGCCGAACCGGATACGCCTCTCGGCGGTAGGCCGCTCGAAGCGGCTATAAGTTGAAGCCCGGGGGTTTCGCGGTTCGACACCAGTTTTAGTTTTCACCGTCCGGCGGGCTAAGTCAACATTGACAGTCCGGGGTCGGCGTGGGTACGTTTCGCCCTCTTTGTTGGCTAGTCCAGCTCGCCCAGACGCCATGCATTGGCGGCGTGCTCAAGGTCCTCGGCCGTTTTGACGAGCTGGTGCGAGTTGCGGGTCAGCTTGCTCGCGTGACTTTCATTGCTGTGCTCTGCGCCGTCGGCGAGGGTCGCCTGGCCGAGTGCCACCACGCGGCAGAAAGCAGCGGAACGTTCCAGCGCGACGTCGAACTCGCCGTCGAACGCGCCGGACAAAATGGCGTCAGCCATGGTTTTCATTTCATCGGCTCCGGGCGGCTCCGCTGCGCCGGCGACGACGTTGGAAACCTGCGCGGTATCGCGGCCGGCCCTGAAGTAGACGGAGATCTTCTCGGGGTTCTGGATGGTGGCGGCGCGGAGGGCGTAGAGCCTCCAGAGCGCGCCGGGAAGGCTGCGGGCGGGGCTTTCGGCCCACATCTCGGCGATGGCTTCCAGTCCCTGCTCATCGGCCAGTTTTACGAGGCGACGGGTGACCTTGGGGTCGTCGCTGTCGCGGCCCCGCCTCACCAAGGCCTGCGCAGCAAGGTGGGCGGCCTCGGAAACCCGCGCGGGGTCTGCCCCGCCGGCGAACGGTTCAAAATCGATCGGAGCAAAAGGCTTGGGTTTGTGGTGCCTGTTTGCTCCGCCGTACGCGCGTGGTCCTGGCTGTTCGCTCATGAGTTCACCGTACTCCTGTGCTCTGGTGGGGTCGAGTAACGGTTGCCGGGCTGCGCCGTTGCCGGGGGTGTGCCTTCACCACCTGCTTTGGCGCCGTCCCGGGTCCGACACGCCGCTGCCGCCCCGCGCCGCCGTCGAGCGTTCCCCCAAAGAAGGTGACGACGGCGCACGTCACCTTGAGTTCCTCGTCTGCCTTGACGTTGGGGTACAGTATTCATGGCTGTTTCTACAGCTGGAGGGGCCTTTAGCTCAGTTGGTAGAGCATCGGACTTTTAATCCGTGGGTCGTGGGTTCGATCCCCACAGGGCCCACCCTCCTAATCCCCCGGAACCACGCGGTTCCGGGGGATTTTTTATGCACCGCCGCTTTTGAGCTTGGTGGCCTATTTGGTGGCCTATCCGCTCCGGCGCTTTCGGAACGCAGCGAAATCGACCACCGTGGAGGGTGCGGCCGGTGCGGGCTCAGGTTCCGGTTCTGGCTCGGGATCGGGGGACCAGAGGGCGTTTCCGATCTTGCGTGCTGCGTCCACTTTCATCTCGTCCAGGACGTGCTGGTATCGGGTGAGCATGGACATCTGAGACCAGCCCATGATGTCCATGACGACGCGCCCGGGCACGCCCATGAGCAGCAGGACGGTGGCGGCTGTTTGGCGCGAGTCGTGCACGCGCACCTCATCGACTCCGTTGTCAGCCAGGAACGTCTTCCAGGCTGCGTGGTCTTTGCGGGCGTCGTGGGCTTTGCCGTTGCGCTGGCTGAAAACCAGCTCGACGGTCTCGCCGTTGGCCGAAGTGAACGGCGCCCACCGCTCGCCTTCCTCGGTGCGGATCCGCAGCTGCTCACGCCGGTGCACGCGGAAGGCCTTCACCAGGTCATCGGGGAGAGGGACGTCGCGCTTGCCAGCCTTCGACTTCGGTTCGCCTAGGTAGAGGCCGCCGCCGTGCCGTTTGGGGCAGTCCGCGCCGCGCTTGCCTCCGCAGCTGGGCTTCTTCTCAGCCGCGTCCGGGCATCCATGTTGCCACGGCAGCCGGAACAGCTCCCGGTGGATGCTCAACTTGCCGCCGTCAAGGTCCATCTTGTCCCACGCCAGCCCCAAGACTTCGCCCTGACGCGGCCCCATGGCCAAGGACAGCAGCCACCGGGCGCCGTTCTCATGGTCAGCCGCTGCAGCCCGTACCAGCTTTTTGGCATCAGCCGTCGTGAGGATCTGCGGTTCGAACGCGGCCGCCTGCGGGCCGTCCATCCGGTCCGTCGGATTCGTCGCTATGCGCTGCCGTTGAACAGCGATCTTCAGAGCCCTGTGAAGGATACGGTGCAGCTGCGCGATAGTGCTCTCAGACTTGCCCAGTTCACGCATGCCGGCGTACGCCAGCTCGAAATGCTCGGGCTTGAGTTTGTCCAAGCGGACCTTGCCAAGCGGCTTGTCGTCGACCCAGACCCTTATATAGGAGCGGTAGCCGACCATCGTCCGTGGACGCACGCGCCCAGAGGTTGGTGCGATGGTTGTCAGCCAGTGGTCCAGCCAGGCCTGCAAGGTTGGTGGCCTGGAAGCTGATAGGACGCCGTCCTCTTTATGGCGAAGGGCATCGCGCAGCGCCCTATTCGCTTCCGCTCTGGTTGCCCCGTACACAGGGCGGCGCCGGCGTTTGCCGTTGGCACCCACTCCGAGGTCCACCTCTGCCCGCCAGCGGCCGTCTGGCAGCTGATAGGCCTCGGCGCCGTCGCCTTTGGGTCGCCTCTTCTTGGGCTTCTCTGGTTCGGACATGGCTTCCCCTCCATGATGCAAGTTTGTGCAGACGAGGCCGTCCGGCGCTCGCGTGCGTGGATGTCAGTGCTGCTGTAGTTCGACGCCCAGAAGGATCGCCCACTCGGCCTCGGTGAGGCTCGTAAATCGGTCCCGGAGGACTTCCGGCGTGACCCAGAGTTCGTCGGCCAGTTCCCCGAAGGAGCGCGACCAGGCAAGTCCTTTGACCATGTGATCCATCCGCACGAGTCGCCGCGCCGTCTCAGCGCGAACCTCAGCTTCTATAGCTGGCGGTTGGCAACCAAGGTGCTTTCGCTCCAGATGGATCAACTCGTGGGTAACTGTGCAGCGTCGTTCAACCTGGTCGAGGCTTTTGTCGAGCCAGATGATGTCCACCCCGTTGGTACGCCCAGGAGCGCCGTCAGGCATGACTACCCACGACAGCCGAACGTGGGCTAAGGCTCTAAGCGCTCTCCAGGGATGAAACACTCAGTGGACACTAGTAGCGAGGGCTGACATTCGAGACGAGTTACGCGGAAGGCCGTGGGTTCGTGTGGTGCCATCTGAACGCGCTGTTGATGAACATGGCCGTCACGAGGAGCCCGCCGAAAATCACTGATGCGGAGGACGAAGCTAGCCACGGTGCTCCTTCCCATTTCGGGAACATGGCACCAATGCCAGCCACAAAGGACGCCACAATCGTCACCAAGTAACCGCCAAAGATTATGCCCCGGATCCAGGGGCCATAGCGGGCAACTAAGTTGTGAACAGCTTGCCCGGTCAGCGAAAGAATGGCCGCACCGGCCAGAGAAAGCCCGGCTGTGACGCCTCCAAGAGTGGCGATATTCGTAAGCCCGGCTTGTAGTTCGTCGTCTTCCACCTTTGCCTGGGCAATCAAATTGCCGAAGCCAATGCTGGACCAGGCCATCAGGGCCACAAGCACCGCAAGGGCGATCCAAAGCGAGACCATGCTCTGTTTCTTGCTCTTGGACTTGGGCATCCCCACCACCATTCGTCTACCGCAGCTTGGCCAGGTCCTCGAAGTCCTGGATGTATGCCTCCACTATTTCAGAGACGGCCGACGAAGCAACGATCGCCTGTCCGTGCTGGCCCAGTTGGATGGTTCTCTTGCGCGTCATCCGCTGGGCAAGGAGGTCGATTTCGCCACGGGGGATGTCATCGCCCGGGTCTTTATCGACCGTCACGCGAGCAACGTCCAGCTCGCCAAGATGACTCCCGAACTGCTCCATAAACCAGTCCATGGATGCAGCTGTGTCGTCTTCGTAGTGCTCCGGGTTTCGCTTCTTGATGTGCCTGATTCGGAATTCAACCTCGTACTCGCCCTCGTACTCAGGACCAAGAAATAGGTCCCGCAGGGGCCCGGAGTCTGTGCTCGTAACAGTGCCACCGACCTGCATACGCCGGAGCCGGCTGGCCCGGTTAAGGATCTTTCGGCGTTCCGGATCAATGACAGGCTGCGCCGCCCAGTGGAAGTTGTGCTGAGGAAGCTTGTTCTGATCCCGCATGACATGAGTAAGCCAGGCAGCAATCGCTTTCGGCCGTGCTGACGAGACTGACTCCTGAAGCACAGCCATGATGTTGCCGAAGGGGAGGAACCAAACAAAGAGGTTGTCAATGGGTGCATAGCCCTCTTCAACGGTGACAGGCTTCTGCTCTCCGGTGCCACGCTGCGCCTGATTCGGCAGGTGGTCCTTATCAGTGGTGGCAACCAAGCCATACACCGTCTCGCCCATGGACTGGGTCAGGTTGTTCAGGCTGGCTGGCGTCAAGAAGTTCTGCCAGGCTTCGTCAGATTGAAGGGTGAATACCTTCCCTGTGATCTCTTTGTTGAGAATCAGATGGGTGATGGGTGCCCCATAGGCCGTCTTCAGGATCTCGGCCCAATTCTGTTCAGCGACCGGCTCGTTCGTCGCGGCGTTGACCATCCGCCAATACTGCACGGTTCGTGTCAGGTTCTTCTTGGCCACAGCCGCCCCCTTTTTCTCCCTGCGCCTCGTTGGGCGACTATCACTTACTAGTTGTCTTATGAATTGGTGCGACTGGGCCTTGCGAACCCGAGTTTACTTCGCACTTGAGGTGAATTTGGCAGCTAGATTCGCCGCGGTATCTATGAGCGCGGCACTGGAGGTAACCGGCTGCTCGCCTTTCAAGGCCGGGTGTTCCCCAAAGGCTCTGCCCGCGAAGTTCTTTATCAGCTCGTCCTTGACCTGACGATCGTCAACCGCCGCCAGATACGCCTCGAAAGTCTGGAGCTGCACCGCCAGCGCCTGGGCCCAGTTGGCGAGCGACCGATGCTGGTGGGCCTGCTTGGCGAAGTACCCGGCAAGAGCGAACACACCTCCGAGAAACACCACCTTTTGCGCGAGTCTGACCCAGATCTGGGCACCTTCAACGGAGCCGAAGACTTCTTGCGGCAGCAAGAGGAAGATCAGGGCGGCAGCGCCGCCGGCTATCGCAAACTGGACCGTCAGCTTCCTGAACCGGTCAGCGTTCTCAATCTCATCCTTGCCGAGCTTTGCGTAATAAGTCGACATGAGGTTTTGCCCTGTGGCGCCCGAAGCACGTTTCGCAGCTGAACGGGCTTCTTCTGTCTCAGCCACCGCAGTTTCTTGTCGTTTCCGCAGCCGCTCGTCCAGGTCAGCGTCGAACTGTAATAGCTCTTCCTGCACTTGATGCAGTGAATCGGTTGCTTGTTGCAGGCCGATCGGCCCATGAATGTTGAAGGCCGAAGAACGCCGCAGGGCGGCTCTGAGCATTGTGAGCAGTTTTTGAGCGTAGAAGTTGATCGTCGTTAGCTCGGTCAGTGACTGGAATGTCTGAGTGATCTGGTTGGCTGCAAACTGAAGCTCTTGGAGATCGCTTCCTCGGAGCCAGTGCGACTCCTCATGGCCAAGAGGCGTCTGAGCAAACGTTACGCGCACATGTTCATTCGAAAGCAGATGGATCCACATTTCGATTACGCGTGCCGCAGTCTCAACGTCGACATTATCGCCGTCGTTTAGTAACGCGGCGAACCCCGGCATCGCTTCTGACAGTGTGCTGAGCTGCTTGGAGATTCCCTCAATCCACCGGAGGCGGTTGCCGTATCCCTCGCTGTTGGTGGGGTTCAGTGCAACAGGAGAGGAACTGTCAGTGGTGGTCATGTTCATCTCCCTGCGACTCTTCGCCTCGCTGCGCCCATTCGGATTCGCGGTCTTTGTGTCGTGTGGGGCCCGTATAGGCCGCAAGGTCCTGCCAGTTTTCCGGCAAAGGGATATTGCCATCAGCCGGCGCGTCAGGGTTTGCCGGGACTACTGCCAGTCCGGTCTTCTGTCCAGGGCGAGCGTTACGGCGCTTGCCGGCATCCCGGATGTCGGTTGGCTGTTCCTCTGCATCGGTGTTGCTTGCATCTGCGCTCTTCTCCAAATCCACGAGGACCCGCACCATGTCGAGTACAACCTTCCGCGCCTTCGGCGAGAGGTTGTCGACACCAGGAGGGAGTTCCTCCGCGAACGGTGGGCCGGGGACAGTTTGTCCCGCGGCCGTGAACGCAACCTCGTCTGAAACGCCGGCCAGCCATGCCAAAGCACGCAGGGTGCCTTCGCGTGGCTTCGACTTGTACAGGCCCTGGCGGATCTGGTTGATCGTCGTTGCCGTCACCTGATGGCCGTTCTTGGCCGCCAGCTGCGCCAGGCCGAGGCCTGATGCGTCGCGATACTGGGCCGCAAGCTCGACCAGTTCGCTGAGGCTCTGAGGTTGGTTCACAACTATGACTCTTCCTGATGGTGCCGCCGTTTAGTAAGGGGCGAGCTGCAATCTGAATACAAGTAACTTGCTCATCTTTGCAGAGTTTAGAAGGGCTGTCTCACTTGTGAGTTTGACAAGTAGTTCAAGATTAGAGATATTGAACTTGTAAAATTCACAAGTGGAGGACAGAATGGCTATGCAGACAACAAGGCGGCGTCCGTCGCTCAATCGAAGGGATACGTGGATGAAGGTCAAAGACCCGGCCGCGCTCCGTCGGTGGCGAAAGCAGCAGCGGTTTTCCCAGCAGCAGCTGGCAACCCTCATCCGGCGCTCGCAGCAGACAATTCACCTCCTCGAAACCGGGGGGATGAAGACCTGCACGGAAGGCGTGGCCATTGGAATAGCGGCCTGGTTGGGCGTGCCATGGCAGGAGCTTTTTGAGGCCGAGGAGCATGACATTTTGCCTCCAGTTGCAGATTCAACACATGCAATCTATGCGGACCGGAAGAAAAGGATGCACGCATGAGCGGCTGGGAATCGAAGCTGGAAACGCTCGACGCGGCCCGGGAAGGGATGTCAGCGGATGAACGCAGAGCCTTCAACAGTCGCCTTATCGGGGCGCTCGCTGCATCTCACATCAGCACGAGGGTGTGGGCCGAGGCCATCGAAAACGCAAAAGACTCCGGTGCCCTGTCGGCCGGATGCGTACTGCTGATGGACCCGAACAGCGAGGTGTACTCGGCGGAACGCGCAGAATAGGCGGCTCTTACAACTCCGGAAGACATGGAAGTCAGCCTAGGAGCCGGAACTCACGCCAAGAAATCCCTTGACTCCCACACCAACACCACGTCAGCATGGTTTCTATAACGTTGTAAATCGGCAAGCTGAACAAATAGACCAGCAGACAAGGACCCACCCTTTGGGAAACCAAGACAACCCCACGGCCAAAATCACCATCGACCCCACCTTCGTCGTGGGTCCCGTCAGGAGGAAGACATTCGGCGCCTTCGTTGAGCACCTCGGACGGTGCGTCTATACGGGCATTTTCGAGCCCGGGCACCCGAAAGCGGACGACGACGGCTTCCGCACCGACGTCCTCGACCTCACCAAGGAACTCGGCGTCTCCACAGTCCGGTACCCGGGCGGAAACTTCGTCTCGGGGTACCGCTGGGAAGACGGAGTGGGACCCAAGGAGGACCGCCCAACAAGGCTCGACCTCGCCTGGCACTCCAGTGATCCCAACCTGGTGGGCGTGGACGAGTTCGCCAAGTGGTCGGAGAAAGCCGGGGTTGAACCCATGATGGCCGTGAACCTGGGCACCAGGGGAACCCAGGAAGCGCTGGACCTGCTGGAGTACTCCACCATCAAGGGTGGAACGGCCTTGTCCGAACAGCGCAAGGCGAATGGCGCCGTCGAGCCTCACAACATCAAGATGTGGTGCCTCGGCAACGAGATGGACGGCTTCTGGCAGATCGGCCACAAGAAAGCCGGCGAGTACGCGCGGGTTGCCGCCGAAACGGCGCGGGCGATGCGCATGGTCAACCCGGACTTGGAACTGGTGGCTTGTGGAAGTTCGGGACCAACCATGCCCACGTTCGGCGAATGGGAGCGCGTGGTCCTCAATGAGACGTACGAGTTGGTGGACCTGATCTCGGCGCACCAGTACTTTGAGGACTTCGGGGATCTGCAGGAGCACCTCTCCGCAGGACACCGGATGGAGGCCTTTATCAAGGACCTGGTCTCGCACATCGACCATGTGAAGTCGGCCTACAAGTCCGGGAAGCAGGTCAATATCTCGTTCGATGAGTGGAACGTCTGGCACATGTCCCGCGACGAGTCCAAGGTGCCCACAGGCGACGACTGGCCAGTGGCGCCAGTGCTCCTCGAGGACCGCTACACGGTTGCCGACGCCGTGGTGGTGGGAGATCTTCTCATCACGCTGCTGCGCAACACGGACCGCGTCCACTCCGCGAGCCTTGCCCAACTGGTCAACGTGATCGCACCCATCATGACCGAGCCGGGTGGGCGGGCCTGGAAGCAGACCACGTTCCACCCGTTTGCGCTCACTTCGCAGAATGCCTCGGGCACGGTGTTGAACCTCGCCGTCGAATCCCCGCTGCTGGAGACCGAAAAGACGGCGGGCGTCACCGCCCTGTCAGCCGTGGCGACCTTTGATGCAGAAGCCAAAGAGGCCGTGGTGTTCGCGGTGAACCGCTCGGCGACGGACGCGCTGACGCTGGATGCCGCCGTCGGAAGCCTTAACGCAAGCAAAGTCATTGAGGCCGTCACCTACTCGAACAAGGACCCGTACTGGCAGGCCACTGCCGACGACTCGACGTCGGTCCTGCCGTCCGAGAACGTCAGTGTAAAGCTCGACGGCGGCCGCCTCACCGCCGGGCTTCCGGCCGTGAGCTGGACCATGATCCGGTTGTCGCTTGAAAACTAGGCGATCTGCTGCGTGCCGTCGTGGAACATGGGGTACGCGGAGATCGGTGTGACCGTAGCTGACGGAGTTGGTTCCGGTGCCTGCGATGCGGGTGCCGCAGCCGGCTCGTCAACGGTGACGATTTCCATGGACTCCATGTCCAGGAGCCGCCTGCTCCCGGTATCGTCCGTCAGCCAGAAGAGGTCGGTCCCCGCGACGGTTTTGACCACGGTGCCCCGGTGATAAAGGCGGCCGTTGTGCCAGGCCTCGATGTAGTCGCCGGGGCTCAGCCGGTGCGGTTCTTCCGTGCTGCCCGGCATGGTGCCGAACGCCTGCGCCAGGCTCGCTTGCGTTTTAAGTGCTTGGAAAAGATCCCTGTTTGCGATGCTCATGTCTGTTCCCCTCACTCTTCGCCGTCCATTTGACCCCAGCATTCCGCATGTTTGTTGCGGGCGCGTTGCAAGGGGATGAGCGATGTGTGACGGCTATTGGGGAGCAGCTAAAAGGTCATTCTTCGAAGTTCGCTGTGAGCCTTTGGTCCCCGGCAACTTTGGCGATGATGCCGGCGGCCACGGTCCTGAGCTTGACGTTTCGATGGCTCGAGGCCTTGGCGAGGATTTGGAAGGCTGCGTCACGACTGCACCTGTTCTCGGCCATGATGATTCCCACGGCAGTATCGATGGTCGCGCGGGACTCCAACGCGGCCGTGAGGTTGTCGCGTGCGTCCCGCAGTTGTGCCATTTTCACTGCGAGGTGAAGCGCCTTGGCTCCAGTGTCCGTAATCCGCTCAGCGGCCATGATGTCTTTTTCCGAGAAGCCGTGCCGGCGTGTGGAGTAGAGGTTCACCACGGCCTCCGCGGTCCTGTTCAGTTCCATGGGCAGGGCCAAGATGGAGCCGACATTGGTTGCGGCGGCAGCTTTCATGTAATCCGGCCAACGCTGCTCAGCACAAACGTCAGGGACATGGGAAATGGTCCGGGTCCGGAGGGCCGTGAGGCATGGTCCATCGTCAAAACTATTCTGAATTTCGTCAAGTCTTCGGGCGAGGGAATCACTTTCCGCTACAGCCACCGGCTTTTTTTGCCGAATGACCGTCACGCCGCAAGCAATGGTATTGCCGTCCTTGGTCAGTTTGGTTGCGGTATGCAAGCGAAGTCTTCAAGAAACTCGCGCATATCCGCGTTGCCCACCAAAAGATCCTGAAGTCGCACCAAAAAATCAGTCAAGTCGGCTTCGGCCTGTTTTTGAGCTGATGGGGCTGTGTTGTGCTGGGCCACGGGGCCTCGCTTCATGCAATGCCGGAGTCAATGCAACTCCAACTGGGCGGCAGTGCGCTCGTAATCGCGCAAAGCCCGAATATCAACCCCGGTCCCGTCAGCACCCGAAATCTCTTACTTGTGACACTACGCCGTTGCCCATCAACATGACAGGGCAGAGGGCCGTGATGGGATGGACTCAAATGGACCCAAGCCGACAAACGGAGGAATCCCATGCCCCATGCAGTCACCCTCATTCGCTCCGACCGGCTCAGTTCGGTCGCCGAGTACGCGTATGCGGCGACCGCCCCCGCTGAAGCCCGGTTGATCTTCCTGGCCGGATCCTGTCCCCTGAACGAGGACGGGACCACCGCGGGCATCGGGGACTACAAAGCCCAAGCGGAAAAGGCCATCGAAAACATGCGCCTGGCGTTGGAAGCCGCAGGAGCAGGAATCGGAGACGTCATATCCACCCGCGTCCTGGTTGCGTCGACCCAGCAGACCGACCTCGTCACCGCTTGGAACGTGGTGCGTGCCGCCTTCGCCGATCATGACGTCCCGAGCACACTCATGGGCGTCACCGTCCTGGGGTACGACCACCAGCTTGTGGAGATTGAAGCCATCGCCGCCGTCATGGACTGACCCGCCAAGGACGGATCTGCAACGATGTAGTCCAACAGGACAAAAGGAGCACTTTGATGGCCGTCACCATGAACGACGTCGCGCGGGTTGCCGGGGTCTCGTTGAAGACGGTTTCCAACGTGATCAACAATTACGAGTTCATCCGGCCCACCACCAAACAGCGTGTCCTTGATGCCATCGATGAGCTCGGTTATGAAACCAACCTGACAGCCCGCAGCCTCCGCTCAGGCAAGACGAATATGCTTGGACTGGTCCTGGCCGACCTGTCCATCCCGTACTACGCCGAGTTGGCGTCGGATGTCATGAAATCGGCGTGGGACCGGGGTTACCGCGTCCTCGTGGAACAGTCCGGGAATGTCCCCGAGCATGAAAAGGCGGCGCTCCAAGGCCAGTTCCGCACCCTCACGGACGGTCTCCTTTTCATACCCCTCGGCCTTGACGCAGAACAGATTATTGCCGGCGCCGGCAAGAAGCCGCTGGTCCTCCTGGGCGAATACGTGCAGGACCCACGGCTGGACATGGTCCTCATCCAAAACTACAAAGCTGCCGCCGCGGTCACCACGCACCTGCTGACGGGTGGCCGCCGTCGTATAGCTGTCTTGGGCGCGCACGACGGCGACACAACCGGCAGTAACGGCCTGCGCCTTGAGGGGTACAAGGCTGCGCTCGCTGACGCCGGGGTGCCTTACGATCCTGCCTTGGTGGTTGGGTGCGATTGGCGGCGCGACGGCGGCGCTGACGCCATCACGCGGTTGCTGAACAGTGCGGTGGAATTTGATGCTGTTTTCGGACTCAACGACGCGCTCGCCTTGGGTGCGCTTCACGAGCTGCTGGTACGTGGCAAGAAGGTCCCCGGGGAGATCGCTGTAGCCGGTTTTGATGACATCGATGAGGCGAGGTTTGCCTCGCCGTCGCTGACCACCGTGGCGCCGGGGCGTGCGGAAATCGCGGAGCGCGCCGTCGAACTCCTCATCGATCGGATTGAGGGAAGGACCGCCGCGCACAAAGTGCAGCAGCCGGAGGCGGCATTTGAGCTGCGGGTCAGGCAGTCGGCGCCGTAGGCCGTTAGGGTTTGAGGAATGAACGTGATCCCCGCTGAAGTTGTTACCCCTGCCGTCCTGATCGACGTCGACGTCCTGGACCGGAACATCGAACGCATGGCAGCAAGCATGCTCAGCAGGGGACTTAAGCTTCGACCCCATGTGAAGACGCACAAAACGTTGGAGATCGCGCGGCGGCAGCTGTCGGCCGGCGCCGTGGGGATCACTGTTGCCACTATCGGCGAGGCTGAGGTCTTCGCGGCGGACGGCGTGAAGGACATCTTCATCGCTTACCCGCTTTGGGTGGAGGCCCACCACGCTGACCGGCTGCGGGACTTGGCGTCCACGGCCCGCATCGCCGTTGGCGTGGATTCCGCTGAAAGTGCGACGGCGATGGGTCGCAGGCTCGGTGCGGATGCCGGCAGCATTGAGGTGCTGATCGAGGTGGACAGTGGTCATCACCGCAGCGGCGTTCTACCGGACGAGGTGGTGGACGTCGCCCAGGCAGCGGCCGCCGCCGGGTTGTTGGTGTCCGGCGTTTTCACGTTCCCCGGCCACAGCTACAAGCCTGGAATGCCCACGGGGGCGGCGAGCAACGAAAATGAGGCACTTGGCTTGGCTGCGACGGCGCTGTCCGAGGCGGGCTTCGAGGTGACCACCATCAGCGGGGGATCTACGCCGACAGCCCTGATTGACAGCGAAACGGTGGCCACGGAGCTTCGTCCCGGTGTCTATGTGTTTGGCGATGCCCAGCAGTTGGAACTTGAACGGTGCGCGTGGGACGACATCGCGCTGACTGTCGCGGCCACCGTCGTCAGCAGGCACGAGGCTGCAGGAGGCAACGTCCGCCGCGTGGTGGTGGACTCCGGCAGCAAAATCCTGGGCAGCGACCGCCCGGATTGGGCCACCGGATACGCACGGCTTCCCGAATACCCCGAAGCTAGGGTCACTGCGCTGTCTGAGCACCACGCCACGGTTGTGTGGCCGGACTCGTCCGAACTTCCGGCGCTTGGCACCCGGCTCCGGGTGATCCCCAACCACGTGTGCCTGACCATGAACCTCGTGGATGAGGTCACGGTGGTACGCGATGGTGCCGTGGTGGACCATTGGGCTGTGGCGGCGCGCGGGCGCAACAACTAGCCGCGGCCGACTCAGCCAGCCAGGTGCTGGCTGAGTAGCCACGTGCCACGGTTTGTTCTCCGGCGACGGGGAAACGCCCGCCACGGCATAAAGTTGGTGCGGCGCTGTTTGAGGCAGCTCAGCTCACTGGAGGGGTGCCAGAGGAGTCACGGAAAACGGTACTGCCAGGAGGGGGCTCACCTCCTTCATGAAATCCTTGACGTGGCGTTCTTCGTTATGGGCGGCGAGGTCCTCGTCACGCGACCACCCTTCGAAGAGAACGAACGTACCGGGCCGCTGAGCGTCAGAAAATACGGTGTACTCCAGACACCCAGCATCTTTGCGGCTTTGCGTTTGCAGTGCGCGCAAGGCTTCTTGAAGAGCCTTTTCGTGCCCTGCTTCAGCGACGAAAACCGGCATGAGCCAGACTTCGCCAGTTCCTTGGCGGTCAGTTCCATTGCGGTCAGTGGGACGATGTGTCATTTGTATTCCTCAGGGTTTCGGGAGGGGCGTTTCCTGGACGCCCCTCCCGGACAGGATCAAGCGGTAATTTGCGGGACCTCGACCCATGATTCTTTTGCCGCGGACTCGACAATGGCGTCGTCGATGAGTGCGACTTGGTAACCATCTGCGAAGTTGGGGCTTACGCTCCCTCCTTCTGCAATGGCCTTGAAGAAGTCGTGCGCCTCAATGATTTTTGTTTCGCCGTACCCAATACCGAGCGCAGGAATGGGCCAGAGTCCTTCTCCGTAGGGATGTGCCGGGCCGGTGTAGATGGTCCGGAATCCGCGGCGGTCGGCCTGATCGGAGGCAAAGCAGACCTGCAGTTCATCACGTCGTTCGTAGTTGAAGACGATGCTGCCCTCGGTTCCGTGGATCTCGAAGGTAATGTAGTTGTTCCGGCCGTGGGCATTGCGGGTCGCTTCAATGGAACCCACTGCGCCGTTGGCGAAGCGGATCATGGTCATGACCTCGTCATCAACATCAACCTCGCCCTTGGGACCTTCCCCGCCCCGTACGGTGCCGAGTGCATCCGCTCCGCCCGTCTGCAGCGGCCGCTCAGGGATCCACGTGGAGAGAAGGGCATTCACTGCGCTGAACTCGCCGACGAGGTACCGGGCCATATCGATGACATGGGTTGCGATGTCGCCGAGGGCGCCTGAGCCCGCGATGGACTTCTGGAATCGCCAGGACAGGGGGGAATTGGGGTCGGCACTCCAGTCCTGGAGATAGGTTCCCCGGAAGCTTAGAATGCGTCCGATGGCCCCCTCTTCGATGTACTTCTTGGCCAATGCGACGGCGGGGGTCCTGCGGTAGTTGAAAGCGACCATGTGGACGATGTTCTTGTCCTTGACCGCGTCGTACATGGCTTTGGATTCATCCCCTGTACGTGCGAGGGGCTTTTCGCAGATGATGTGCTTGCCCGCTTCTGCGGCGGCGATGGCGATTTCGGCGTGGAGATGGTTGGGCGTTGCAATGTCGACGACGTGGATGTCTGGGTCATCGATGATGCTGCGCCAGTCTGAGGTGGAGTTTTCGAAGCCGAAGCGACGGGCCGCCTCGGCTGCCAAATCCGGGTTTGCCTCTGCGATGACCTTGCGGACCGGGAGAGCAGGGGCTGGCCAGAAGAACATGGGCATGGCGGCGTAAGCGAGGGAGTGGGCTTTGCCCATGAAGCCTCCACCGATGAGGCCGACGTTGAGGTTCTGCATGTGGATTGGTTCCTTTCGGAAAGCGGGAGTCGCCGAGGCCGGCTGTCCCTTGCGCTGTAGAGGGTTAGAGGATTCTTTCGAGATACTTCTTGCTGATTTCGGCAGCTGCCCGCGGATCGCCGTCGTAGCCGTCAAGCTCGACCATGAGCCAACTGTCGTATCCGCTTTCCCGGATCGCGGCGATGATGTCCGGGAAGTCGAGTTCGCCCTGGCCGAGGGGAAGGAAGTTGAACGGGTCCTGCTGAAAGTCCTTGAGGTGGACGTGCCGGATCCTGTCCGGGTACTTACGGATGACCGCGGCTGGGTCGGCTCCGCCGGCAGCAAGGTGGGCCGTGTCAGGGCAGAAGCCTATCCGTGTGAGCGGCATGAGCTTGTCAAGCTCGTCGGGGCTTTCCACGATGGTGCTCAGATGCGGGTGGTAGCTCGCTGACAGCCCGAAGCTTTCAGCAATGTCCGTTACGCTGTCCAACGCATGACCGAGGCGGCGGTAGTCTTCGTCGGTGGTGCCGGCCGCTCGACGGGCCCCACCACCAACTACCAACCGCTCTGCTCCGAATTTCGCGGCCAATTCCGCGGCCCTGTGGATACGATGCATTTCGTCCGGAAGGATGTCAGCGTAGATAAAATTGGCCCCGGTGTAGACGCTTGTCAGGGAGACTCCGGAGGTCCTCAGGAGTTCTGTGAGTTCCTGGGGCCTCTCCGCGTACGCCGCAAGATTTCCGTCGAACATTTCAACACCTTCGTAGCCGACGGAGGCTATGTCCCGGACGGCGTCGTGCATGGATCCGGGGGTCAGGTAGAAGAGGTCCTTGACGCTCGTCACTCCTTGGGGATGGCCGACGACGCCGCCCCAGGTGATGGAACAGTAACCTAGCTTCATTGTTTGTGCCTTTCGACTAAGGATGGCGGTTCTAGTAGTGCGTGGAAATCGTCAACGCTGGGCACATCAACCCAAGACTGCTGCGCAGAAGAGGTGATGACTGCCTCTGTCAGGAGGGCGGCGCGAAGTCCATCCCGGAAGGTGGGAAGGCCCTCCCGCTCATGTCCGTCGACCGTGGCGTATACGTCTGCGACGAAGGCATTGAAGCTGTCCTGGTATCCCTGTGGGTGGCCGGGGGGAAGCTTGGCGTATCGTCTGCCTCCGGGAGTAGTGAGGGTATGTTGCCCGACAGAGATGTCAGAAGTGGAATCTGCGCGGCCTACACGCAGGGTGTCCGGCTGCTCTTGGTTGAAGCTGAAAGATGCTTCGGTTCCGTCAAAGGAGAACCACAGGCGGTTTTTTCGGCCTGGGCTGACTTGGCTGACTATCAGCGATCCGGTGGCTCCTTGGTCGGTTTCGAAGAGGAGCGCTGCCCCGTCCTCGGTGGCAACGGAGGCCAATTGCCCGTCAGTTTCGCGTTGGTCGTACGCCCGGCTGGTCTTGGCCGCAAGCCTGGTCAGCCTGTGTCCGGTGGTGAATTCCAGCAGGTCACACCAGTGCACGCCAATGTCGCCGAACGCCCGCGATGCTCCTCCGCGCGCCGTATCGACGCGCCAGTTCGTGGCTTCTGCGTCAGCCAGCCAGTCCTGCAAGTAAGAGCCGTGCAACATCCAGAGACGTCCGGCCTCACCGCGGGCGATGCGGTCACGCGCTTCCCGGACGGCCGGATAAAACCTGTAAACGAAGGGTACGGCTGCGACCACACCAGTGCCATCGACCAGATCCGTCAATTCGCGGGCGTCCTCGACGCTGGTAGCGAGTGGCTTCTCGCAGACAACCGCTTTTCCGGCGGCGATGGCCTTCCGAGCCAGGTCTGCGTGGGTGGCGTTCGGGGTGCAAATGTGAACGACATCCACGTCGTCCCGCCATATCAGTGCCTCCGGCGACTCGGCAGCGTTTCGGGCGCCAAGGTTGGCGGCGGCCGCCTCCGCGGATGCCCGACTGCTTCCGGCGACCGCAGTGACTTCACCTCCTGTTGCCCGGACGGCGTGTGCGTGGACGGAGCCCATGAACCCTGTGCCGATGATTCCGGCACGCAATCCAGGTGTCGTCACGTCTCACTTCTTCCTGGCGAGTGCGACGGCGAGGATGATAATTGCGCCGCGAACCACCTGCTGCTGGCTGCTGTCGAGCCCAGCCAGGATGAGTCCGTTGTTGATCAGCCCGATCAGGAGTGCCCCGAAAAGAGTCCCGACGATTGAGCCGAATCCGCCAAAGAGGCTGGTTCCACCCAGGATGACGGCGGCGATGGCGGAGAGTTCGTCGCCCGCTCCCCATTGGAATCGGCCTGACTGAAGGCGGCCTGCGTACAGCATGCCGGCGACGCTGGCCACCATGCCGGAAATCAGGAGCACCTGGAATTTGATGCGCTTGGTGTTGATGCCGGTGAAGTCTGCCGCGTTGCGGTTGCCGCCTGTGGCAAGGACCTGGCGGCCGAAACGGGTGCGGTTCAGCACAACGGCGCCGATGGCAACAAAGATGGCGCTCCAGACGACCAAACCAGGTATGGGACCGATATTCCCCGAACCAAACACCACGTTGAAGGTGTCGTCAAGAATCGGCTGGGGCGCCGAGGCCGTAATCCATTGGGCCACACCAACTGCTATGCCCAGCATGCCCAGGGTCACCAAAAAGGAGGGGATTCCGAGGAGGCTGACCAAGGCGCCGTTGACTGACCCGACCACGAGCCCGACAGCGAGGCCGGCAAGGATGCCGGGGACCAGGCCCCATTGGGAGAGTGCCATGGCGGTGCACACACTGGAGAGGCCGGCAACGGATCCGACGCTGAGGTCGATTTCCGCACAAGCGATCACGTATGTCATACCTACTGCGATGACGGTGATGGTGGCTGTTTGACGGAAGATGTTCAGCAGGTTGTTCGGCGACAGGAAGCCCTGGTCGCGAAGTAGTACGGCAAAGAAGAGGAAGACGACGACGAAACCGATGTAAATGACGTAGCGTCGCCAGTCGAGTTCTTTGAGAATGGTGCCGAAATTGCGGGGTGCCGCGGCCTCCCGAGGGGCGATGATGTTTGCCTTGCTCACTGTTCAGACTCCCTGGACTGCAAGTTGTAGATATTCCTCGTCAGCGATCTCGCCGCGGGGGATGTCACGGATGATGGAGCCGTCCTTGAGGACGAGCACGCGGTCACTGACCGCGAGTAGTTCGGGGTACTCGGAGGAGATGACAATGACGGCTTTGCCGGCACTGGCCAATTCACGGATCATGCCCAAAATTTCGCTTTTGGTGCCGATGTCAACGCCGGCCGTTGGCTCGTCCAAAATCAGGATGTCCGGATCGGTGCCCAGCCACTTGGCGATGACCACCTTCTGCTGGTTTCCGCCCGAGAGCAGCCGAACCGGCCTGCGGGGATGGGCTGCCTTTACCGCGAATCTCCCGATCAACGACGAGGCCAATTTCTTGCCTTTGGCGCTGTCCAGGAGGGGGCCGCGCTGAATTTGTCCAAGAAGCGGCAGCAGCAGGTTGTCCTGCACCGAGTGCTCCAGGACCAGGCCTTGGGCCCTGCGGTCCTCCGGGATAAGGGCGATGCCAGCGTTGATGGCCTGCTGTGGAGTTGCCAGACTCACCTTTCTGCCACGAAGGAGGACGTCACCGCTGTCTACTCTGTCAATGCCGAAGAGGGCACGTGCGAGCTCAGTGCGTCCGCTGCCCATGAGGCCTGCCAGGCCGAGGATTTCGCCGGGCTGGAGTGCGAAGGAGACGTCGCGGACCCGGTGGCCGGCATTCAACCCCCGGACTTCCAGCAAGGGGGCTTCATCGTGGGCTGTATGGCTCCGGGCCTGGTAGGTGAGTTGGCCTTCAATCTTCTTTCCCACGATGCCCTCCACGATCTGCTCGCGGGTGATGTTGGTGAGCGGCTCGGTGAGGAGGTGGCTTCCGTCGCGAAGGATGGTGATGCGGTCTGCGAGCCTGTAGACCTCGTCCATACGATGGGAGATGTAGATGATTGAAATGCCTCGTTGTTTAAGGCGGTCGATCAGTTCAAAAAGTGCTTCGGACTCGTGCCGGGCCAAACTGGCTGTCGGTTCGTCCATAATCAGCACTGTGGCATTCTGCGCGAGGGCTTTGGCGATTTCGGTCAGCTGCCAGTAAGCGGTACCGAGCCGTGAGACTTCGGCGCGGGGGTCGACGTCGACCTCCATCTCGGAAAAGACCTCTTTGGCCCGCCGTGCAGCGGCGCGGTCGTCGATGAGTCCGCCCGCGCCGAGTGGTTCAGCCGCGAGGAAGATGTTCTGCGCAACGGTCAGGCTCGGTACGAGGCTGAATTCCTGGAAGACCATGCCGATCCCTGCGTCCTTTGCGTCCTGGATCGAATGGATGGAGGCAGTTTTGCCCCCGACGAGGATCTCGCCGGCGTCTGCTTGGTAGACGCCTTGAAGGATCTTCATGAGCGTGGACTTTCCGGCGCCGTTACCGCCTGCCAGCGCATGGACCTCACCGCGGCGAACGTCGAAGCTGACATCCTTCAGAACGGAAACGCCATTGAAGCCCTTCGAAATCGAGCGCATCTCGATGACATTGTCTGGGGTGTTCATTGTTGCCCTTTCGGTGCGGTACGGGGGGAGTGACCCACCCCGTACCGTCGGGGTCTGGCTACCGCTTGTAGGACTCTTGGATGTCCTTGGGGGCGTCCTCGTGGTAGACCTGCTTCCAGGCTTCCAGGACGTTGGAGTGGTCAACCGGGAGAGCACTCAGGGCCACGTAGGCCGGCGCTTCCTTGCCGATGAGGGCGCCCGCGGCCAGCCGTGCTTCTGTGACGCCCTGATCGAAGGGGACCTGGGCGCCGAGGCCGACGACCAGTTCATCCTTAGCCAAGGCAATGGCAACGTTTTTGCCGAGGTCCTCTGTGGCAATTTTCAAATCCAGCCGGCCGGCCGCGCGGGCTGCAGCCATGACACCTTCCGCCGGGACGTCCCAGACTGCCCAGATGCCGGAGAGATCGGGATACTTGCTGATCATGGCATTGGCGGCAGCCTGGGCGTCTCCAGCGAAGTCGGGGCCGGCGATGCCCTTTTCTTCCACTATCTGAATGTCCGGGTATTCCTTGGTGATGGTGTCCTTGAATCCTTCATGGCGTTGCTTGGTCACAAAGAAGTCGGCTTGGTGGAAGACAAGACCGATCTTTCCCTTGCCACCCAGCGCCTTGGCCATCTGGTGGGCGGACACGACACCGTTGCCGTAGTTGTCGGCAGAGACGACGGAAACGTAGTCCTGTCCGGCGGTCAATCCTTGGGGAACGTTGTCCATGAAGACGAGCTTGGTCCCGGCAGCCGCTGCCTTCTTGTAGGCGGAGGCCGTAGCCACAGGATCTGTGGGGATGGACACGATGATGTCCGGGTCCTGTGTCATGACTGTTTCGAGGTCCGAGACCTGCTTGTCCGGTTTGAAGTTCGCATCCGTTGTGGCGATGACCTTGATGCCCAGTTTCTCGAATTCATTTTTGAGACCGTTGACCTGGGCTGTGGCCCAGTCATTGCCGCCGTAGTGCATCACGACAGCTGCTGTGGCGTTCAGCCCCCTGATCTTCTCGATCTCTTCGGGCGTCAGGTCTGAAGCTGACGCCGGGGAAGGCGATTCGCCATTAGGGCCCTTGCTCAGGACCTGTCCGGTTACCTTGTCCAGGGCCTGTTGAGCCTTTTCGGAGACACCGGCGTCAGGAACGTTGGACGTGGCCGGCGTCGAACTGCTGCAGGAAACTGCGGAGAGTGACAGGACTGCTGCCACGGCCATGAGGGGAAGCCTGCGGATCATCATTGTTCTCCAGTGCTTTGAGGTGATGGGTGGTGGGGAAGGGCTAGGCGAGGGCAATGGCCAGCGCCGGAGGAATCGGCGACAGGACGAGGCCGCCGACGGCCGAGGCCGAACGGATGGCGCGGGCCTTGTCTGAAGCCAGCAGAAGCGCGTGAAGATGCTCCTTGCGGACGAAGAAGCCCAAGGAACACGGCCCGTGGTGGGTTCGAACCCAGTTCACTGCCTCGACTGCTGCTTTGGTCATGTCTCCGTCAGCTTCGGCAGCCGGGTAGTCCATAGTGGACACCGACGCTGCTCCGCCCGATTCGTCAGAGGTGATGACCAGGGCGGCCCACAGGAGATTGTCTGCGAAGATGCCAACGACTCCAGAGGAGCCGGCGGTGACGAAGGTTCGGACAGCCACGGCGAGATCATCGACTGCTTCGTCCGTGAGGAGCAATGCCAGATTTGCCCATTGCTCCCGATGGATCGTTCCCAAGGCGAAACGGGGATCGAGCGCAAATGCATCTGCGACGGTGTCAGGCATTTCCGCTCCTTCCTCATTGAATGCTCGGGCCCGTAAACGCTAACGGATGTACCGTAAACGTTTACGGCCAAAATCGTAAACGTTTACGGAGTTGCGTGTCAAGCCTCACAAAAGGCCCAAGGAGCGGCACTGCGTCGGACCGCCTCGACATAGGATTGGGATGCGTACCGTAACGACACAGGTGTTGGCATGTGCGGCGCGAGACAGGAGAGAGCATGGCAGGCGCTGTAATCCCGCGCGGAGCGAAAGATCGGTCTTCGAGCGCCTCCTTGCGCCGGAAGCCGACCATCAACGACGTGGCCCAAATGGCCGGCGTGTCTTTCGGAACTGTCTCACGGGTTCTCAACGATGCACCCGATGTCAGCGACGCAACCCGTCAGCGGGTTTTGCAGGTCATCAAGGACATCGGCTACCGACGGAACAGGGCGGCGACAGCCTTGGTCACCAGCAGGTCGACCTCGATAGGGATTCTTTCCGACGGCTCCCCGCGGTTCGGTCCTGTCGGGACACTCATGGCCCTGGAGAGCGTGGCCCGGAAGAAGGGGTACGCCACCACCGTCATCAGCGTCGACCAACCCTACGCCGAGTCTGTCCAGCCCGCGCTGGACACCCTCGATGACGTTGGAGTCGGCGGCATCATTGTCATCGCGCCCGTGGTCGACATGGCGGCAGCCGTCTGGAAGGCCTCCTGCCGCGTGCCGGTGGAGATGATCGCCGCTGGAGCATCCTCAACCCCGGACGTCTTTACCTACTCGGAGAACCAGGAGTTGGGAGCACGCCTTGCCACACAACATCTCATTGAGTTGGGCCACACAGATATCGCCCACATCGCCGGCTCCATGGACTGGTTCGATGGGCGGGTGCGAAAGCGTGGCTGGGAAGCTGCGCTTCGGGACGCGGGGCTTTCACCGGGGCTCTGCCTCGAGGGCGACTGGAGCCCCCGTTGGGCCTTCGAAACCGGCCTTAAGCTGATCCGCGAGAAGAAGATCCCCCAAGCGATCTTCGCGGCAAGCGACCACACGGCCCTCGGACTTATACGTGCCTTCGCCGAAAACGGGGTCCGCGTTCCAGACGACGTGAGCATTGTCGGCTTCGATGACATCGAAGGCTCAGACTATTTCCTTCCGCCCCTGACAACGGTGCGCCAGGACTTCACCGCGCTGGCGCTCATGAGCATGGAAGTGCTTATCGGAGCGATGGAGGGGCGCGAAGTGGACCGTGCTCCGACCGCGCCGACGCTTGTTGTGCGCAACAGTGCCGCCCGCGCCAACCGCCTCAAGAAGCCGTAACCACGCGACGCATGATGGCTCGGCCACCAGCAGCGGTGGCAGCCCGGAGTCAGCCCAACGCCGGAACCCTCTCGAACACGGTGTGGAACTCCCGGTCGTGGTAAACCAGCGGAGCGGAGCCGGAGAGATTGGACCGGATATCCACCACCGTTGCCGCCAGCAGGACAGAGCCGCCCAGTGGTGCCCGATGGACGATTTCACAGCGCAGCGCCCATCCGGCGTCCCTGAGCAGGGGCTCGCCTGTAGGCAGCAGTTCCCAGTCCATGTCACCGGTGAAGCGTGGGGCGGCGGGGTTGGCGAACGTCCGGACGAGTTCGACCTGGTCGGCTCCGGCGAGGTGCACCATTACCGTCTGCGCGGCAGCAATGTGGGAAGCTGATCGGCCGCCGGTGACGGAGAAGGCAAGCGTCGGCGGATCCACCGCTACCGATGCCACCGACGATGCAGTGAGTCCCACCGGTCCCTCCAGCCCCGCCGCCGTGATGATGGCGACGCCCGCCGGATGCGAGCGGAACGCCGTCCTGAAGAGCTCGCCGATTGGCTCGGATGGCAGAGGCTTGTGCTGGGTCATTCAGTCACCTTCGTGGGGCAGGGCGGGACGGCGCCGCTTCGCAGGCGCACACGTGTTTGATGCTAGGACCTCAACTTAAGTTGAGGTCAATTCGGCGCAATTCGACCCCCCGTTGAGACGATTTGGAAACGTAGCCGAAACTTCCGCTCCCTACGCTGGTCACAACTGTCACCGTCGTGCCCACGTACAAGGAGATTCGATGCATCTTTTGCCCCGCGAGCAGGAGAAACTCATGATCGTGGTGGCCGCCGACCTGGCGCGCCGCCGCCAGGCGCGGGGACTGAAACTGAACTACCCCGAGGCCGTGGCAATCATCAGCTACGAACTCATCGAAGGTGCCCGTGACGGCAGGACTGTTGCTGATCTCATGAGCTACGGAACCACCTTGCTCCGCCGCGAAGACGTGATGGAGGGCGTGCCGGAAATGATCCACGACGTCCAGATTGAAGCCACCTTCCCTGACGGCACCAAGCTCGTCACCGTCCACCACCCCATCCGTTAGGAGCCCCCATGATCCCCGGTGAATTTAGGCTTCAACCCGGTTCCATCGCCTGCAACAGCGGTCGCGAGGCGATCGCCGTCGACGTGGTGAACCGCGGTGACCGGCCCGTGCAGATCGGCTCGCACTACCATTTTGCCGAGGCGAACCACGCCCTGGAATTCGACCGTGATGCCGCTTACGGCCGCCGCCTGGATATCCCCGCCGGCACCGCCGCGCGGTTTGAGCCGGGGGACAGGAAGACGGTCCAGTTGATTGAGCTCGCGGGTGCGAGGGAGGTCTTCGGCCTCAGCAACGCTGTCAATGGAACGCTCGACGGCGGGTCCCGCCTCGACGGGGCGGCCCACCAGGATGCCGCTGCAGAAGGAGACGCCAAGTGAGCTTCGACATTCCGCGCCGCCAATACGCCGAGCTGTACGGTCCAACGACCGGCGACGCCATCCGCCTGGCCGACACCGAACTGTTCCTGGAGATCGAGAAGGACTACACGGTTTACGGCGAAGAAGTAGTGTTCGGCGGCGGAAAAGTGATCCGCGACGGCATGGGCCAGAACGGTCGGTTGACGCGCTCGGAAGACATCCCTGACACCGTGATCACCAACGTCATCGTGCTGGACTACACCGGTATCTACAAGGCGGACGTTGCCCTCAAAGACGGGCACATCTTCAAAATCGGCAAAGCCGGCAACCCGCAGATTGCCGACGGCGTGGACATCGTGATCGGCGCCAGCACTGAAATTATCGCCGGCGAACGGAAGATCCTCACCGCCGGCGGCATCGACACCCACATCCACTTCATCTCCCCGGAGCAGGTCCCCACGGCACTGTGCAGCGGAGTCACTACCATGGTGGGCGGCGGCACAGGACCCGCCGAAGGAACCAAAGCCACCACCATCACGCCCGGCGCCTGGCACATCTCGCGAATGCTGCAGGCCGCCGAGGGGCTGCCCGTTAACATCGGCCTGTTCGGAAAGGGCCACGCGTCCGCCGTCGAGCCCCTCGCGGAGCAGATCCGCGCAGGTGCGGTGGGACTGAAAGTGCACGAGGACTGGGGCTCAACCACATCGTCCATCGACATGTCCTTGCGCGTTGCCGATGAATACGACGTTCAAGTGGCCATTCACACCGACACCCTCAACGAGTGCGGCTTCGTTGAAGACACTATCCGGGCGATCGACGGCCGCGTCATCCATACCTTCCACACCGAAGGCGCCGGCGGTGGGCACGCCCCGGACATCATCAAGATCGCCGGCCTGCCCAATGTGCTTCCGGCGTCCACCAACCCCACGCTGCCCTACACCAAAAACACCATCGAAGAGCACCTGGACATGCTCATGGTCTGCCACCACCTCAACCCCGACATCCCGGAAGACGTGGCCTTCGCAGACTCCCGCATCCGCGCCGAAACCATCGCCGCCGAGGACGTCCTCCACGACCTGGGGATCTTCGCGATCACCTCCTCCGACTCCCAGGCCATGGGCCGTGTGGGCGAAGTAGTGACCCGGACGTGGCAGGTAGCGGACGCCATGAAACGCCAGCGTGGTGTGCTGAAAGACCCGACCGGTGCTGCCCACGGATCCGACGGATCGGATAACTTCCGACTCAAGCGCTACGTGGCCAAATACACCATCAACGCGGCCATCGCCCAAGGCATGGCAGACGTCATCGGCTCCGTGGAAGAGGGCAAATTCGCGGACCTGGTCCTCTGGGATCCCGCGTTCTTCGGCGTGAAACCCGAGCTCGTCATCAAAGGCGGCCAGATCGCCTATGCGCTCATGGGCGACGCCAACGCCTCCATCCCCACGCCCCAGCCCCGCACCATGCGGCCCATGTTTGCCACGTACGGCCAAGCCCTCCAGCAGACGTCCATCACGTTCCTGTCCAAAGCCGCCATCGACGCCGGAGTGCCCGCCGAACTCGGCCTCCAACGCATCATCAAACCCGTCTCCGGTATCCGCAACCTCACCAAAGCGGACCTCAAATACAACGGCGAAACCCCCGACATCGCCGTCGACCCCGAAACCTACAAAGTGACGGTCGACGGCGACGAAGTCACCTCCCAGCCCTCCGACGTGCTGCCCATGGCGCAGCGCTACTTCCTCTTCTAGGAGCCGGCATGATCATCGAAGAAATCCTGGGCAACCTGCACGAACACCCCAATGCCTACGCAGGCCACCACCAAGAAAAAGTCGTGCTCCCCAGCGCCCTGCTCGTCAAACGCATCCAACGCGTCACCACAGACCACGGCAAGGAACTCGGCATCCGCCTCCCCACTGGAACCGGCGACCTCCGCGACGGCGACATCCTCGCCGTCGACGATGCCAACGTCATCGTCATCTCCGTGCTGCCCACCGACGTCCTCGTCATTGGGCCGCGGAGCATCCACGAAATGGGGGTCGTAGCGCATTCCCTCGGCAACCGGCATCTGCAGGCACAGTTCTTCGACGCTTCCTCCGAATATGGGGCCGACGTCATGGTTTGCCAGTATGACCACACGGTCGAAGACTATTTGAAGAGCGTTGGCGTCCCCTACGACCGGCAAGAGCGGGTCATGCCGGTGCCGTTCCGCCATGCTGAGCATTCGCACTAATACAGCGGTCATGCTGCCGTCCGTGGGTGACCGTGGCTGGGGCGCCGCTCCGGATTTTGGGCCGTGCCCGTCCCCAGCCGCTCCCAACCTTCGCAAGCTCAGGTCGGGGCCCTCGCGGCAGTGGGTCCCCCGCGTGGCCCGCCACACCGCGGCCCAAAAATCCGGCGCGGCTCCGGCTCTTCGCCTCACCTTTCGGAGCGACTCATGACCTCATATCAGCTTGCTCTTCAACAGTTGACCGACTCTGCGTTGCCTACGGGGGCATTTGCTCATTCTTTGGGGTTTGAGAGCTACATCGAGCGTGGGTTGGTTGGTGATGAGGGGTCGTTTGGAAATTGGCTTCGCGCCTTTATCGGCCAGCAACTGACGTATTCCGATGGGTTGGCTTTGCGGTTTTTGTATGAGGGGGTGGACGTTGGGTTGTTGGATTCTGTTCTTTCCGGGCAGTTGTTGGCACGGGAAGTGCGGGAGGCGTCTTTGAAAATGGGGGGACGGCTGTTGGAGATCGGTGGGGAGGTGTTTCCCTCGGGGGAGTTGGAGGCGTATCGGGGGCTTGTGCGTGACGGGTTGGCCTCAGGGCATCAGCCCTTGGCTTTTGGTGTCATTGCGCGGTCGCTGGGGGTTCCCTTCGAGGCGGCGCTTTCGGCCTACTTGTTCGCCACCGTTACTTCGCTGACCCAGAACGCCGTACGTGCCATACCGCTCGGGCAGAACGCCGGGCAGCGGGTGCTCCGCCACGCGCACGACGCCGTTGCTGCCGCCGTCGAGGATATAGCACAACTGTGCTGGGACGACTTTGGGGCCGTCAGCCCCGGACTTGAAATTTCACAAATGCGGCACGAACGGCAACGCGCCCGCATGTTCATGAGCTAGCTAGTGCAAAGGACAGAAGACATGTCAGAACCCATCAAAATCGGCGTCGGCGGACCCGTCGGAGCAGGCAAAACGCAGCTCGTGGAACGCATTACCCGCCACATGAGCGGCGACATCTCCATGGCCGCCATCACCAACGACATCTACACCATCGAAGACGCCAAAATCCTCGCCGCCAACGGCATCCTCCCCGAAGACCGCATCATCGGCGTCGAAACCGGTGGCTGCCCCCACACCGCCATCCGCGAAGACACCTCCATGAATACCGCCGCCATCGAAGAACTCAAAGCCCGGCACCCCGACCTCAAGGTCATCTTCGTCGAATCCGGCGGTGACAACCTCTCCGCCACCTTCAGCCCCGAGCTCGTCGACTTCTCCATCTACATCATCGACGTCGCACAAGGCGAAAAAATCCCCCGCAAAGCCGGCCAAGGGATGATCAAATCGGACCTCTTCATCATCAACAAGACCGACCTGGCACCCCATGTCGGAGCGGACCTCGCCATCATGGAGAGGGATTCCAAGGAATTCCGCGGAAACAAGCCGTTCTGCTTTACGAACCTGAAGACCGACGAAGGGTTGGACGCCGTCCTTAACTGGATCCGGCGGGACGTCCTGATGCTCGACTTGGCGTCATGAGGACGGCCGCCACCGCTTCGGCTGGGATAAGGAGCCGTGCCCGCTTCGCGGTGCCCACCACGCCGCGGCCCCTTATCCCAGCCTCCGCTGACCAAGGCCAAGGAGTGGGACCAGAGCCCAGCTCTGCGTTGGCTGTCGGGGAGCGGCCGGTGCGGGGGCGGTTGGAGCTTGGCGTTGGTGTGCGCGGGGGTAGGTCTGTTGCTTTGCGGCAGTTTCATGAGGGCGCTTTGCGGGTGCTCCGGCCCCATTACTTGGATGAGAGCGGCCAGGTTTGTTATGTCATGGTCAATCCTGGCGGGGCGTACC
Source organism: Paenarthrobacter sp. TE4293 (assembly GCF_050435325.1). NCBI lineage: Bacteria > Bacillati > Actinomycetota > Actinomycetes > Micrococcales > Micrococcaceae > Paenarthrobacter > Paenarthrobacter sp. TE4293. The sequence continues at coordinate 75,725 of NZ_JBNJRY010000012.1, forward strand.
TGGGGGCCGATCTGTTTCTTATTGAGGTGGAGGTTGAGGCCGGGGCCGGGCTGCTGTTGACGACGCAGTCGGCTACCAAGGTTTACCGCACGCCGGGGTCGTTCGCTGAGCAACGCATGCAGGTCCGGTTGGGGGAGGGCTCACGATTGGAACTGATGCCGGACCAGCTTATTGCGTATCGGGAGGCGAGCTACCGGCAGAATACGCGCATGAGCCTCCACCCGACGTCGAGCCTTGTCATGGCTGAGGTCATCACGCCGGGGTGGTCGCCGGACGGGGCATCCTTCAAGTACGAGGAAGTGCGGCTGCGGAATGAGATCCATGTCCACGCCGGCGAAGGCGGGAAACTGCTGGCACTCGACAACCTGCTGATCAGGCCACCGTTGGGGGACGTGACCGGGATGGGGTTCATGGAAGGTTTCAGCCATCTGGGGTCGTTGCTGGTGGTTGACCGCCGGGTGGATCAGGCGCTCGCCGATGAACTGCACGGGATAACCCGGGATTTTGACGCGTACACGGGTGTTTCCTTGACGGCGGCTATTGCCGGGACTGCCGGGCTTGTGTTGCGATCGTTGTCGAACAGCACTGAGGAACTCACTGCATTGCTGGGTGTTTGCGCCGGCGTTCTCCGTGAACGTTGGTACGGGCAGGGACCCTTGAACCTGAGGAAGTATTAATGACTGCGCTGACCGAGTTCGCCACCATGTATCGGGAGCGGGAGATGTTGTCCCTGCGGACCCGCCTGCTGTTCACGTTCGGTGCCGTCGCCGCATTGCACATTGCCGCCGTCGTGCTCTTGTTGGTTGGCGCAGCGGGTGCCGCGCAGCCGCTGGCGCTGGGCTTGGTGGTCACTGCGTATGTCGCCGGCATCAAGCACAGTTACGACTGGGACCATATCGCCGCGATCGACAATTCGACCCGCAAGTTCGTTGCCCAGCAGAAGGACCCCGTCAGTGTCGGGTTTGCCTTCAGCCTGGGCCACAGTTCCGTGGTAATCCTGGCGGGGTTGCTGGTGGTGGCTGGTGCCACGCTGATCGGGCAGTTCATGGAGGACGGCACCACGGGCAACAAGGTGCTGGGGTTGATCGGCAGTGGCGTTTCCGGACTGTTCCTGATGGTGATGGGCTTGTTCAATGGTGCAGCGTTCGTTCGTGCCACGCAGGTGTACCGGAAGGTGCAGGCAGGCGGCGAAGCGCGGCAGGAGGACCTGGAAGCGACCGGGCTTGTTGCCCGTTTACTGGCCAAACCGCTGTCCAAGGTGCAGCGTCCGCGGAACATTTACGTCATCGGCTTCCTGTTCGGGCTCGGATTCGACACCGCCACCACCATCGGGCTGCTGGTCATCACCACGACGGCGTCACTCGCCGGCGTTTCGCCGCTCGCCTTGATGGCCCTGCCGCTCGCGTTCACGGCCGCCATGACCCTGTGCGATTCGGTCAATGGCGTGGCCATGATGAAAATGTACACATCAGCCATCCACAACCCGCAGCGCAAGCTTGGTTTCAACGCCGTCATCACGGGTATTTCAGCTGTCTCGGCGCTGTTCATCGCCGTCATCACGTTGGGTGGATTCGTGAACGCTGCCTTTGAGCTGCAGGACCCCCTGACGACATGGCTCGGCAGCATCGACCTCGGTGACGCGGGCCTGATCCTGGTGGGCCTGTTTGTGCTGGCGTGGGCTGTGTCTGCGGTGCGTCACCGGACCGCCGACAGCAGGACCTAGGACGCTGCTACCGCGTTGAACAGTTGGTTCGTGTCCACGCCAACGTCCGGGGCATCCAACACGTTCGTCAGGAACACGACGCAGCGGTCCTGTTCCGGGAACATCCACCACTCCGTCCCGGACCAGCCGGGGTGGCCGTAAATCCCCTTGGCCAGCAGTTCGGATTCGTTGGCTGGCAGCTGGAAGCCGAGCCCGGTGTGGCGCAGTGGAGCAGGGCGGGTGGTGATATGCGAAACCTCCGTGGTGCGGGGCCGGCGCATCGCTGCCAGGGTTGCCGGACGGACTGCCTTACCCGAATCCCGCAGCAGCTCCGATCCCAGGTTGAGCAGGTCCGCAGCCGTCCCGAAAAGCCCTGCACCGGGATGCCGGTTCCTGTACATGGCCTGCACATCGAGGCCCGCCGTCCCGGTGCCGTGGACCGTATGCGGGTTGCATGCTGCATCGAAGGTGAGTGAGCCGGCGCCGGTGTCCCCAGCCAGGGAAAGCAGCTGGTCTTCGAACGTCCGGCCGTCGGCCCACTCGGCCATGGCGGCGGCACCTTCGAAGGCGATGTTGCAGTACTGGACCAACGATCCCGCGTAGAAAGCCTGTCCCGCTGAGGTAAGGGCCTCGCGGAGGGGAGTGCCGGCGTCGAGCGCTGGGTCCGCAATCCCGGAGCGGTGGCTGAGCAATTGCTCCAGCGTCACGGTATCGGTGCGGCCCGCGCCGAAGCCGGGCACGGCCGCGCCAAGGGACTCGCCCAGTGACAACGTTCCACGCTCGACCTGCCGCATCACGGTCAAGGCGGTGATGGGTTTGGTGACGGAAAAGAGGGCGAAGTGGTCCTCGACGGTTGCTTGCCGGCCGTCGTCGGTCCCGAAGGCCACCACGTCCTCGATGCCCTGGCTTGACGCGATTCCCAGCACGGCCACCGGAACGCGCCCCAGGTCTACCTGCTTGCGGGCCCAATCTGCCGAGGGTCCTGTTTCCACCATGGTTGCTCCACACTCTCGCTCGAAGTCCTTGGGTCGAATCTATCGCGGACCCCCGAAGCGGGGGGCGTGGCGGTTAATGACAAGTCATATGACAAATATCATCAATTGCATGACTAACTTGTAGATAGCGGTCCGTAATTCACGTAGCCTGAACACGTCGTTGCGCAGTGAAGGGGTGCCTGGTTTCGATGCTTCCCTGCGTGCGGTCATTTCAATGGTCTCAAGCAAAGGAATTCAGCTATGAAAACCCCCTCCTCCCGCACCAGGGCCATCGCAGTTTTCGCTGCAGGTCCTATCGCGGTCCTCGTAGCAGGAGCCATGGTCTGGCAAGGCTCGCAGGCTGCTTTCACCGCTACCACCCGCAACTCCGGCAGTTCCTGGAGCACGGGCAGCGTTACTTTGACGGACGACGACCTTGGGGCAGCCGCCTTCACGGTGGAAAACATTGTTCCCGGCCAGACCGGTCAAAAGTGCATTGTGGTGACATCCAACTCCAACGTCCCCGGCGAAGTCCGCGCCTATACGCAGAATCTGATTACTGACCGCGGACTGGAGGACCGCATCTTCTTCGATTTGGAGCAGGGAACCGGCGGCTCGTTCAATAACTGCAACGGCTTTACACCCACGGCCAACACCGTGCCGGAGTATCCGCTCTCTACCTTGGCCACTACCAGCCGGGACTATGCAACGGGTGGATCGCCCTGGGACACGGCCGGCACGCCGGGAGAGACGCAAAGCTACCGGGGCACGTGGCGCTTCGATACCACCGGGCTCACCCAGGAGCAGGTGAACGCATTGCAGGGCGCCCGGGTCAGCATTGACCTGGTGTGGGAACTGCAGTCTGACACCGCACCTACTCCGTAGCCTGAAGGGACCTTTCGCAGCATCGTGAGCCTGGAAACCAAGGACAGTGCCAGGATGGCCCTGTTCTCAGCTGAGGGATGGGTGCCGTTCGTTGTGGCCCTCATGGCCCGCGTGTATCTGGGCATCTCCCTGACCTTGGCGGTCATAGCGCTCTTCCCGGCACTTCTGGGGTGGGGCGGGAGCGTAGTGCAAAGCGGGTCCATGGAACCCCACATCAGTCCCGGCGATGTCGTCCTTTCCTCAGCCCTTCCCGACGACCAACCCGTTCCCGTTGGCGGGGTGGTGGAGTTCCTCAGTCCCGCAGGAGCTGAGCCCGACGGAAAAGAAAGGACCAGGCTGCACCGCATCATCGGTGCCAACGACGACGGCACCTACATCACCGCCGGCGACGCGAATGAGGACGCCGACAGCACCCCGATGAAGCGTGAGCAGATCAGGGGCCAGGCCCGCCTCCTGGTGCCCATGGTTGGTTTGCCCGGGCTGTGGATTGCGCACGGTACGTTCCCGCAACTGGCCCTTTGGTCCATTGGCACGCTTCTGGCCATAGCGTGCGCCATCTACCTGGGCGGCGCCCAACCTGCGGGTGCGGTTGGGGTAAAGGCACACAAACCGCAGGCGGGCTCCCGACGACTGCTTTCCGCAACCGCCGATATGCCCGCACTGTGGGCGCACCCCCACGTTAGGGCCGTTACCGCCATCATTCTCGCGGCCCTCATGGCAGTGCTGGTCATCCTTGGTGCGACGGCTGGGACGTCCGCTGCCGCCTTCACCTCAATCACGTCCAACACCGCCAACACGTTCGCTGCGGCGCCTGATTGGAACCCGCCGACAGCCACCCTCGCGGACCCCGGCGTCTCGATCAGGGACACCGTCGCTATCTCCGCCACGGCGCAGGATGCCGAGTCGGGGATCCGAAGCATCGACGTCGAGTACCTTCGCGACGGTACTTCGACGTGGACCAACCTCTGCAGCACGGCTACGGCAACAGCCACCTGCCAGTGGAACACCAAGACAGTGCCCGACGGCGGCTACACCCTCCGCGCGCGGGCAACAGACAACGCCGGACTCACCGCCGTGTCCGCGGTCCGCGCCACAACTGTCGCCAACAGTTTCACTGTGGTCCTCGCGACCCCGGCCGAAGCAGTGCGGGGGAATGTGCAGCTGTCCACCAGCTTGTTGGGTGCGGGCACCACGATCTACACCGTCCGGGTGGAATACTCCGTGGCCGGTGCGAACAAGTGGAACACCCTGTGCTTGAACTTGGTCAGCCCGTACAACTGCACCTGGAATACAGCCCTTTTCGCCAATGAAACATACGACCTCCGCGCGGTGGCCGTGGCTGGATTGACCACGACGTATTCAGCGACCGTCACGGACATCACGGTCGACAACCTCGCGCCCACCGTGGCGCTCACGGATCCGGGCACGCCCCTCAGCGGAACCCGTACCCTGGCAGCGACGTCCACGGACGCCCACTCGGGCGTCTCCCAAGTGAGCCTGCAATACGCCAGGACCGGCACCAGCACGTGGTCCACAGCATGCACTGTGACCGAGAGCCCCTACTCCTGCCGCTTCGACACCACCGCTGTCTCCGATGGTGGTTACTACTTCCGCGCAATCAGTGTGGATGCCGCGGGCAACAGCACCACCACGGCCTCAACCAGCCGGACGGTGGACAACACGATCGCATCGATTTCCCTGGAGGACCCGGGAGCCTACCTGACAGGCACCGTGTCCCTGACCGCCGCCGCCAATTCAACGGCAGGGATTGCCTCCGTCAGGATTCAGGTGGCACCAACAGGGACAACATCGTGGACCACGCTGTGCACCACGGCTGCAGCTCCCTATGCCTGCAGCTGGAACACCGCGGGATACGCAAATGCGGCCTACGACCTGAGGGCAGTCCTCACGGATCGCAACGGCAAGGAAACGTTCTCCGCGACGGTCGCCTCCAGGAGGGTGGACAACAGCCCGCTGCGTGCCGCCGACATCCGAACGAGCAACGGGGGCAGCACCCAAAGCAGGCTCGAAAGCGGTGACTCCATGAGTTTCGTCTACAGCCAGCAGGTCAACCCGGCCACGGTCACGCCCGGTTGGGCAGGGGCGGCACTGCCGGTGACGGTACGTTTGCGGGACGGGAACCTGGTGGGGTTGGGCAACTCCCAGGACCTCCTGGACGTCCAGCGTGCGGGCAGCAGCGTCAACCTCGGGTCGGTCAACCTCAAGCAGAACTACGCGAAGAGTCGCAAGACAGTTGTTTTCAACGCCACCATGACAGCGGCAACAGAGACCGTGGGAGGCGTTCCCCGCACCGTGGTGACGGTGACGCTGGGCAGTGCTGCCAGCGGCGGCTCCGGCGTGAGGACGGCAGGCGCAGCGGTAAGCATGGTCTGGACCCCGACGTCGGCCGTTACCACCCTGACAGGGGCGGCTTGCTCGCTGGCACCCCTGACGGAACCGGGAACCGTGGACCGCGACTTCTGAGACGGACAGTGACATCTGACAAAGGCCGCACCATTCCGAAGAAATTTCGCCGACCCTGTAACCGTGGCGGTCCGGCCGGAAACTATACAAGTATCCTGCAGTTCAGGGCTCTATATCAGGGGGAACAATCGTGCTTTCAGAGCGCGAATTGGCGTTTATCGCCATTCACAAAGACAGCTACCCAGCCGTTTTCAGATTCGTCTGCCGACGCGTTGAATCCAGCGAGGCAGCCGAGGAGATCGCAGCCGACGTGTTCCGCATCGTCTGGCAAAAATGGACCGACGATTCCCATCCGGAGCTTCCCTACCTTTTGACGGTGGCGCGGAACCTGGTGGGAAATGCCTACCGGAGCCGCGACCGGCAGTTGGCGCTGCAGGAAAAGCTGCGGACGACGGCGGTGGAGCGGTTCGGCGGTGAGTCCGAAAACGTCGCGGTACAGGATGCCATGATGCGGTTGCGTGAGCAGGACCGCGACATTCTGCAGCTGGCCTACTGGGACGGGCTGAGCACGGCTGACATCGCGGGCGTGCTGCAGTGCAGTGAATCGGCGGCCAAGGTCCGCCTCCACCGGGCCCGAACGGCGTTCCGGAAACAGATGCCTGCAGGGGCCGAAACCACCACACACAAGATGGGGGTCTGAAGACAATGGATCCGATCAAGAACCAGATTTCAGCGATCGACCCGATCACTGTCGATCCAATAGCCGAACCCAACGGCGAAGAAGCGCTGCACAGGATCCTTTCCGGTTCCACGGTGTTCAGCGACAGCCGTCCCTTGCCGGCGGTGACCTCCCTGGACCAGCGCAGGCACCGTAAGGCCGGCCGAATTGCGGGCGGACTGTTGCTCGCAGCTGCGGCCGTCACGGCGGGAGTGCTGGTAGCCGCCAACTTTGGTTCCGTGAACACCGCGCCGGCGCCTGCCGTCACGGTCACCACGACAGAAGCGACGCCCACGCCCAGCGCTTCCGCCACGCAGACGCCCACCCCTACGCCCTCGGGTACATCGTCAGCGACGCCCACGGCTACGGCAACGGCTGCCGCGCCCACTTCCCCGCCGGCTCCAACGGTTCCCGTGGTGGCGCCTACACCCGTTTCGACAACAACGCTGCCGCACACGGCGCAAACCCAGACATTCACCTTCCCCGACGGACACCTCTCCTTCACGCTTCCGGTTGGTTGGAGCGCATACACAGAGCAGGGGCCGTATCTTTCCGAGGAAACGAAGGCTGCATCCCAAGGGGCCACCATCCTGGACAGTGCAGGCACCAAGGTTGCCATGGTGAGCAGCGGGTTCTACGGAGACGGCACCGCGGGCGAGGTAACCCGTACTGTCTATGACCGGGCTGCCGTCCCTGGGCTTAGGGATATCTCCGGCAATCCTGTGGAGTTTGGTTTCGCGGCCAACCAGTCCAGGTATGTTCCGTATGGAGCACCGGAGGGCAGTGCCAAAGTCCTGGGTGATGCGTACTATTTCATGGACGTTCGCCTGGCCTCGGAGCTTCAGTCCGGGGAGACGGACTCGGGAACCAACCTGATCAGGATGCCCAACGGATTCATGAACGCCTACGTGCTGTTCGACTTCGACAAGCAGCCCACCTTCGCGACCCCCGAGGCAGCCAAAGCCTATATGGGCACCACACAGTACGCCCAGCTGAAGTCCATGCTCCTCAGCCTGAGCTACAAGTAGCCCAACCAGGGGACAGTACATGCTCCAATGAGTACTCATTGCGGCAGGTGCTGTCCCCAATTGGGTGAGCGGGCAGTTGGGTTACCCGGCGGTTGGGTTACCCGGCGGTGACCAGGTGGCTGGCGGGGTCGTACCGGAAGGTGATCGGCCCGCCGTCGTGCTTGAGCGTGATGTTGCTGCCGTTGGGGGCTCCGGCCAGGCCATAGTTCTCGGCCCAGGAGCCGTTAATGGCGGCCTTGAACTCGTAGCTTCCGGCAGCGAGGTCGGGCACGGAAAGCTTCCAGAGCCCGTCAGCGGCATCCAGGGACAACTGGGCTTGGGCGCAGTCCGGCATCCAATCACCGGCGCAACCGAGCTCGGAGTTCAGGCTCCCCGGCACGGACACTGAGGCCGGTTGCTGGCCCGGAACTGCCGCGCTGATCACGTGCGTGGCCTGGTCGTACAGGAACGTGACAGCACCGCCCGCGTGCGTGAACACCACGTTGGGGCCATCAAGCTCGCCGCCAGCACCATAGTTTTCGTCCCAGCTCCCGTTGAGAGCGGCCTTGAACTCATAGGTTCCAGCGGGCAGGTTGGGGACGTTCAGCTGCCATAACCGGTGCAACTGCTCGTAACCCATAAGCGCGTGTTCGCAGCCCGGCTGCCAATCCTCGGTGCAGCCCAGTTCGGTGTTGAGGCTGCCGGCCACGGCGACAGTGTCGGGCTGTGCGGCCTCGCCCACCACTCCGCTCTTCGGCTCACTCGCCGACGTCTGTCCGCGGTTGTCCAGCACCACCGCGCGATACTCCACCGTGGAGCCGGACTCCAAGGACGAGACGTCGTGGAACACTTGGTAGGGCGCGTTGTCGTCCGTGCCGATTGGCGTCCATGCGCCACCGGCTGTCCGAGCCTGGAAGGTGACTTCGTAGAACGAGTTACCGTCGACGTCGGCTGTCACCTTCTGGCGGGTCGCGTCACCGGCCGCGGTGACCGGCTTTTCGAGCACGACGGCGGGCGCCGCCTTGGACTTGGCAAGTTGCCCCGCCGCTTCGTAAACCACGGCGGAAAGCGGCGGAACGGTGACGGCCAGGTTCGCCTGGGAATCGGTCTTGGCGTTCTTGGGAGCGTTGCCGTAGACCAACTTGAACGGTTGCTTGGCTTCATACGTGGGGATCGCCGCGGTTTGGGCGGTTTCGCTGTTGTTGACGGCCACGATGTATTCGCGCTGTTCCTTGGCGTCGATGCGGGAGAAGGCGTAGATCCCGGCACCGTCCGCCGCGTAGCGGTTCTGCTGGGCGCCGCTGCGGAGTGTTGGGTGCTTGGCCGTCAGCGCCGCGAGTTCACCGATCTTCTTGTACAGCGGGTGCCCGGTGGTGAAGTTGTCCGTGGCGTGGGTGGCACTGGTGCCCAGGAGGTCGTCATCCAGGTACTCCTGAACCCTGCTCGCGAACATCGTTTGCCGCGAATCCTGGTCACCGCCGGCCCCCGTGAAGCCCTGCTCGTCCCCGTAGTAGACCACGGGGTTGCCGCGCGAGAAGTACATCAGTTCATGGGCCAGCTCGTCGCGTTCCACCAGTTCAGCGTCGGACGCCCCCACGTTGTCCTGGGCGATGAAGGTGCCGATGCGGCCCATGTCATGGTTTCCCAGGAACGTGGGCAGTTGGTAGACGTTGGAGTCGGCGTCCGTGTACCAGTCGTCGCCGTTGAAGAAATCAGCCAGGCCTGTGGCCTTGCTGCCCTGCGATGCGAAGCTGCGGGCCGCGCCTTGAAAGCCGAAGTCCAGCACTGCCTGCATCTTGTTCCGGGTGGTGAACGTGGAGGTGATGCTCTTGGAGGTGTCGAAGACTTCCCCGAACATGAAGAACTCGTCCTTGCCCTGTTCCCTGGCATAACTGAGCACCTGCGGGCCGAATTGCTGCCAGAATTCATCGTTGACGTGCTTCATGGTGTCGATGCGGAAACCGTCGATGCCGAAGTCGCGGATCCAGGTTTTGTAGACGTCCATCATCCCGTTCACCACTTTCGGGTTCTCGGTGAAGAGGTCGTCCAGCCCGAAGAAGTCGCCATACAAGGAGTCTTCGCCGGCAAAGTTGGTGTTGCCGCGGTTGTGATAGAGCGTGGGGTCGTTCAGCCAGGATGGAACCTTGACGTCCTTCTCGGCGGCCGGGACCACGGGCGTGTAGGGAAACGACGTCGCGGGATCCAAGGCCGGGAAGTCCTGCGTCCCTGCGTAGTCGCGATCATCGAAGGCCTCGCCAGTGGCAGTGCGGTACGGCTTGGCTTCCTTCGGGATGTAGGGTGCCGACTGGGTCTCCTGGTACTGGATGACATCCGCGGTGTGGTTGGTGATGATGTCGAAGTACACCTTCATGCCGCGCGCGTGGGCGGCATCGATGAGTGTTTTCAGCTCAGCGTTGGTGCCCAGGTGGGGATCGATCTGCGTAAAGTCGGTGACCCAGTAGCCGTGGTAACCGGCGGAACTGTTCTCCAGGCTCCCGTCGCCTTGGACTGCCTTGTTCTTGAAACTCGGAGTGAGCCAGAGGGCGTTCGTTCCGAGCCCTTGAATGTAGTCCAGGCGGTCTTGCAATCCCTTCAGGTCACCGCCGTTGAAGAACCCTTTGCGTGTGGGGTCGAAGCCGGACACCATCGGGTCGGAACCCAGTCCGCCGTCGTCGTTGGTGGTGGTGCCGTTGTTGAAGCGGTCCGCCATGACGAAGTAGAAGTTCTGGTCGCTGACCCCGCCTCGGATGGAGTGCTGTGCTGCGGGATCAGGTGTCTTGGTGGCCGGAGCGGCACCCGCGGGCAGAACCGCGGAGGCGGTGAGCGCCGCCGTCGTGAGGACGACGGCGGTGAGGCGGCCAAAGGGCCGGCGCTGGTGGGGGATGGAGGGTCTATAGCTGCGAGAGAACAAGTGATGGAACCTTCCGCTAAGCGACGGTGCTGTGGGACAAGTCACAACTGTAAGCGCTTGCGGAATCTTAATCCAGAGAATCAATGAGTTACGGGATGTGAAGAAAAGTCCAGACGTTCAATTGTTGGAAGCGCTTGCATGGCCCCTAGCCGAAGGGATGCCCCCATCTCACTGTGTGCTTGCACGGCCCTGCCGCAGAACGCTATGCATCTGTCCATAACCAAGCCCTTGTGACTTGCATAGGGTTGAAGAGATCTGCTTCACACCACGCAGTGCCCCGATCTACTCCCAAGGATGAGTTTCAACGATGAAGAGCATCGCCCTCCTGCGCGAACGAGCCACCCGTGTCATGCCTACCGGTTCCCACTGCCCGGCGTCGGGCCTGTGGAGCCCGGACTCTGAACCGGACGCTGTCCAGGTGTTTCCCGAAGGCCACTTGCTGCCGGCCCACAACGGCGTGGCTACCGTATGGCGGCGCCGTACGGCCTCGGAAGTGTCAGCATGACCACCTCCATCCTGAACCGGCCCGCCGACTACCGGCATATCCCGGCAGCGGAGTGGTCCGAGCTCAGTTCCGGCGATCCTGTGTGGATCTATGACGTCGCGTGGGGTGCCGGAACCGGCCGCGTCGACGATGTCTCGAAGCACCAGGAACTGCTCTGGGTCATCCTTGAACCGACGGGCCGCAAGCTCATCTGTGGCACGGACGACGTACAGGTCTGGTCCGTCTAAAAAGACTCGCCGAGGTGGCATTTGATACCAATGTCTGAGCGGATCATACGTATTAAATGCCACCTCGGCGGTAGTTAGCCCGCGGGAACCAACACGCTGGGTGAGCCTGTCGGCACCCGGTCCACGGGCCCGTCCGGAAGACCGGTTTCAGGGTCGAGTTTGAAGCTCACGACGTCGCCCGAACCTTCGTTGGCGACGTACAGCCAGCCTTCGCGGACCAAATGATGGCGTGGCCAGTCACCGCCGCAGGGAACGTCCGCGAGGGGCTCAATTTCAGTGCCGTCGTGGGTCACCTTCAGCACGCAGATGCGGTTTGAACCCCGGACTCCCACGTAGGCGAACCGGCCATCCGGTGACAACGCGATCTCCGCTCCGGAGTCGCCGTCGAACGGCTTGTTGATGCTGGCCGGGACAACAGCGGTGAGCTCGTACGTGCCGTCCGGTTCCATCCGGACCGCGGCCACTTCCACCGAGTACTCGGTATCCACGAACACCGTCCCGCTGTGATGCCGTGCCATATGCCGCGGGCCCGAGCCCTTGGGCAGCACCACCTGGTGGTCAGCCTGCAAGCCTTCTGCTGGAACGTACTTCCACACGCGGACCAGGTCATGCCCAAGGTCGGTGGTCATGACCCGTCCGTCGGGGAGCATCAGGCTCGAATGCGCGCGGCTGGGTCGCTCGTCGTCCGTGGGTCCGGTGAAGTGGGGATCGACGGCGGCTGTAGCGCTGGTGCGCGAGGTGAGGGCGCCGTCGTCGTCCAGTTCGTACAGGATGACCTGGCCGTCGCCCCAACAGGTGGCCACCACGAAGCGGCCGTGCGGGTCCGCGGCGACATGGCAGGTGGCGTCGCCCGCCGGCCAAGGCTCACCGAAGGCCTGCAAACCCGTATCCCCCGTCCGGCGATAGGCCCGGACCGTCTTGCCTTCCTCCGCAACGGCGTAGACCACCGGGAGGGTGGGGTGCAGTGCGAGGAACGAGGGCGAGTTCGCCGCGACGGCCAAGCCACGTGCCGTGAGTTTCCCGTCGGAGTCCGCCGAGAGTGCGCTGATGCCCTCGCCGTTGCCATTCCTGTCAGCAGTGTAGGAACCCACCCAGATGAGGGTGTCCGTGTCTGTTGTTGTCACGCGTCAGTGCCCCTGAACGTCCGAGTCGACGCCCGCGTCCGGGCCGGCGTCGAGGGTTTGCAGTTTGTTGAGGTCGTCCTGGTCCAGTTCGAAGTCGAACACGTCCAGGTTCTCCTTCATCCGTTGCGGATTGGCTGTCTTGGGGATGGCCACCAGTCCTTGCTGCACGTGCCATCGCAGCACCACCTGTCCCGGCGTCTTTCCGTACTTTCCGCCAATGCCGGCCAATACCGGGGCGTTGAGCAGATCGCTGCTGGCACCCAGCGGGCTGTAGGACTCCGTGACGATGCCGTGCCGCTCGTTGTAGGCCCGGGCGGCCGGGCGGGGAATGGAAGGGCTGACCTGGATCTGGTTGACGGCAGGCACGACCTCCGTCTCCCGGAACAGCTGGTCAAGGTGGGCGGGTTTGAAGTTGGAGACGCCGATGGAGCGTGCTTTCCCCGAAGCCTGCAGTTGCTCGAATGTCTTCCACGTGGACACGAATTCGCCGCGGCGGGGGAGCGGCCAATGGATCAGCAGCAGGTCGACGTATTCCAGGCCGAGCCGCTCCAGCGACCCTTCCAGCCCATCAACGGCCTTGCCGGAGCCTTGGAATTCTCCATCGAGTTTGGTGGTGATGAAGAGTTCCTTGCGGTCCAGTCCGCACGCCCGGATGCCGTTGCCGACGCCCTTCTCATTACCGTACTTCCTGGCCGTGTCCACGTGCCGGTAGCCATGCTCCACCGCCGCCACCAGGGCGTCGGCAACCTCGGCGTCATTCAAGGGCCATGTGCCGAGGCCCAATTGCGGGATCTTGAAGCCGTCGTTCAGCTCGATGAGTGGGGCAAGTGTCATGGGCCTTGGTCTCCTCTGGGTTTCTCTGTTTCTACGCTGGTGGCCGGCCGCTTGGCAACAGCTATCTTCGTGACCAGCCATGGAGCCGGTCGGTCAACTCCATGTAGTCCTCCTTCACCACCTGCAGCTCCGGGTGGGCGTCGTGCCATTCGACGATCTCCCGGGCACCGTCCGCGAAAGGGATGGTGGCCCGGTAACCAGGAACCAGGGCTTTGATCTTGGAGTTGTCGAAGACCACGGAGTGGGAGCGGTCGCCCAGCAGGTTGGGACCGAGTTCAGGGCTGTGGGCGGCAATGGTCTCGGACGAGACGTGAAACAGTTCGGGTTCCGCAACGCCGGCCGCCCTCGCGAACAGGCGGTAGATCTGGTCCCACGGCAGGAACTCGTCAGAGGTAATGGTGTAGCTCTCACCCACAGCCTGAGGCCGGCCCAGGAGCCCGACGAAGGCCTTGGCGAAATCCCTGCTGTGCGTCAGGGTCCAGAGCGAGGTTCCGTCCCCATGAACCAGGACCGGCATTCCAGCGCGCATGCGGTGGATGTCAGTCCAGCCGCCCACCATCGCGATCTTGGTGCGGTCATAGGTATGGGAAGGCCGCACCACGGTGACCGGGAAATCCTGCTCCCGATAGGCCTCGAACAGCAGTTCCTCGCAGGCGATCTTGTCCCGGGAGTACTGCCAGAAGGGATTCTTCAAAGGGGTCGATTCCCGGATCGGGAGCGTTGTTGGCGGCTTCTGGTACGCCGAAGCGGAACTGATGAACACGTACTGGCCCGTCCGCCCGCGGAACACATCCAAGCCGGCCAGCGCCTGGTCCGGTGTGAAGGAAATGAAGTCTGCAACGGCGTCGAACTCCCTTCCCTGGAGAACCTCACGCACCGCCTGGGAATCGCGGATGTCGGCGTGCAGCACTTCCGCGCCACCTGGGACCGGCCGCCCGGCTGACCGTCCCCGGTTGAGGATGGTCAGCCGGTGGCCTAGGGCAACGGCGCGTTCGGCCGCCGCTGCACTGATGACCCCCGTCCCGCCAATGAACAAAATGTCCCGGGGCGCGACGGTGTCCGCCGACGCTCCGAGGCTGTCGGGCAGCAGGCTGCTCACCATGCGTAGTCTTCGGGCGCTGGGCGGTGGCCCGGGAAGATGTCGTCGAGCCGTTTGAGGGCATCATCGTTCAGGGAGACATCGAGAGCCCTGATGGCGGCATCGAGCTGTTCCTGGGTCCTGGGTCCCACGATCGGCGCCGTCACAGCGGGCTGGTGGAGCAACCAGGCAAGGGCGACGTCGCCCGGCGCGTGGCCGAGTTCGTCCGCAAAGTCCTCGTACTGGCGGATCTGGTCCTCGTGCTTCTTGAGCGTTTCCAAAGCCCGGCCCTCCGCACGGCGAACTCCCTGCTCCTCCTTCTTCAGCACGCCACCCAGCAGCCCGCCCTGCAATGGCGACCACGGAATCAGGCCCAAGCCGTACTGCTGAGCGGATGGAATGACCTCGAGCTCAAGTTCGCGCCTGAAGAGGTTATAGATCGACTGCTCGCTGACCAGCCCGGTGTAGTTCCGCCTCCGGGCAGCTTCCTGCGCCTGGGCAATATGCCAGCCGGCGAAGTTGCTGCTTCCCGAGTAGAGGATCTTGCCCTGCTGCACGGCCACTTCGATGGCCTGCCAGATCTCATCCCACGGGGTATCGCGGTCAATGTGGTGGAACTGGTAGACGTCGATGTAATCCGTCTGCAAGCGCTTCAGGCTCGCATCCAGTGCGCGGCGGATGTTCAGCGCCGACAGCTTCGATTCGTTGGGACGGTCCGTCATGGTGCCGTACAGCTTCGTGGCCAGGACGGTCCGTTCGCGGCGCTCGCCGCCCTTCGCGAACCAGCGGCCGATGATTTCCTCGGTCCAGCCGCGGTGTTCCGCTCCGCCGTAGACGTTGGCGGTGTCAAAGAAGTTGATGCCGGAATCCAGCGCGGAGTCCATGATCGAATGTGCTGTTGCTTCGTCCGTCTGCGGGCCGAAATTCATGGTGCCCAGGCAGAGACGGGAAACTTTCAGGCCGGAGCGGCCAAGGTGCGTGTACTGCATGGTTGTCAGGTCCTTCTTTAGGGGGTTTAGAGCTGGGTGAAAGATGCGACGGCGGGATCGGAACCGATGCGGGCGCCCGCCTCCAGTGCCGTGATGGCTGCCAGTTCGGATTCGGTCAGGGAGAGGTCAGCTGCGCCGAAGTTTTCGCGCATCCTGGTGGAGTCTGCTGATTTGGGGATCACGATGGTTCCCTGCGCCAGGTGCCAGGCGAGGATCACCTGCGCAGGAGTGGTGCCGTGTGCAGCGGCTACCAGCGCCACCTGTTCAGCGTTGAGGTCCTTGCCCTGCCCCAAGGGGCTGTAGGCTTCCACGGCGATGCCCAGATCGCGGCACTTTGCTGCCAGTTCACCCTGCTGGAAGGTGGGGTGGACCTCGATCTGGTTGACGGCCGGGACGACGTCCGCTTCCTTGAGCAGCGTGTCCACATGATCAGAGAGGAAGTTGGAGATGCCGATGGCCCGGATTTGCTTGTCCTGGTAGAGCTTCTCCATGTCTTTCCACGCCTGAACGAAGAGACCCTGGGATGGGACGGGCCAGTGGATCAAGTAGAGGTCGATGACATCCAGGCCCAGGGCGTCCCGGCTGCGCTGGAATGCGTCAGGGGCCGCGCCTTGCTCACCGTTGCGGAGCTTGGTGGTGATGAAGAGTTCATCGCGGGGAATCCCCGAGGCGGCGATGGCGGCGCCTACCCCTGCCTCGTTGCGGTACGCGGCAGCTGTGTCGATGTGGCGGTAGCCGGCTTCCAGCGCATCTTCCACGACCCTCTGTGTTTCTTCGGCGGGCACTTGGAAGACACCGAATCCGAGCTGCGGGATGGTGACGCCGTTGTTCAATATCAGCTCTGGCATGACGGTCTCCTTCGACGGGATGGTGATGGTGGCGATTCTCCAGAAAGCGTTTTCGGAGGCTCTGTACTGAGCCTATGCAGTTTTTGCGGCCGAGTCAGCAACCCAGCCTGATCCTGTTTTTCCTAGGTCTGGCAGTCCTACCCAGAATGATGGTGTTTCACACATCTGCACCGGCAGAATAGACGGATGGGTCAAAGCGCAGAGTTCGGCAAGTTCCTCAAAGTCATGCGCGCCCGCCTCTCACCCGAAGACGCCGGAGCGCAGGAGTCCAGCGGATCGCGCAGGGTGCCCGGGCTCCGCCGCGAAGAGGTGGCACGCCTTTCCGGTGTGAGCACCGACTACTACACGCGCCTGGAACAGGGCCGCAACATCCACCCCTCCAAAGCAGTCCTTGATTCCGTGGCACGTGCCCTGCGCCTCGATGCGGGGGAGCAGGCACACATGATGGACCTGCTGGAGCACTGCGCCAGCTCGGCAGGCAATCCCGGCCCCGTGCAAAAGGTCAGGCCTGCCGTGCGGCAGTTGCTGGACGCCGTCGGAGATGTTCCGGCGATGGTGTTGGGCCGCCGCGCTGATGTCCTTGCCGGAAACCGGCTGGCCCACTTGCTGTTCACCGATTTCCCGGCGTTGCCGGCGCCCGAGCGGAACCTGACCCGCTGGATCATCCTGGATCCCGACGCCGGGGCGCTGTTCAGGGATTGGAAGACCGTGGCCGCCGAGGCTGTGGGTGCCCTGCGCATGGATGTGGGCCGGCATCCCAACGACCCCCAGACCAATCAACTGGTGGGAGAACTGGCCGTCCACAGCGAGCATTTCCGTCAGTGGTGGGCCGGGCACAGGGTCGCCACGCGATCCGCGGGCACCGTCCGGCTGCACCACCCGGTGGTGGGCGACCTCGAACTGAACTTTGAAACCCTGGGTCTCCCGGACGATCCCGACCAGCTCCTGCGGGTCTATTCGGCCAAAGCCGGCTCGCCGTCGTCGGACGCTTTGACGCTGCTCAGCTTTGGTGACGTGGGCGCCGCCTCCCAGGTGCCTGAGCCTGCGCGCCGAGATGACAGTTAATGCCAATGTTCCTCTGAAACATCGGCAATAACTGTCATCTCGCGGAGAGCGTTTCAGCGCTCGAGGCGGAACCCCAGCTTGATGGTGACCTGCCAGTCGGCTACCGCGCCGTCCTCAAGGTGGCCGCGGATTTCCTTGACCTCAAACCAATCCAGGTTCCGCAGGGTCTGGGAGGCTGTTGCGATGCCGTTCTTGATCGCGTCGTCAACGCCCTCGGTGGAAGTTCCTACAATTTCGGAAACGCTATATGTGTGGCCAGCCATGGTGCTCCTCATCAACGTCTTACGAATCTCTGGAAAATCAGGCCCGCCAGGCAGGCCGTCCAAGCAGACTAGCCCACGGATCTCCGTGCGGCCAGAGGTGGTGCAGGGTCAGCTTTCGCGCCAGTCATTGCTGGTGATGTGCGAGCCGGCCTGGGGTCCCATCTGCAGCATTCCGCCGTCCACGGGCCACGAAGCGCCGTTGACGTAGCTGGAGGCCGGGGACGCGAGAAAAGCGATGACGGCTGCGATTTCACGGGCATCTCCGGGACGTCCCAGCGGCACTCCAGGGCGCTCCTTCGTGGTGGGATCCTCGTCTTCCTGGCCCGTCATGGGAGTGGCGATCTCACCGGGCGCCACATTGTTGGCAGTGATTCCATACTCGGCGAGTTCCAAGGCCATGGTTTTGATGAGGCCACCGAGCCCGTGCTTTGAGGCATCGTAGGCGGAGGCGCCAACCCTTGGCTGGAACTCATGCACGCTCGTTACCGCGATGATCCGCCCACCACGACCCGCCTTCACCATGCGCTTGGCCGCTGTTTGCATGGCGACAAAGGCCCCGTTGAGGTTGGTGTCCAGGGTTGACATCCAGGTTTGGTAGTCGAGGTCCAGGAATTTGGTGCCGTCACCCGTTCCGGAGTTGTTGACGAAGACGTCCACGCCGCCGAGTGCGTCAGCAAGCTGGTCGATGGCGGCGGCCGTTCCTTGAATATCCGTAGTGTCCAGGTTCTGCACCACAGCCTTGCGGCCAAGCCCCCGGACCTCTTCAGCCGTCTCCTCGGCACCCTGGTGATCCGAATGCCATGTGATGCCCACGTCCATGCCGGCCTTGGCCAGAGCCACCGCCGTGGCCCGGCCGATGCCTGAATCCGATCCCGTGACGATGGCGGTCTGCGGGGAGAATGGTGAGTCGCTCATGGTCCTGCCTTTCGGTCGTGTGATCGTTCCGATGCTTTTATCCCTACCCTGCCCGGCACAGCCGTAAACACTCCCGGTGCTGACGCTTCATCCCGGCTGATGGGGATGGAGTGTAGATTTCTTGCAGCAGCACCCAGTGAATCCCCACAACCAGGAGTACTCATGTCAGATGTTATTGTCGTCGGCGTTGACAACAGCGAAACGGCCAAACGGGCAGCAGTGGCAGCAGCGAAGCTCGCGACGGCTCTCGGTGCCGAACTGCACGTGATCAGCGGCTTCTCCGATGACCGTATCGAGGAATTCGGCAGCGGCAGCGACCGCATCACCGTCTCGTCCGCCGATTCGGCGGAATACGTTGCCCGCAAGGTGTCCGAAGAGCTGGATATTCCGAACAACAGCGTCAAGTACTACGCGGCCCGTGGTACTCCGGCCAACGCCCTCATCAACTACGCAGAGGCCAACAACGCCTCGCTGATCGTGGTCGGCAACAAGCGCATGAAGGGCCTGGGCCGCGTGCTGGGCAGCATCGCCAACAGCGTGGCACACGGTGCTCCGTGCGACGTGTACATCGTCAACACGGACGTCGACGCGTAACCCACCCAAGCCAACCAGCAGAAGAGGCCGTTTTGAGGGTTCAAAACGGCCTCTTTGTGCTACCCGGATGGGGTTGGGTCAGCGTCGACGGGTTTTCCTGGCTGCTTTTGCGACCCCCTTGAGGGCGAGAACCACTCCCGCACCCACCAGGAGCCACGGTCCCGCCACGATGATCGGATCCATCCACTGGTGCTTGGTGTCCGCACGTTTTCGGTCACGCCGCGAGGCCAAGCCGTGATTCTTGAACTCGCTCAGCACTCCCGTTTCCGTAATCGGGTTGTCCGGGTGCAGCGTGCCGAACGAGCGCAGGTGGCTCTCCCACGCGTCCACGCGGTCTGCCGCGATCAGGAGCAGCCAATGGGCGGCCCGCCCTTCGCTGTATTTGTAGGCGTACCTTCTGATGGCACCTGAGGCGCCCTTGGGTGGTGTTGATGTTCCAAAAACGGGTGTCAGGAATTTGTGCTCAACGGAGCGTTCCCTTGGATACTTTTCCTCCTGGCGCTCCGGGAAGTCCCAATGCGCTCCGGTGGAGATCCCGCGCTGCTCGCGGGGGAACGCCGGGCGGTCCTTGGGGTCGAGGTCCACTCCCCATCCCGGGATCCTGGCCCGCAACTCTTCGGGTGCCGGCCGAGGCTGTGGCCGTTCTGCTGTGTACGGCATGATGTTTCTCCCTTGCTCAACATGATCCGGCTTGCCAAGCCCGATCCAGCCGGGGTTTAGGCGACTGTGGTCACGATCGGCTTGATGCAGTCATCCAGCTTCGCCGAGAAGATGTGATAGCCCTCGGCAATGTGTTCCAGCGGAATCCGGTGGGTGACGATGTCGCTTGGCTTTAAGTAGCCGTTCCGGACGTGCTCGAACAGCCGGGGCCACTGCCTCTTGACCGGGCACTGGTTCATCCGCAGCGTCAGCCCCTTGTTCATGGCATCGCCAAATTTCACCGCACTGAACATCGGGCCGTAGGCTCCCACCACTGACACTGTCCCGCCTTTGCGTACTGAATCAATGGCCCAGTTCAAGGCGACGGGAGATCCTCCCTGCAACTTGAACTTGGACGACGTGATGTGTTGGGTCAGGTTGCCATCGGCCTCGGCTCCGACGGCGTCAATCACCACGTCCGCACCGAGATGGTCGGTGGCCTTCTTCATCTCCACCACGATGTCGTCGTATTCGGTGAAGTTGTACGTTTCCGCGTGGGCAAACTCCCTGGCCTTCTCGAGCCGGTACTCAAGGTGGTCAATGACGATGACGCGTCCTGCGCCCATCAACCATGACGACTTGGCCGCGTACAGGCCCACGGGTCCCGCACCGAAAACCACCACGGTGTCGCCCTGTTCGATGTCTCCCAGTTGGGCCCCGAAGTAGCCTGTGGGGAGGGCGTCGGTGAGCATCACCGCGTCTTCCTGATCCATCCACTCGGGAATTTTGCTGGGTCCGACGTCGGCGAACGGCACCCGCACGAACTCAGCCTGGCCGCCGTCGTAACCACCGGTGGTGTGCGAGTACCCGTAAATGCCGCCCACCGCCGTCGCGTTCGGGTTGACGTTGTGGCAGTTGGAATACAGTCCGCGGGCGCAGAAGTAGCAGGACCCGCAGTAGATATTGAAGGGGACCATCACACGGTCTCCCACATTCAGGTTCTCCACTGACGAACCAACCTCGTGGACCTCTCCCACGAATTCATGCCCGAACGTCATCCCCACACGCGTATCCGGCATCATGCCGTGATACAGGTGCAGGTCTGAGCCGCAGATCGCGGCTCCGGTAACCCGGACTATGGCGTCATTGGGATGCTCAATCCGGGGGATATCTTTTTCTTCGACCCTGACCTTGTAAGGGCCGCGGTACACCATCGCTCGCATTGTGGCCGCCTCCAACAGCTAGCTGTCGATAACACGGTAAAAATGCTAAGCGTGCTTATTATTAAAGTCCAGACTTTACTTTTCCTATCCCGAGGTGCCGTTGAGCACCGTCACGTTGGAACAGGTCACATCCTTTCCGGCGACCTGCAGGACGGTGCCGGACTGTGGGGTGTCGGACGTGACTGTCAGGTCCTGCACCGTCGACCCGTCCGCCGCCACGGTGAGTGTCACGCCTTCACTGTTGCTCAGGACCACATCCGCGGCATTTCCTGTAGCGCCGGCCAGGGTGATGTTGCGACGGTCACCCCACACAACCGATGGCTCGTGATAGAGACCGGGCTGCACCAGCACGGTGACGGCTGTTGGATTATTCGCGGGGATCGCGCCAATGGCCGCCCGGATGCTGGCAAAGTCGCCGGTTCCGTCGAGCGCCACCGTGATGACCTTCCGGAGTGCAGGCCCGGTCCCTCCCAAAGGCCCGCCGAAGGCACGTACCAGTGCGGGAACCGCCCTGGTGGGGGTCACGTCATAGGGGTACGGGGGGTGGAAGGACTCGCCGCGTTCCTGGCCGGTGTTCCCCGTGCACTCGTCAAAGACGTTGTTGCGGGCCGCCAACCCACCGCCCGGCCCTTGGTGGTGGAGCGGATTGCGGACGTCCCGGAAGTAGTTTCCCTCCACCAGCAGCAAGGCTGCGTTCCGCCCCAGCATCCCGTAGCTGGAGACGTTCTCCAAGTAGTTGTTGTAGACATGCGATGCCGCGGTGTTGTCCAAGCTGGCGTTGCGCTGGTGGGTGTTCCGGATCCAGTTGTGATGCAGCGTCACCCGGGTGACCACATTCTGGGTCCACCCTTCACCGAGGGCCTTGTTATGGTCCGAAAAGACATTCCAGGACAGTGTGACGTTGTCGCAGTCCTTGCGGATATCCACCAGTCCGTCGCCCAAGCGGGTGAAATGCATATGGTCCACCCAGACGTGCGTGCTGGTGTCCATCTGGATTCCATCCCTGTCATTGTCAGGCCGTTTCCCCACAAAGTCACCGGGAATGTAGGAGTCCCGGACCGTGAAGTTGCGGAACACAACGTTGGCCACGTTGACCAGCTTGAAGCCGGCATTGACCACCGCTGCCCCTTCACCCGCGCCGAGGAAGGATTTGTTGGAGGTCACCGTCAGTTTTTCGTACTGTGCGAAAACCAGTTCGCCATGCAGGATCACCACCAGGGGTTCGGCGCTCTTGGCGAACCCGCGGAGCTCGTCAGGCGTCCTGGCATGGACCAGCCTGCCCCCGGCCCCGCCGGTGGTACCGACGCCGGCGAACCCCTCCGGCGCCTCAGTCCAGGCACCCCCGTGCCCGCGGTTTATCGGCAGCCCTGCTTCATCGAACCCCGTGGGGTCGACGCCGGATGGTGCACCTTCCGCTGCCACGGCGGAGGCAGCCGGAGTGAACAGGCCGGCCGACGCCAAGGTGCCTGCAGCGAGTCCTGCGGAAAGGAGGGTCCGGCGTCGGATGCCCCTGTGTTCTGTGTTCGCCATCTCAGGCACCTGCTGCCGGGGTCCAGTCACCAAGGAAGGTCTCCTTGGTGAACTTCGGGGCTTCCTGGGGCGTGAGTTGGGGGTGGAACCCGTTGGTGAACGCGCCGGGTCCCGTGTTGTTGTACTCGGCGAAGCGTCCTTCGGTCCAAGCATGTCCGCTCATGTCGGACCAACCCTGCACAGCGATGTGGCTGCCAAGGTTCGAATCACGGATGACGGCCATCGGGTGGGCATCGGGATCGCTGCTGGCAAACCATGGGCGTCCCAGACTGACCGTTCCGGGGGCGGCATCGGAGGTGAGGGTGCTGTTCACGATCAGGAAGCCGTAGGGGTTGGAGTTCTTGGTGCTCGGGGCCACGATGTACCCGTTGTTGACGTCGCTGCCGCGGTCCAGGGAGTGAATGGTGCAGCCGTCAAAGACGGCTGTGCCCCGTCCGTAGAGGAAGTCCACGTCGCCCTCGATGTAGCAGTTTTTCAGGTAGGTGCGGGCTGTGGCGTCCCGGCCCGTGGTGTCCGCGAGGTAGGTGTCTTGGTTTCCGAGGAACCTCGTGTTGTCGAACGTTACTTTGTCCGCCACGGTACGGACAGCGAGGGCCTGGCTTCCGCCGTTGGCGGCTTCGTCATAGGCGTTCTCGACCGTGAGGTTGCGGAAGGTGGTGTCCTGGGCCAGGACGTTGAGCGTGGCACTGCCGGCCGCGCCCCAGGTCCCGCCGAAGAACTTGGCGCCGTTGGCTGGGAGGTCGTAGGAAATCACGACGTCGGAAGGGTCGCCCGTTGCTCCCTGGAAGGTGACGTTTGGCCGGTCAGCCCAGACGTTCACCATTTCCCGGTAGAAACCCGGCTTGATGGTGATGGTCCGGGGTTGGGTGTTGCCCGCCGGAATCGAGCCGATGGCCGCCTGCAGGCTGCCGAAGTCGCCGGTGCCGTCCAGCGCGACGGTGATGTCCGTCGTCGTGCTTGGCGCTTGGCTTTCACGCGGTCCGGCGCCTGAGGTGACCAGTCCTGGAACCTTGGCGGCGTCGTCCTTGGCGTAGGCGTAGGACCGGGTGGGGTCAAAGGCGCTGCCGATGTTGTCCTTGCGGCCACGGGTGGCATCGAAGATGTTGTCACGGTTGACGATTTCCGTGGCGGGGTCCTTGGCCACCACAGGATCGGCCACAGCGGTGAAGTAGTTGCCCTCCAGGACCACCTTGGCGGCGTTCCGGCCCATCATTCCGTACTGGCCGATGTCCTGCAGGTAGTTGTTGTAGACGTGTGCGGCCGCAGTGTTGTCCAGGCTGAAGTTGCGCTGGACAGTGTTGCGGATCCAGTTGTGGTGGATGGTCATTTTGGTGACCGCATTGCTGGTCCAGCCAACGCCCAGGGCCTTGTTGTTATCCGCGAACACGTTCCACGAATAGGTGAGGTAGTCCGAATCCTTGCGGGTATCGATCATGCCATCGCCCATGCGCTCAAACTTCATGTGATCCACCCAGACGTGGTGCGAGGTATCCAGCTGGATCCCGTCGCGGTCATTGTCCGGCCGCTTGCCGTCCCAGTCGCCGGGAATGTAGGAGTCGCGGACCGTGAAGTTCCGGAAAATCACGTTGGACACGTTGATGAGCTTGAAACCGGCGTTGACCAGTTCCACCCCGGCACCGGAGCCAATGAAGCTCTTGTTCGACGTGACGGGAATCTTGACGTAGTCCTGCGCGGTGATGCTGCCCTTGAGGAAGATGACCAAGGGCTCCTCCGCCGCGGCATAAGCTTTCAGCTCTTCCAGCGAAGAAGCGCTTACGTGCCTCCCCGCCTGGCCGCCGGTGGTCCCGTCCAAGCCGTTGCCCGGCAGGGACGCGAACCCGTCGGGGCGCTGCTTCCACAGGGCCGCTGCGGCGGCCGGGGATTCAGTGCCGTGGTGTTCAGGCTCTGCCCGTGCGGGCACAGCGGTAAGGCTTCCAAGAATGACGACGGCGGTGGCCGCGCCGAGTAAGCGTCGCAAGCGCATGCAAAACTCCTTTGTCTTGTCTGTTGTGGCTGCCCGGGTCAGGGCGGGGCTATTTGAGGCCCGTGGTGGCAATGCCATTGATCAGGTATTTTTGCCCCGCGATGAAGAAGCCGATGATCGGGGCAATGGACACCACCGACATCGCGAACATGGGACCCCACATGCTTTGGCCTTCGGAGTCCATGAACGCACGCAGGGCCAGGGGAACGGTGTAGAGATCCTGGTTCTGGATGTAGAGCAGCGGTCCGAAGAATTCGTTCCACGTGGAAATGAACGTGAAGATCGCCGTGGTTGCCATGGCCGGAACACAGAGCGGGAGGATCACCCGGATGAAAGTCCGGAAGGGGCCGCACCCGTCGATCTGGGCGGCGTCGTCGAGTTCCTTCGGGAGGGATTTCATGAACTGGACCATCAGGAAGATGAAGAAGGCATTGGTGGCCATGAAGTTGGGAACGATGAGAGGCAAGTACGTGTCCAGCCAGCCCAGCTGCGAGAAGATGATGTACTGCGGGACCAGCAGCACATGGCCTGGCAGCATCAGTGTCCCCAGCATGAGGGCGAAGAACAGTTTCCGGCCGGTGAACTCCATCCGGGCAAAGGCGTACGCCGCCAGCGCGCAGGAGAAGATGTTGCCCACAATCGAGAAGACCACAACGATCATCGAGTTGATCAGATACACGTGGAAGGGCTGGTCCAGGGCAGTCCAGCCCTGTGCATAGTTGGAGAAGTCCCAGTTCTCCGGCCACAACCCCAGTTGGCGGAAAATATCGTTGCTGGGCTTCAGCGAACTGGAGATCAGCCAGAGCAGGGGATACAGCATTACCAGCCCCACCAGGCAGAGAACCAGGTGCCGCGAGAAGCGGGTGGCCGGTGTGCCCGTCAAGGCATCTTCGGGCTGTTCCTGCTTGGCCGGCTTGCGCTTGAGAGGTAGATCAAGGAGTGCCATGAGGTGCCTTAATTGTCGTAGAAGACCCAGAACTTGGATGCGATGAAATTGATGGCGGTGAAAATCGCGATGATCATCAACAGCAGCCAGGCCATGGCCGAGGCATACCCCATCTCGAACTCGGTAAAGCCCTTTTGGTAGAGGTACAGGTTGTAGGACAGTGTGGAATCTGCCGGGCCGCCTGTACCGCCGCTCATCACGTAGCCCTGGGTGAAGGTCTGGAAGGAGCCAATGAGCTGCATGATGAGGTTGAAGAAGATGATGGGGCTGATCAGGGGCAAGGTGATGCTCCGGAACTGCCGCCACTTGGAGGCGCCGTCAATGGACGCTGCCTCGTAGTACATCCCCGGGACCTGCCGCAGGCCGGCGAGGAAGATGACCATGGGCGAGCCGAAGGTCCACACGTTCAGCACAATGAGGGTGCTCAGTGAGAACTGGGGGTCGGTCACCCATGCCGGCCCCTGGATGCCGAACAGGCCCAGGAACCCGTTGACGATGCCGTCATTGCCGAAGATGTAGCGCCACAGCATCACGATGGCCACGCTCCCACCCAGCAAGGAGGGCAGGTAGTACACGGAGCGGTAGATCGAGAGGCCTTGCAGCCCGCGGTTCAACACCAACGCCACCAGCAAGGCAACAGCCAAGGAGATCGGAACCGACACGAAAGTGTAAATGACGGTGACCTTCAGGGATTGAAGGAGCCGCGGATCCTCGAACATCGCCTGGAAGTTCGCCAAACCCACAAAGTTGGGCTCGGTGAAGAGGTTGTAGTCCGTGAAGGCCAGGTACAGGGAGGCGAAGAACGGAATGATGGTGAACAGCATCCCCAGGAACCAAGGGAGCAGGAACAGATACCCTGAGCGCTGCTTTCTGCGCCGGGCAGGGCGGATGCGTGGCTTGCCGTCCGTTGTCGCAGCAGCAGCGGCGCCGGGAGGCTGCTTGGTCAGAACTGACATGATGCCACGGTCCTCTCAGGAGCAGGTCCGGACTTACTTGTTGATGGCTGCATTGCTCTTCTCCATGAAGGTCTTCGCGGCATCGGCGGGACTGACACGGCCGAACTCCACTTCGGTGGTCAGCTGTTTGAGCGTGTCGGCCACAACGCTGGCGCCCTTCGGGTAGACGTACGCGGCAGGAAGATCGTCCTTCTGGATGGCGGCCATCAGATCCACGAACGTCTTGTCATCGGCACTCAACTTGGGTGTGATGGCATCCGCCACCTCGGGATTGATGGGAACACCGCGCTGGGTGAGGACTTCGGCAGCGCCCTCGGCGTCATTGGTCAGGAAGTCCACCAACTTGGCGGCTTCCTTGGGGTGCTTGGATTTGGCAGCGATGGACCACAACATGGTGGGATCAGCGGAATAACCACGGCGCTCGCCGGTGGTTTCGCCCGGAATGCGCAGCAGGACCACCTCGCCTTCAACTGCCTCGTTGTAGCCCCTGAAGTTGTTGATGGGGATGATCTGGGAGGCAACCGTTCCCTTTGCCAGGTATGACTGGGCAGGGGACCCGCCGATCTGCTCGAAGAACCCCGCCGGCGGATAGCCGCCGGCCTTACGGAGATCCACGCTGTACTGGAACCAGTCCTCGATGGTCTTCTCGCTGACACCGAGTTTGTTGTCCTTGGTGTAGAAGTCCTCGCCGCGTTGACGGGCGAGCATGATGGGGCCCGTTTCCGTGGAGACGTCGTACCCTGCTCCGTAGACTTTTCCGCCGGTCTTCTCCGTGACTTCGGTAGCGAACTTGGCGTAGTCCTCCCAGCTCCAGGTCTTGTCATCCGGGATGGTGACGCCGGCCTGGTCCGTAATGGTCTTGTTCACCACCATGCCGATGGTGGTGACGCCGGTGGCGAGGCCGTACAGCTTTCCGTCCACCTCGCCGCGGCTGAGGGTGGTGTCGGGAACCTTGTCCAGGTTCAGTTCGGGGAATGACTTGAGGTCCGCCAAGGTCCCGCGTTGGGCGTACTCCAAGAGACTGCGGTTGGCCATGGCCAGGACGTCCGGCGGGTTGCCGCCCGCGAAACGCGTGGCCAGCTTGTCGGCGTAGGGTCCGCTGTCCTGGTATTCGGTCTTGACGGTGATGCCCGGGTTCTTCTTTTCAAAGATCCGCAGGGCCGCTTCCGTCATTTTGGCGCGGTTGGCATCGCCCCAGAACACGAAGTTCAACTCAACGTTGCCGCCGTTGCCCGACGGTGCGGCGCCACCTCCTCCGCAGCCGCTGAGGGCCAGGCCGGCCGCGATTACGGCGGCGCCCAGCACCGTCCTGCGCGGGATAGGAGTGTTTGCTGTCTTCTTCATTGAATGACGCCTTTCTGGGTGCCCTGTGAGGAGGGTCGATGCGGTGGCCGGCTGATCCAAGCAGAAAGTTTCTGCCCAACAGAACCTGATATGTGCGGTCTGCGCCGAGGATTGAGCATTCTTTGAGGGTGAAAAAGTAGTGAGTAAACGATTTCTAGCAAGGAACTACTGTGACTGTCAACACGTCATTGCATTCTGGTTCGAAATTATTAAAAGAAACTTTCTTATGGTGTTGCCGAAGTCTTTCCGTCATGTTTATGCTGATCCCACACCCAGCCAACCCGTCCGAAGGAGGCCGAATGGGCAGCTTCCACCTCAGGGGAGCCGAGGTGGTCCAGGAGAATCCCGGCGATGACCTGGCCACCCATCTGGCGCCAAGGCCCTACCTGCATCCCGTCCGGACACTGGGCGGGGCGGTCCTCACCGAGGCCGCGCCATCGGACCACCCGCACCATCTGGGGCTGTCACTGGCTTTCTCGGATGTGAACGGCACCAATTTCTGGGGCGGATCCACGTACACCCGCCAAGGCCCCGTGGTCCTCCCGAATCACGGGCGCCAGGTTGCCTCGGCGTGGGAACATCACGACGGAATCGCGGAAGCCGACGTCGACTGGTTCTCCTCCGGTGGTCAGCAGCTGGCGGGCGAACGCCGGAGCTACACATATCAACTACACCCCGCCCCGGCCACGTGGAGCTTCTCCTTTAACTCAGTGATCCGCCCCGCCGGTGACGTGCAGCAACTGTCCGTGTCGTCGTCGGCCGTCAAGGGCCGCGCAGGGGCCGCTTACGGCGGTATCTTCTGGCGTTTTGCCGCAGGCGACAGCCCCGCACACGTGCTGTGCACGGACGGGGCAGGCGTGGAGGCAGCGCACGGTTCGCTGTCCCCGTGGCTCATGGTGGGCACCCGGCAGCAAGGCCAGGGCGTCAGCGTCGTCCTCGCCCAGGATCCCGAACACGTGCGTCCCTGGTTCATCCGCACCGAAGGCTATGTGGGTGCCGGACCTGCCGTTGCGTGGGACAGCCCAGCCCTGGCCGACCGGCGCAAGCCGCTCACGCTCAGCCTCCACGCAGTGATCCACGACGGCAAGGTGGACACCAGCCAGCACGCCGAAGAACTCCTTCACCAGCACTTTCACTTCAGCAACTCTCCCGACAGGACGACATGACAGCCATGGGACATCGACCCCGCCTTCCCGAATACACCAACCCCATCCTCAACGGTGACTGGCCGGACCCGGATGCGGTCCAGGTCGACGGGGTGTATTACCTTATTGCTTCCAGCTTCAACCGCGCCCCGGGCCTGCCGGTGCTTCGCTCCAGGAACCTGGTGGACTGGGAGCACGCCGGGCACGCCCTCGCTGAACTGCCGCAGCATGGCCACTATTCGCTGGTGCGCCACGGAAGCGGAGTCTGGGCTCCCTCGCTGCGCCATCACGACGGCAAGTTCTGGATCTTCTACCCGGACCCGGACCACGGCATTTTTGTGCTGAGCGCCGAGAAGGCTGAGGGTCCGTGGAGTGCGCCGCACCTTTTGTATGCGGGCCGCGGCCTCATCGATCCCTGCCCGTTGTGGGACGAGGACGGGCAGGCCTACCTGGTGCACGGCTGGGCGAAAAGCCGCATCGGGGTGAAGAACCGGCTGACCGTCCACCGGATGAGCCCGGACGCGACACGGTTGCTGGATCACGGAACCCACGTCATCAACGGCGAAGACCTGCCCGGCTTCACCACGCTGGAGGGGCCCAAGTTCTACAAACGTGACGGCTGGTACTGGATTTTCGCGCCGGCCGGTGGGGTGGCCACTGGATGGCAGTCGGTCTTCCGCTCGCGTTCCCCGTTCGGGCCATACGAGGAACGGCGGGTACTGGAACAGGGCGATTCGCCCGTCAACGGCCCGCACCAGGGAGCCTGGGTCACCACGCCCGAGGGGCAGGACTGGTTCCTGCACTTCCAGGACCGCGGCGCCTACGGCCGCGTGGTCCACCTCCAGCCCATGGGCTGGGACGCGGACGGCTGGCCATGGATGGGCAAACCAGCGGACGACGGCGGACCGGGAACCCCTGTGGCGACGCACCCCTATCCGGCGGGTACTTCGCCCGAGGACGTGGCCCCACCCACCAGCGACAATTTCACCTCCCCTGGCCTGGGGCCGCAGTGGCATTGGCAGGCCAACCCCCGCAAGGAATGGTTGTCCACCTGTGGAGGAGGGCACCTGGTCCTGCGTCCGCAGGCCAACGATCCCATCAATCTCCGCGAACTCCCCAACGTCCTGGGCCAGATCCTCCCCGGCGTTCCGTCCACCTTCACCACCACGCTGGAACTGGACGATGTCCCGGCCGGCACCCGGGCCGGCGTCGTGATTCTTGGCCAGCGCTACGCCTGGCTGGGCATCGTGCGCACGGGTGACGGGTACGTCCTGGGCAGCGGCACCGGCAGCGAAGGTCCGCAGGAACTGCCCGTGGGGCGTGCCGTGGACCTACCGGGGCCGAGGATCGAACTACAGATCCGGACAGATGAGACGCCGCGGGCAACGTTTGCCTGGCGGGTGGGCCCCACGGATCCATGGCAGATTCCCCTGTGGGATTTCGAGGTGGTGGAGGGACGCTGGATCGGGGCTGAGCTGGGAATTTTCACGGCGTCGCCCTTGGGTTCGCGCGAAAGCGGCAGTGTTATCGTTGGACCCGTGCGGGTCGAAACTGCGCCGGTCCGCCGGTCAACGGCCCCGCGCATTGCCGCTTCAGTTTCCCCATGAGTTCAAGGACCGCACCGTTGACCGCCACTCCGCGCCCCAGGATTGCAGATGTGGCTGCGGTTGCGGGCGTCTCCGTGCCCACTGTTTCCAAGGTGCTGAACGGCCGTTCCCACGTTTCTGAAGCCACCCGCGCCCGTGTGCAGCAGGCGTTGGAGGAGCTCGACTACACCAAACGGAACACGCCCTCGGAGCCTGGGCTGCTGCAATTGGTGGTGAACAACTTCGATTCGCCGTGGGTCCTGGAAACCATGGAGGGAGTGGAAGCTGCGGCGGCCAGGTTGGGCTACACGGTGGCCTACACGCGGGCCGTAAACGCCACTGCGGAGAACTGGCAGAAGCTTCGGGAGCCTTCCAGCAACCGCCTCGATGGTGTGATGCTCCTTGCCCCGCGCCAGGGATCAGCTCTGGTTGCCCAGACGCGAGCCCTGAACATTCCAGCTGTCGCCATCGACCCCGAGGGGTCGGAGGGGCTGCAGATACCCAGCGTCAGCCCGGCGTCGTTCTCCGGAGCCCTGGGCGCGGTCTCCCATCTGCTCGGGCTGGGGCACCAACGCATTGGCATCATCACCGGCCGCGTGCACAGCCCCGGCCACGGCCGGGCCCGTTACGCGGCCTATGCTGCTGCGCTGCACGAAGCCGGTCTCCCGGTCCTTTCCGACTTCGTGCGCGACGGCGACTTCAGCATCGAGTCGGGCCTTCGCCTGGGTGGGGAGCTTCTGGACCTGCCCGAGCGGCCGACAGCAATCTTCACCGGCAGCGACCTCCAGGCCCTGGGTGTCATGAACGCCGCAGCTCAGCGTTCCCTGAAGATCCCCGACGACCTCAGCGTTGTAGGCTTCGACGACATCGCCCAGGCGGCCCTGACGTCCCCGCCGCTCACCACGGTTAGGCAACCGCTGGCCCAGCTGGCGTCGATGGCCGTGGGCATGCTCGCTGAGCAGATCGAGCAGCCGGGCCTTGGTTCGTCCAGTGCCCTCGAGGTCGCCACGGAGCTGGTGGTGCGCGAAAGCACCGCCCCACCCCGCGACTAGCTGGGCAGCCCCGGGCCTGGTCGGGCAGCCCCGGCCCTAATGGCCCTGGAATGCCTCCGCCAGCCACCATGAGCCGCCGTCGGAGGCGATTTTGGCGTCGATCACCAACGGACGGTCTTGTGTCCCGGCTTCGTAGGCAGCGACCCACGGTCGGACGGCGTCGAGGTCGGCGAGGGTCCGGACGGTGACTCCATCGGCGCCAAACCCGCGGGCGATGGCGGCAATGTCTGTCTCCGGGAAAACCACGCTGGCCAGTTCGGCTTCGGAATGCTGCGGAGCGAAGTGGTGCACTTCGGCTCCGTACGCGGCATCGTTGTAGACGATGCACACCAGCGGCAGTTTTAGCCTCGCGGCGGTCTCCAGCTCGCTGATCCCCATGAGGAATCCGCCGTCACCCGCGCCCAGCACCGGCAAACGGTGCGGCTGGGCAAGCGCGGCTCCGATGGCTGTGTAGAGCCCCAGTCCGATCGCCTGGAATGCCTGGGTGAAGCAGAACCCGAACTCATCCGGCACGGCGAGGTACTGGCTGGGGTAGCCCATGAAGTTGCCGGAATCGATGGCCACAATCCGCTCCGCCGGGAGCAGGGTGTCGAGTTCGCGGGTAAGGACCCGCGGGTCGATGGAAGTTGCCGTGGACAGGTCTTCGGTGTCCACGTCCCGCCAACGCGCCTTGTGTTTAATGGCCAATGCGTTGGCTTCGGTGCGGTACTTTTCGGCCGGCTCCGGCTGGACACCCCGCAGAGCGTCCAAGACATCCTTGGCCGTCAGCGCCGAGTCGCCCAGGACGCCCAACGTAATGGGCCGGTTGGCGCCCAGCGCGGAATCCTCGACGTCGACCTGCACCACTGTGGTGCCGGCGGATATCAGCCTGCCGTGCCGCATGGTCCACATGTTCAGCGCGCAACCCCACCCGACGATCAGGTCCGCGCCGCTGATGAACTCCGCAGTGAGCGGTGATGAAAAGCCGCCCGAAATGCCCAGGTTGTGGGAGTCGCCGTTGAACAGCCCGTTCGCCACCGCGGAGGTCGCCACCAGCGCGCCGGCATGATGCGCCAAGTCCAGGATTTCGTCCCGGGCACCGCGTCCGCCACGCCCGGTGACGAAGACAGGACGTTCCGCTGTGGCAATGAGGGCGGCCAGGTGCTCCGCTCCGGTGGCGGCCGGGCGAACCTTCAGCGGTTCAGGCACGACGACGGCGCCCGCCTCGTCCGCGGCCGTGGCACTTTGGATGTCCAGCGGCAGGCTCAGGACCACGGTGCGGCGCTCGTTCACTGCGGTCCGGAAGGCCCGGAGGGTGTCCGCGACGGCTGTGGCGGGGGAGTGGATCCGCTCCGCTACGGCCCCGACACTGCGGGCCAGCCCATCCTGGTCGATCATGAAGTTGGATCGGATCGCCGCTGCCTGGGTGTCCGCGGTCAGCACGATCATCGGGGTTCGGCTTTTCGCGGCCTCTCCGATTCCGGTGATGGCGTTGCTGAGCCCGCAGCCCTGATGCGTGGTCACGACACCCACTTTGCCGGACATTCGGGAGTAAGCGTCCGCCATGGTCGCGGCGCCGCCTTCGTGCCGTGCGGCGGTGAACGGGATTCCTTCGGCCATGAGCGTGCCGGTGACATCGAAGTTTCCGCTGCCCACCACCCCGAAAACATGCCCCACGCCGAGCTTCGCCAGCGTCCTGCCGACCAGCTCGGAAACCCGGGCCTGCCCGGTCATGCGCGCTCCACCAAGGCGTACACTCGGCTGGGGCTGCCCGTGCCACCGACGATAGGCAGCGGCGCGACCACCAGCGTGGCGCCTGTGACCGGAAGCCGGTCCACGTTCCGCAGCGAGGTCACGCCGTACTTGTCCGCGCCCAGCAGGAACGAATGCACCGGGAACATCGGGTCCAGTGCACCGGCCTGGCCGGCGTCGATACCCACGGTTTCAACACCGAACCCGCTGATCGAGGTGTTGCTGGCGAGCCACTTGGCACCTGCCGCAGAGACGCCGGGAGTGTGGGGGCCGGCGTCGTCCGCGTTGACGAAAGCTGCAGCATCCGTGCCGTGGGCCGACCAGCCCGTCCGGAAGATGACCCAGCAGTTCTCCGGGAAAGCCCCGTGCTGTTCCTGCCACTGCTCAAAGTGCTCGGGCTCCAGCAGGAAGTCCGGGTCCGCCGAAGCCTCTGTGGTCTTATCCATCACCGCGAGGGGGCCCACCAGGCGGTGGGGTTCGATCTGGTCCACGGACTTGCCGTCCTTGCCCGTGATCCAGTGGACGGGAGCGTCCAGGTGCGTCCCGGCGTGTTCGCCTACGGTGACGTCGTTCCACGCCCAGGCCGGGCCGGCGTCGTCGAAATTACTCACCGGCGAGACCGACAAACCCACCGTATTCGCGAACGGCTGGGGCAGGTTCAGGATGGGGGTCTCGGAACTCAGGGGCGTGGTGAGATCGATGATCTCCACCGAGCCGTTCGAAAGGGCTGTAGTGAGCCCGGCCAGAACAGACATTGTTCTCCTATCGCTTGCGTGGTTTCAGTGCTGCTTGAATACGGGAAAGTCGTGGCTCTTTAGTGGTCAGTTTTTGGGCCACCAAGTGCCCGGAACCGCCGGAAAGGCCTGGGCCCGGATGGGTGGAGGCGCCGATGTGCCAGAGACCGTTGATGGGCGTCCGGTGTCCTGCCGCTCCCGGGAAAGGACGCCAGAGCAGGTTTTGGAACAGCTCCGCAGAGCCTCCGTAGGGATCACCGTTGACGGCATTGGGATTCGCGGCCAGCAAGTCCGTCGGTGCCATGATGTCCGACGCCAGGACCGTAGCCCGGGTGCCTGGGGCGAAGTGCTCCAACCGGTCGAGGACCCGCTCCAGATAGTCCTGCTTCAGTTCGTCGGTCCAGCCGCCGGTTACGTCCAGTTGCCCGGCCGCATCGCCGACGGGCGTGAAGGGCACTTCCTGCAACTGCAGCCACAAGGTGGCCTTGCCCTCCGGTGCCCGCGACGGATCCAGGACGCACTGTTGGCCCACCACCACCGTGGGTTCACTGGGCAGGAGGCCCGCCTCAGCCTGGGCACATGCGATCCCTGTGCTGTCCGAACCGTTGCTGATGTGCACCAACGGCACCCGGTTGAGCCGGGAATCCAGCCACTCAACGGGCTTGTCCAAGGCGAGGTGGATCTGCAGGGCACCCCGGCCGTTCTGGTAGCGTTCGGCAGCCGCGGCGGTACCGGCAGGTGGCTGGCTGAGCAGCCGGGTATACAGTGCCTGCGGCGAGACGTTGGCCAACACGGTGCCTGCGGCGAGCACGCCCCGTGGGGTGCGGACACCGGTGACCCTGCCTGAACCGCTGTCCACCAGGATCTCTTCCGCCTCAGCACCCAGCATGATCCGGACGCCGTTGTCGCGAAGCAACGACTCAAACGCCTCAACAAACTTTGAGGAACCACCCTTCACCACGGGGATCCCGAAGCCGTGCATGCTCATGGCCATCACCGGCAGCATCACCCCACCTGTCGCCTGGTCCGGTCCCAGGCCGGCATGCAGGAGCCACGGAGACCACAGTTGGTCCGCTTCCCACCCGTCGAAGCGGCTGCGCGTGTAGTTCCGTCCGCTCATGACCGAGTCCCGGACGAAAAGTTCGGTCGCTTTCAAGCGCCCCCGTCGAACCGCGCCCAACACGATTTTCGCAACATCGCTGAATGATCGAAGCTCGGCCCCGAAGGCCCCAAAAACGGTGTCCGCATTCCGCCCAAGGTCATCCAGCATGGCCAGGTATGCGGCTTGATCGGCGGGAACCTTAAAGGCGGCAGCCGTCTCACCCGGATCCCGGTGGGCAATGACCACGCGGTGGGCGCCCGTGGCGGGATCCGCTGCGACGCTTGCGGTCACTTCCGCCGTAGTGTTGCAGTACTCCAGCCCCCTGGCGTGCAGTTCCTTGCCCAACGCCGCGTAGGCGCCGCCGGAGACGAACAACGGGTGCCAGGAGGAGAAGGAGTCGTGGATGAAACCCGGCAGGGTCCGCTCGGCGGAATGAATGAAACCACCCAGCCTGTCCGACCTTTCGATGATGCAGACGCGCTGGCCGTCCATCGCCAGCTCAGCTGCCGCGACCAGGGAATTGATGCCCGAGCCAATGATCGCGACGTCAACGGAATCGTGCATATCTGCTCCTTTCAAGGGTGGTCAGAAGTCCGGGTGGCTGGCGGTGGCGTGGTACTTCCCGGCATGGAACACCAGGGGAGCGCCGCCGTCGTAGTCGTATTTCTCCACTTCGCCCACATAGATGACATGGTCGCCGGCGTCGTGCCGTGAGACCGTGCGGCACTGGAATGTCGCCACGGCGCCATCCAACAGCGGGACTCCGGCGATGCCCTCAGTGGTTTCTGTTCCGGCGAACTTGTCGGTGGCGGGGGTCGCGAACTGGCGGGAGAGGACGTGCTGGTCGCTGGCCAAAATGTTGATGGCGAAATGCGTGGCATTTTCGAAGTCACCCAGGCTCGGCGACCGCTTGCCGGGACACCACAGCACCAAGGGCGGTTCCATGGAAACCGACGTGAACGAATTCGCCGTCATGCCCACTTTCCGGCCGTCAGCGGCAACAGTGGTCACCACGGTGACGCCGGTGGCAAACTGCCCCAACGCGCCCCGGAAATCGCGGACATCGAACACCGAGGTGTCTTCCTCTTTGCGGGCCTGCATGAAATCTGCCGCCGCGGTGGCGTCGAACCACCAGGGGTACGAGGTCCTGGGGTCATCGAAGCCGGCCGCAATTCCCGCTGCCAGCGCAGGGTGTTCCGCGGCTTCGCTGAGCAGGGTCTTCTGGTGGTCCCTCCGCGGCTTCAGGAGGTCGTTGGTCCATTCAACGGCCCACTGGCCCCATCCGCGCCAGAACTCATCGAACGTCCGCTCCATCCAGTGGCGGTCGAACGGTTGTTGGCCCCGGCGAACGATCGAATCCAGGTAATACTTGGCGGCCAGCGTTGCGTTGTTGGAGCCCTGCCCGGTGAGGGGGTCGTTGAGGAGCACGGCGTCACCGAGGCCGAACACCAGCTTCCCGTTCCCGAGTTCCCCGACGGCGGACCTCACCGTTGGCGTGATGCGTCCCAGCAGCGTGGCGCCTTCGTCGGTCAATTCCGCGTCCTCGAAATTGCCGGCTTCGTGCGGGAAATGCTCGCGCAGGATCTCCAGCGAACGCTCAAGCTGCTCTTGGGGGCTTCCGACGCCGGTCCAGCGGTCCATGGGGCCGCCCACCACGCCTTCGAACACCATCATCCGGCACGGACCGGAAACGGTCAGGCCCGGAAACGTGAAGAACTCGCCGACGCCGGGGGCCATGGACATGCGGATGGCGGCGGCGCTGGTGGAGGTGTTGTCGGGTGACGTCCCGGCCACCCCGCTGGCGGCAGCACCGCTGGCGGCAGCACCGCCGTCGGGCGTGACGTAGTTGAGCGCCAGGACCCGCTGCGGCCGGTCAAAGGGCGACTTGGCCTTGTCCCGCGGAAAGATCTGGCCGATCTCGCCCTTGCCGGTGCTGACAATGACAAGTTCGTAGTCGCGGGCGAGTTCTTCGAGCATGCGCGGGGTCACTTTCTCAATCCGGAAGTCACCTCCGGCTGCCACGAACGTCTCGATCCAGAGGGCACTCTTGATCCGTTGGTCGATGGAGCGGGCAGGCCCGTCCAAGGGGGCTTCCCACTCGATGGGTTGGTCAGCGTCTACCCGTAAGCGGATGGAGGTGATGCCCGGGACGGTACCGGACCCGTAGAACTCCGTGAGTGCCGTGCCCATCTGGGCTTCGGCGTCCAGGGCTGTGGAGAACATGCACTGGCTGGACATGACGTTGCCCGTGCGGATCTGGGCCGCGGAACGGTCCGAAAGGAGTGTTACCGGGTAGCCCTCCCGCTGCAGGCCCAGGGCCAGTTGGGCACCGGATTCCCCGGCCCCGACGATTGCTATCTTTCGCATGTTTGAGTCCTTAGTGGCAGGGGTGTGCTACGAAACCTTGGCGGTGGAAAGGGTGGCCAAGTACTCAGCGGCCTTGTCCGGATACATGAACCATTCCTGGAATTCCGGAGGGTGGTTGAAGCCGTTGGCAAAGCGGTGGGCAATATGCGGCTCGTTGTTCGCGGCGCCCAGGAGTTCAAGGACGTGGGGCGGCGGCGGGGCCAGGAGGGCATTTGTCCAGTGTGCAACGTGCTGGGCGTAATCCCAATAGCGCTCGAACGTGCCCTGCATGAACTCTGCGTCGTAGGCTGCGTTGCCGTGCTCGATGATGCTGTCCATGTACGACGCCGCGCACTTGCTCGCGTTGTTGGAGCCCTGGCCGGTGATGGGGTCGTTCAACACCACGACGTCGGCCAGGCCCAGTACCTGCCGGCCGCTCGGCAAGGTGGCAATCGGGTGGCGGACGGTCGGGGCAAACCTGCCTTGGAGGACGCCGTTGGGATCGGTGAGTTCCACGTTCGTGGCGCGTTCGGCTTCCCACGGCAGGAAGGTCTTCAGGATGTTCTTGGAGTTCTCCAGGTGCTCTTCGGGGGACAGTCCCTTCCAGGTGTCCATGGGGCCGCCGGGAACGCCTTCGAAGACCATGATTTCGCAGGGGCCGGTAGTGGTGAGTGCCGGGAAGACGAAGTACTCACCCACGCCGGGGATGAGGTTGAACGACACCGCCGAATACTCTTCGCGCGGCTTCAGTCCCTTCACGTAGGTCAAGGCAAGGGCCCGCTGCGGGGCGTCGTAGGTGCTGCGTTCGGCGTCGCGGGTGAAGAGCTGCGCGATCTCGCCCTTGCCGGCTGCCACGATCACCAGGTCCGAGTCTTGCGTGTACTTTTCCAGCTCGCCTACTCCGGCGTCTTCGAACACCAGCTCGCCGCCGCGCGCGGTGAACTCCTCCATGAACCGCGGGAATTTCACGCGCTGGTCGATGGACTTGGCACGGTGGTCCAGGCGTGAGGACCAGCTGATGGCCTTCCCGCCAGGCAGTTCGGGGTGGGGAATGGTGAAGGAGATGCCGTCAACGGTGGGGGCGTCGGGCCAGAAATCCAGTCCCAGCGCCCGTTCGTGTTCCAAGGCGTTGTGGAAGATGCACTGGCTGGAGGCTACTTTGCCCTCGCGGATTTCCTCCGGGGTGCGGTTGGAAATGGTGGTGACCTGGAAGCCGGCGTCCAGCAGGCCGATGCCCAGCTGCAGTCCGGACTGGCCGGCGCCGACTATGGTGATGTGGCGTTGCGTCATGGTGTTGCCCTTTTCTCTTGGTCTGGTGCGCTCTAGGTCTGGTGCGCGGTTGTCAGTTGGCGGCGAGCAGGGGAATGGCTTCCTCGGCGCGTTCGGGTCCCAAGGCGGAGTAGCCGCCGTCGACGGCCCAATCGGCACCCGTCACGAAACTTGCCTGGTCGCCTGCGAGGAACGCGACGACGTCACCCACCTCGTGCGGGCGGCCGACGCGCTTGAGTGCGTGGAAGGGG
Organism: Paenarthrobacter sp. TE4293; assembly: GCF_050435325.1. Classification (NCBI taxonomy): domain Bacteria; kingdom Bacillati; phylum Actinomycetota; class Actinomycetes; order Micrococcales; family Micrococcaceae; genus Paenarthrobacter; species Paenarthrobacter sp. TE4293. Next base: position 114,626 of record NZ_JBNJRY010000012.1, read on the forward strand.
GCTGCGACGGAGTCGGTCTTCTCCAGGTTTCCGTTGCTGAGTGAATCCATGATGTTGCTCCAGACCCAGCCGGGGCTTACCGAATTGACCCGGATCCCATCAGCCGCAAAGTCCACTGCCATGCTGCGGGTTACCTGCACCAAAGCAGCCTTGCTGGCGGGATACAGCCAGCGGCCGGTCTGGGCCACCGAGCTGGAAATGGAGGTGAAGTTGATGATGGCGCCGTGCCCGGAGGCTTTGAGGTGGGGGCGGGCTGCGTTGCTTGCCACGACGGCGCTCACGAGGTTGACGTTGAGCGCCTCGAGCCAGTCGGCGCGACCGGAAGCCGCGCCGTCGTCCTTATAGGTGCAGGCGAGGTTGACCAGGATGTCGAGGCCGCCGTGTGCAGCGACGGTCTTCTCCACGAGGTCCGCTACGGCGGCATCATCGGTGATGTCCGTATGGGAGTAGAGGATTCGCTCGCCCAGCCCGGCGGTGAGCGATTCGCCGTCGGGGTCTATGTCCGCAACCACGACCGTTGCCCCGGCGTCCCGCAGGGCGGTCACCACGCCTTGGCCCACCTTGGTGACCCCGCCGGTGACCATCGCCGTCCTGCCTTCAAGTGCTGACATGTGCAAACCCTTCCACTTACGAGATCGTGTTACGGAAATATGACGTGCGTCATATTTACTCTGAAAGCGACTCTAGGCCGCCGTTGATTCGCGGAATATCCACTTGGCGCGATGGCTATCCACAATGCGAAGGGTCATCCATCTCTTCGTGCCAGCCGACCCACGGTCCTGACGTCAGGCGGATGTCCACCGCCGCCATTTCCTGCTCCCATGCCGCGAATCCGCCGTGGCGCAGGTCGAGCAGGTGAAAGAAGAATTGAAGTACGGGGATCACTGGGTGTCCTTTCCGATCGGCGCCTGGAGTCGGCGACGCGTCACTTGCTTGGCCGTGGAGCAGGCTTCGGATGGTTCCGGTCCCACTCATCCCGGCGGTCATGCACGAGCTTGATGTTTTTCACTGGTCCTCACCTCGCTTCCGGCGCTGTTATGGTGATGTGAGCTGCGTCATACTTGTCCTAAAAGCGACTCTAGACAGCCGCAGCAGCCCGGAATATCCGCTTGGCGCGAGGATCATCCGAAAAGCGAAGAGACCCTGTTTAAGTAGGTGGCGGATGGTGAGAATTCTTGCCCGCGATGTTCTGCGGGGACGGCCGACAACGGCCACAACCGATGTGGATGAGGCGCACGCCAAAATCGCAGAACTGTTCTGCAGCCACGAGTTGGCGCCGCGGACCCGCCAGTCTTCAGTGGATATGAAGCTGCGCTCCCTGCACCGCGGCGACGTCGGGATTGAGTTTCTGGACTACGGCGCTGACGTTCGGATTGAGCCTGACGGCCTGGAGGACTTCCACTTGGTGCAGATTCCGTTGGCAGGGCATGCTTCCATGCAGGTGGGGGCAAGCACTGTGGAATCGAGCCCAAGCATGGCGACCGTGCCGCCGATCGACCAGCCCTTCTCCATGAGCTGGGACAGTGGCAGCCCGCACTTGATTGTGTACGTGCGGCGTACAGCTTTGGAGCGGGTGGCGTGGCAGCTCAACGGGGCGGCTCCTGGAGGACTGGCCTATGGCATGGATCTTTCAGGTGCCGCCGGTCGGGCTTTCCTGAGGGCCGTCGTCGAGCTTCATGACGACATGATCGGCCAGCCACAGACCGCTGCTCCCGTCTTCATGCAGGGGTTGCTGGCGGACACCATGGTCTCGCGGCTGCTGATGGCCATGGAGCCTCCCGCCGATGTGGCAGGGGACGGGGACGCGGAGAGCCGCCTGGTCCGTGAGTGCCGCGAGTTGTTGGAGCGACACGCTTTCGAAGAACTCACCGTGCCGGACATCGCCGAATGCCTGGGCGTTTCCGTGCGCACGTTGCAGACGGCCCTGCGGGCGGAGACGGGCGCGACGCCGTCGGAGCTGCTCAGGAGCATCCGGTTGGACCGGGCGCGGGAGATGCTTCTGGAGGCAAGCCCCCGGGAACAGACCGTCACCGCCGTCGCCGAGTTATGCGGTTTCACGCATCAGGGGCGGTTCTCGTCCCTCTACCTGAAGGCCTTCGGGGAGCTGCCCTCGGAAAGCCTGCGCCGTTAGGTCGCTGGGGCTACGCTTCCAGGACGTACGTCTTCAGGTCGTCCAAGGTCTGCTGCATGTGGGCGTCCATGGCCAGGCGTGACGCATCGGGGTTCCTGGATTCCAGCGCCGTGGCGATCTTCCGGTGGTGGCCGATGGCATGCTCCTGGATTTCCGGAAACGCCGACGTTTCGGTGCGCCGGGCTTCGAGGACCCTGTGCAGCGGTTCAAAAAGCACGGCCACAAACACGTTGCCGGAGGCGTGGAGAATCACGTCGTGGAACGCGAGGTCTGCTTCCACGAACGCTGCAAGGTCGTTGACTTCGTGGGCGGCCTGCATTGTGTCGACGTGTTCATTGAGTGCGGTGAGTTCATCATCGGAAATGCGTTCGGCAGCGAGTTCGCAGGCCCCGGTTTCCAGCATGCGGCGGAGCTCAATGAGCTGGATGGCCGCTGCGGCGTCCTTGGTTCCCTCTGATGCGGCCCGCAGCACGGCTTCCAGCGAGGCCCACTGGTTAAGCGGGTTGACGAAGGTGCCGCGGCCACGCTCCACGCTGAGAATGCGCTGCGCCTCGAGGGTCTTCATGGCTTCACGCACCGTCATTCGACTGACCTCGTGCTTGGCGCTGAGCTCCAGCTCGCCGGGGACCACCGTTCCGGGCGGAAATTCACCCGCGATGATGCGGTCCAGCAACTCATCAGCGACGACGCCGACCAGCGACTTGCGTGCCATGTATCCCCATTTCCTGTACTCCGGCCATCCTGCGTCCCGCAGCTCCGTGGGACGGATGGTTGTCAGACATCTTACGCTGGCGGCGGCCAGCTGGTTTTCCAGAAGTCGTGCAACGCTTCGGCGCATTCCTGCGGCTTTTCCCAGTGGACACTGTGGCCCGCCCCGGAGATGGCCTTCAGCTTCCGGCGCGGGCTTGCCGACGCGAAGGCAGCCATCTGGTCGATGGGCCTCACGCGGTCACCGGTTCCGGCGATCACCAGCAGGGGCGCCAGTACCCGCCCGGGAACTGAAGGTTCGACGCCGGTCATGGCCGCCTTGCCGCTGGGGCCGAGAACCGAAAACGGAACATCGAAGCCCTTGCTGAGCAGCTCGGAATCTGCCTGGGTCAGTGGGCCATACCAAGCCTCCATGCACTTGGCCCTGGCTCCGGCGTCGATGAAGCCTTGCCCCCACTGGGACTCCAGCATGGACCGGAATCCTTCATTCGGAGGTGCCGGCACCATGCCCACCAGAGTCACCGTCGCCACCAGGTGCGGGAACTCCGCCGCCAAGGTCAAGGCGACGCTGCCACCCAGGGAATGACCCACCAGATGCACCCGGGTTCCGCCCAGCTCGTTGAGGACGGCCGCTGCCGAGGCTGCTGCCGAGTCCAGTGTCCAGTCGAAGTCCGGCGGCAGTACCTCTCCGGGGTGGTAGCCCGGAAGGTCCAGGATCCATACCGGCCGACCGGCGTCGAGCAGTTTCCCGGCCAGGGGTTCCCAGTACGCCGAAGCGGACGCCCAGCCGTGGATGAGCACCACTGGAAGCTGGTCACCTGCGGAAACGTTGGGGTCCCTCACGTCCACGAAAGGGAGCGGAACCGCGCTGTCAGCCATGGACCAAGCCTAGTGATCGCCGGCGCCTTGCGCGGCGAAGAGCCGTGTGTCACACTAACATTCAAATGTTAGATGTCTGACATCTGACATTCCTTCAACCGCTACACAGATTTTCCACAATGGAGTGCACAGTGACCCTTGAAGCAGACGTTCTGGCCGCTTTCCCGGCGGAAGTCAGGATTCCCGCCCAGCTGGTAGCCGATGCCGTTGCCGCCTTAGCAGCCAGCACCCCGCGAGTGCTGGTTGTCCTCGATGACGACCCCACGGGCACCCAGTCCGTGGCGGACCTCGCGGTGCTCACTCACTGGGAAGTGGAGGATTTCACCTGGGCCTTCACCCACATCCGCGAAAACCAGACCAAGCCTGCCGTCTACGTCCTGACCAACACGCGCAGCCTGGACCCGGCCGAAGCCGCGGCCCGCAACGAGGAAATCGTCCGCAACGCCCTTGCAGCAGCTGCAGGCGCGGTCAGCCTGGGCTTCGTCAGCCGCAGCGACTCCACTCTCCGTGGCCACTACCCGCTGGAACCCGACGTCATCGCCGCCACTGTCGCCGCCGAAACCGGCGAAGCCACCGACGGAGTAGTCATCGTCCCGGCCTTCCCCGACGCCGGCCGAGTCACCATCGGCGGCGTGCACTATATGCGTGGCACCGGAGAAGACGCGGGAAAGCTCACTCCTGTAGCCGAGACCGAATTCGCCAAGGACGCCAGCTTCGGTTTCGCCAACTCCGAGATGGCCAAGTATGTGGAGGAGAAGTCGCAGGGCAGGTTCCCGGCCAGCGACGTGATCGTCCTGGACCTGAACATCATCCGCGCCGGCGCCTCCGCGCAGGACCCCACCATCTCCGCCAAGGCCATTGCCGACGCCTTGGAATCCGCCACGAATTCCACCCCGATCGTGGCTGACATCGTCACCGAGAACGACTTCCGTGCCCTGGCCCTGGGCCTGGAGGAAGCCGAGCGCCGCGGCAAGAAGCTCCTCTACCGTGTCGGTCCGCCGTTCGTTCGCGGCCGCATTGGCCAGGAAATCCGCACCGCGCTGACCTCCGAAGAGGCCTACGCGGGCAACACCCCCTCCGAAGCCGGCGGCCTGATCGTGGTCGGCTCCCACGTTGGTGTCACCACCCGCCAGCTCAACGACCTCACGGCCGCTCACAGCTCGGCCCGGATCATCGAGATCGACGTCCAGAAGCTCATTGCCGGAACCAAGACTGCGGGCGAAGCGGAAGCCGACGCCTACATCGGAACCGTGGTGTCCGACGTCGTGGACGCTCTCCACGCCGGTGACGTCATCGTCCACACCAGCCGCCTGCTCATCAAGACCGACGACGCCGCAGCGAGCCTGAAGATCGCCCGCACGGTCTCGGCCGCCGTCGTCGCCGTGGTGAACCGCACCCTGAAGACCTTCCCGCCGCGGTTCGTCATCGCCAAGGGCGGCATCACGTCCTCGGACGTGGCGGCGCACGGCCTGGAGATCCGCCACGCGATTGTCCGGGGACCCATGCTGCCGGGCATCGTCTCGCTCTGGGAACCGGTGGACGGTCCCGCGAAGGGCATTCCGTACATCGTCTTCGCCGGGAACGTGGGCGACGACCAGTCCCTGACCCACGTCACCCGCAAGCTCAGCGCCACTTTCCAACAGCGAAAAATTTAATGGAGAACACCATGACCAGCAGCAACTACACCATCACCGTCCTGGGCCTCGGCGCCATGGGCCTGCCCATGGCAACCCGCCTCGCGTCCGAGCTGACCGTCCACGGCTTCGACATCGCCGAGCCCCGCCTGGAGCTCGCCGCCGCAGCCGGCATCAAGACTTTTGCCTCAGCCCGCGAAGCCTCCCAGGACGCCGACGCGCTGCTGCTCGCCGTCCGCAACGGCGAGCAGCTCAACGATGTCCTCTTCGGCGAGAACGGCGTGGCCCCGGTCCTGAAGCCGGGCGCCGTCGTGATCCTCGGCAGCACCGTCGGCACTGAAGCCATCCCGGCTACGGTCGCCAAGCTGGCCGGGTACGGCGTGGCACTCGTGGACGCTCCGCTGTCCGGCGGCCCCAAGCGTGCCGGCGAAGGTGACCTCCTGATCGTCGTCGGCGCAGAGCCGGAAGCGCTTGAGAAGGCCCGGCCTGCCCTTGAACTGTTGGCTTCCACCCTGAGCATCGTGGGCGACAAGCCCGGCGACGGCCAGGCGCTCAAGACCGTCAACCAGCTCCTGTGCGGCGTGCACATCGCCGCCGCTGCCGAGGCCATGGCACTCGCCGATGCCCTCGGACTGGACCAGGCCAAGACCCTGGCCGCCCTCGAAGCCGGCGCCGCCGGTTCCTTCATGCTCTCCAACCGCGGCCCGCGCATCCTTGAGGCCTATTCCGAAGATGGAGCCGAGGTCCTGAGCCGCCTGGATATTTTCGTCAAGGACATGGGCATCGTGGGGAAGGCAACCCGGGCCGCCGGCCTCGCCGCACCCGTTGCCGCCGCTGCCGAACAGCTCTACCTTCTCGGCCAGGCCCAGGGCCTCGCCGCTGCCGACGACTCCGCCGTCATCAAGGTCGTCGCGCCTACCAAGCGCACCGCCTAAGCACCCCTCTAAAAACCCGCGACGACGGCGGTCCCCCCTTCGCCGTCGTCGCCACCTCCCGCCGGTCTTCTCTCTAGACTGGTTTGTCAAAGGAGACACCCCCCAATGAATCCCCTCGTCAATTCGTTGATGGTTCGGGCGGCCGACGCCCCCGCCATCAAGCCCGCAGTGGAGCTGGGAACGCCGCTTCTGCTGACCATTGCCGCCGCCGGTATCGCCCTGCTGCTGGTGCTGATCATCCGCTTCAAGATCCAGGCTTTCGTTGCGTTGCTGGCTGTCAGCATCCTGGTGGGCGTTGCCGCGCAGATTCCGCTGAAGGACATCTTCACGGTGGTCACCAACGGCGTCGGCAGCACCATGGGCAAGGTTGCCTTGTTGATTGCCCTCGGCGCCATCCTCGGCCGCATGATCGAGGTTTCCGGTGGCGTGCAGTCGCTGGCCACCCACTTCACGGAGAAGCTCGGAGCCAAGCGCGTCGCGGTCGCACTGACCGCCGTCGGCTTCCTCGTTGCGATTCCTGTCTTCTTCGAGGTCGGCGTGATCGTCCTCGTACCGATCGTCTACGCCTTCGCCAAGATCGCCAACGTCCACCCGATCAAGTTCGGGCTGCCCATGGCCGGCATCATGCTGTCCATCCACGTGGCCGTCCCGCCGCACCCGGGAATTGTGGCCGGCGCCGGCGTCTTCGGCGCCGACATTGGACTCATCACGATGATTTCGCTCATCATCTGCATTCCGCTGGGCTTCCTGTCCTACTGGGTCGCCAGCATCATGAACCGCAAAGACTACGAACTGCTTCCCGGCGTAAAGCAGCAGGTCGACGAATTTGGTTCCGACTCCCTGGTCCACGTGGGCCACGACGGCCCCGGAGCCCGCGCCATTGCTCCGCCGCGTCCCGGCCTGATCATGTTCCTGATCGCCGCCCCGATCGCCCAGATCCTCCTCGGCACAGTCGGCACGCTGACCATTACCAAGGACAGCTACTGGTACGGCGTGGCCGCGTTCATCGGCAACCCGTTTTTCGCACTCCTGGTCGCTGTGGCCCTCTCCTTCTTCCTGCTGGCTGTACGCCGCAACTGGTCCCTCAAGGAAACCGGCGAAATCTTCGAAGGCGCACTGCCTCCTATCGCGTCCATCCTCATGGTGGTTGCTGCCGGCGGCGTCTTCGGCGAAGTCCTCCGTACGTCGGGCATCGGTGCGGCCCTGTCCCACACGCTGGACAGCCTCGGCCTGCCGGTCATCGTCCTCGGCTTCATCATCTCCCTGGCACTGCGCGCCGCGCAGGGTTCCGCCACCGTCGCCATCGTCACGACGACGGGCCTGCTCACCTCCGCTGTCATGGAAGGCGGCTACTCACCGGCCCAGATCGCCGTCATCGTGATCGCCATCGGCTTCGGTGCCCTGGGCCTGTCGCACGTGACTGACGCGGGATTCTGGACCGTGATCCGCTACTACGGCCTCACCGTGTCCGACGGCCTCAAGACCTGGACCGTCCTGACCACCATTCTGGGCTTGGCCGGCTTCGCGCTGAGCTACGTGGCGTGGATCCTGGTGGGAGGCCTGGGCCACTAATGCGCACCAAACTCGACCACCTGGTCAACTCTGCCCTGGCCTCCGGCTCCGCGGTTCCCGCCTTCACCTGCTACGACTTCACTACCGCGCTCGCCGTTGTCAGCGCGGCGGAGGAAGCCCGGCTCGGTGTCATCCTGCTGGTGGCTCCGAAGACTGCCTCCTCAATGAACGGCCTTCGCCTCATCGCGGCGCTCCGCGGCTTGGCTGACTCGGCCAGTGTCCCCGTCTCCGTCCAACTGGACCACGCCTCGGACCTGAAAGTCATCCGTGAGTCCGTGGCTGCCGGCGCGGATGCGGTCCTGGCCGATGGGTCGTCCTTGACTTACGAGGACAACATCGCCCTGGTCCGCGACGTCCGTGCCGCGCTGAACGCGCAGGGCGCCACCGACGTCGTGATCGAGGCGGAGCTCGGCGGCCTTGCGGGCGACGAGGACAAGGCATTCGGTACCGAAGATTCAGCGCACGACGCCGGTGCTTCCGTCGCCGGACTCACCGACCCGGCGCAGGTGGCTGACTTTGTTGAACGGACCGGGGCGCAGCTCCTCGCCGTTGCTGTGGGGAACGTGCATGGCAAGTACGAGGGCGAGCCCAGCATCCGATGGGACGTGCTGCAGGAGGTCGCGGCGCGCACCGATGTCCCGTTGGTGCTCCACGGTGCTTCCGGCATTCCTGCCGACGAGCTGGCGAAAGCTCCCTCCCGTCAGGTGGGCAAAGTGAACTTCAATACCGAACTGCGCACTGGAATCCTGTCGATGCTTGAGGCGGAAACTGCGGCACACCGGGCTGATGGAGAAAATCTCCAGGGCCTGCTGGTGCGGTGGAATGGCTCCGCGGCAACCTTTGCTGGCGCCACGCTGGAACTGCTCCACGCCTGACCCCAGGCCGCACAGCGCAGGCCGTTCTCGTCGGGGAGGCTAGGATCAAACCATGATCCTGGCCTCCCTGATTTTTGCGTCGATAGCTGCCCTGCTCCACGTTTACATTTTCACCATGGAGTCCATTACCTGGACCAAACCGGCCACGTGGAAGCGTTTCAGCCTCACCTCCCAAGCCGATGCTGAAACCACCAAACCCTTGGCTTACAACCAAGGCTTCTACAACCTGTTCCTGGCCGTCGGCGCGCTGATCGGCATCATCGCAGTAGCCATGGGAGCCCCGCAGGTTGGCTGGACCTTGGTCTTCAGCAGTTGCGGCTCCATGCTTCTGGCAGCTCTCGTGCTGGCCGCCAGCGGCAAGAAGTACCTTCGCGCAGCCACCCTCCAGGGTGCTACGCCGCTGCTCGCCGTCGTGCTGGGCGTCCTGGCGCTGACCCTCGGCTAGTGCTCCGGCGGACCGGCTAGTGCTCCGGCGGACCGTCCTGGGCTGCGGCTTCGTCCATCCAGACCACTTCCCAGTGGTGGCCGTCCAAATCGCGGAATGCCCGGCTGTACATGAATCCCATGTCCATGGGCTCGTACGTCTGGGACCCTCCGGCGTCGAGGGCCTTGGTGGCCAGGGCGTCCACGTCATCGCGGCTGTCGGCAGAAATGGCGACAATTGCCGCCGTCGAGTTCTTGGTGTCCGCAATGGGCTGCTTGGTGAACTCGCTGAACTTGTCGTGCGTGAGGAGCATGGCGTAAATGGTGTCGCTGACGACCACGCACGCGGCGGTTTCATCCGTGAAGTTCGGATTGATGGAGTAGCCAAGGGCCGTATAGAACTCCTTGGACGCCTCGAGGTCGCTGACGGGCAGGTTCACGAAAATTGAGGTAGTCATGGCTTTGATCCTGCCGGTGTTTCAGCGCTTCGTCCAGACCCTGCCTCCCGCATGTGGATGGCTCTAAGTTCCTTCCCTCCACAGCGGCAGCGGTACGACGCTGAGGCTGCGTCCGGACTCATCCAAAAGATGGCCAAGACGTTTATATGTCCGGACTACCGCTTGCCGTGAGATCACCGTGCTGCCGGGTGCCCGCTCGGCCAATTCGCGCTCAAACGCCTGGGCCTCCAAGTAGTCCCGGACCCAGAACGTGGCCACCAGGTTTTGCGTTCCGAGCACCTGGGCGCTGAGTCGGCAGTTCGCTTGCGCGGCGAAATAGAGGCCGACGTCGTCAATGTACTGCGCCGGGACATTGAGCATGAGCGTCACCTCCCGCAGACCCCGGTTCGCGGCAGTGGACGCATCGCACCTCAACGTGATGTAGGCGGACGCCAAGAACCGTTCCACCCGGCGTCGGGCAGTTTGGGGTGAAACGCGGCAGGCGGCACCCAGTTCCGCCCAACTTGCGCGTCCGTCATTGGCGAGCTCCTCCAGCAACTTGGCGTCCAGGTGATCCGGCGAGTAACCTGCCGGCGTGGGCCTGGGTTCCGTTGATACGAGGCGTGCACGGGCAGGCTCGAGTGTTCCGCTGCGCCATTCCGAAGCCTGCCGGTAGAGCTTGGTCACGAAGACGACCTCCCGGTGCGTGATGCCGGGCAGCGTGGGGAAGGACCCGGTCACGATGTCCATGAGTTCTTCGTGACTGGACGCGAAGCAATCAATGAAGACGTCATGTGAGCCGGTAACCATCGAGACCGTGCCGAAGGCTGGCTCCCTGCACAGCCTCTGGATCAGGGCCTCGCTCTCGCCGGGCAGGGAGGACAGTTGGATGAACGCTGACCACCCCGCCTTGAGGTAGCGCTGTCCGGGAGACGGAGTGATCCACGCCAGTCCCTGTTCGGCCAAGGTGTTCCAGCGCCGCGCGACCGTGGGAGCGGACAGGCCAAGAGCATCCGCAACACGGCTCCATTCCGCCCGCGGATTGATCTGAAGGGCGTTCACGATTTCAAGGTCCAGCTCAGAAATTGTGGCTGATTCAATCAATACTGGCCGCCTCAAGTGGGTTTCGAACAATCTGAAGGCCAGTGTAATCGAAAGCCTTAGCGTTGTGACTCGCATCACTACCGGCGAAACCGCCCCGGACTCAAGGAAGCTCATGGCAAGCAAGACAGCACCACCTGCGACACCGGCCATCACGCGCAGGACCATCGCAGGCATGATCCTGGCAATGGCACTCATCGAATCGCTCAGCGGCGTAACGCAGGGGTACCTGAATCCGATCCTGCCCGCGCTGGGACCGATTTTCGAGATTGACGATCCCACCATCAACGGCATTTTCCTCATCTCCAACGTCAGCTTCGCCGTCCTGACCCCCATCATTTCGCGGCTTGGCGACAGCTACGGCTACCGGCTCGTCCTGCGGTGGTCCACGGGTGTGGTGACTGTTGGAGTGCTGCAGATGGCATTGTGGCCATCGCTGTGGACAGTGACGGTGGGCGTTGTCATGCTCACCTGCGTAGTGGGCTTTATCCCTCTGATGATGGGGATCCTCCGCGTCACCAGCCCGGCCCATACCCGCACAGGTGTGAGCGTCGTGATCGGCATGCTCATGATCATGGTGGGAGCTGGTGGGCTGCTTGCAGGCATTGTTGGCGTCACCGACCCTACGCTCGGGTTCTGGGTGGCCGTTCCGTTCGCAGTGATCGCTTCTGTCTGTTCGTTCTTACTGCCCGACGCCGGGGTCCCGACTCGTGAGGGCATCGCCCTTGCGCCGTTGCTGGCATGCTCGCTGGGCCTTATTGGCTTTGTTGTGGCGCTCTCGATGGCACCGGAATGGGGTTGGCTGGATCCACGCACCATCGCAGCCGGTCTGCTGGGACTCGGTCTCCTGGCCTTCTGGGCAAAGCGCGACTACAGCGGTGCCGCCGGGCAGCGGTTCATGGACCTGCGCATGCTGGCCACTCCGAGGATCCGCGCCATCTCCGTGGCAACGTTCTTCTTCGGATTCGCTTCCATCAGCTACTTCGGCACCAACGGCATCTTCCTGCACTCCAACCCGGACAAGACAGGCTACGGGTTCGCCCTCAGCCCGCTGATGATCGCGGTCGTCCTTGCCCTGGCATCGGTGCTTTCGCTGGTTTCCTCGCTGCTGACAGCGCGGGCTTTGCGACGGTTCGGTGAGCGGGCCACGCTGGTCTTTGCCGGCGTCTTGTTGGCCGCAGGCTTCCTGGTCATGATGCTCGCCCATGCCTCCTTTGCCGGATATTGCCTCGGCTTTGCCATGTTCAACCTGAGCTTGGGAATGTACCAGGCAGGCACCCGCTCGCTGTCCGTCGAAGGCGTCCCCGTGGAGGAGACCTCAACGGCCGCGGGGCTCAACGAACTGGCATTGTCCGTAGGCATCGCAGTGGGAGCGGCCGTGGTGAAGTTGTTATCGTCAGCGTCAGTCGAGTCCGGACGCATCACGGAAACCGGGTTGTTGACCATTTGGGGAGCCTTGGCTGTCGCCGCTCTGGTCGCTGCTGCGGCCAGTGCCCGGTACCCGAAGCGATCTGCCGCGGAGGTGACGGCATGATCGCCGGGCTGAACAGCGGGACCCTGGGATCCGGCGTCGTGCTTCCCTCCCAAGGCGATATCCACGCCGCGCTGGACAGCGAAGTGCTGCGATGGAAATCGGACATTCTTGACCTTAGCCACGCCATCCACGCCGATCCGGAGCTTGGCGGTCAGGAATTCCGTGCTGTGAAACGCGTCCGTAGGGTGCTCCGCAAGGCTGGTTTCACCTTCGACGAAGAACAACCGGAGCAGCCCACAGCTTTCAGTGCGCGCTTCGGCTCGGGCCAATTGGTGGTGGCACTTTGCGTTGAATACGATGCTTTGCCGGAGATCGGGCACGCCTGTGGACATAACGTGAACGCTGCCAGCGCGGTGGGGGCTGCGCTGGCGCTGGCTGCCGTGGCCGGGCAGCTGGACATCACCGTCAAGGTCCTGGGGACGCCGGCCGAAGAGACCACCGGAGGCAAAGTGGACCTCATTGAGGCCGGCTTCTTCGACGACGTCTCACTGGCCATGATGGTCCACGCCGGCGCAGCCGATGTAGTGGGTGGCTCGTCGTTGGCGATGTCGATGTGGGATGTACTCTTCGAAGGCCGTCCGGCACACGCGGCGGCAGCGCCCTCGGAAGGCGTCAATGCGTTGGATGCGCTCGTTGTCGCGCAGCTGGCCATTGCCCTGGCCCGGCAGCAACTCCCGGTGGGTTCGATTGTTTCGCTGATCGTGACCGAAGGCGGAAGCGCCGTCAACGTCATTCCCGAGCGCACCCGGGCGAGTGTGGAAATGCGGGCGCCCGGCATTGATCAACTGCGCATCATCCAGGACAAAGTACGGCGCTGCTTGGAAGCCGGAGCCCACGCGAGCGGCTGCATCCTGCAGGTGACCCGGAAGGGCAACGACTATGCGGAGTTGCGCCAGGATGCGTTCCTGTCGCACGCATACCGGGAAGCGATGCAAGCCAAGGGAAGGGACGTTGCCTTCAACGCCGATCCTGTGGCGTCCACCGACATGGGCAATGTCTCCCAGGTGGTGCCGGCCATCCATCCAATGGTCGGTTACGACGTGCGGGGCGCCGCCCATCACACCGCTGACTTCGCAGCCTTCGGTGCGTCCGCCGGAGCTGACGCAGCGATTCTGGACGGGTCGTTCGGTATGGCAGCGGCGGCCTGTGCAGCCGTAACGGACACGGAGATGCGAAAACGGCTGTTCCGGAGCGCGGGGGACTAGCCCAGGTATCCCCTTGTCCGCAACTGCCCGCTGGCCCCGTCACCCGACCGGGCGGACAATGGAGTCAGCACGCAGGTGCGTGCCTGGTAGGGAGAACCATGGAGAGGGACGCGTTTCCTGTGGTCAGCCCGGCGCCGGTGGTGCGAAGGGATCCGGCGATCGACCTTGTCCGGTTCACCTGCCTGCTCCTTGTGGTGGCTGCGCATTGCATGATGGTCAGCCCGGCCCTGCTCAAAGGCGGGACGGTCACCACGGATAACGTGCTCATGGATCAGGGATGGTTCACCCCGGTGGCCTGGGGGCTCATGATCGTTCCGTTGTTCTTCGTCCTCGGCGGTGTCACGGGCCTGGAATCGTGGCGACGACTAAGAGCCCGTGGCGGAACGGGGTTCGCTTTCGCGCAGCTCCGGCTTCTGCGGCTGGTCCGCCCGGCAATGGCGTTGCTTGCTGTCATGTGGGGAGGGCTTTGGCTGGCACTCCTGCTTGGCGTCCACCCGCAAGTCATCCAGCTCATGGCCGCCGGTGCCGCCATGCCGCTGTGGTTCTTGGCCGCCTATCTCACCGCGCAACTCAGCGTCCCGCTGATGGCCCGGTTGCACGAACATGCACCGTTGCTGACCTTCGCCGCGTTGGTGGCAGCGATCATCACCATCGACTCACTTCGGGGTGCGCTTCCCGTACTCGCGTTTACCAATCTGATCTTCGTATGGTGCGCTGTCCAGCAGTTGGGCTTCTTCATGGCCGACGGCTTCTTCGAGCGCCGCAGCCGCACCTGGCTGGTGGGGGCCATTGTTTCCAGCAACCTGGTGCTGGGGCTGGTGACCGGCGTGGCTGTCTACCCGGGAAACATGGTGGTGAATATCAACCCGCCCAATCTGTGCTTGCTGCTGTTGGGCATCTCGCAGGCCGCAACACTTCAGTTGCTCCATGGCGGCATCACATGGCTGGCGGGAGTCGGGTGGGTTCAGAAGATCATTGCCGTGGCCGGCCGCAGATCCATGACGGTCTACCTTTGGCATCTGCCGCTGCTGGTGGGCATGTCCGGGCTGTTGCTGCTCACCGATGTGCCCAAGCCCTTGGCCGGCACCGCCGAGTGGTGGTGGGCGAGAATCCCCGTGTTCTTTGCCGTGGTCGCCTTGCTGGTGCCGGTGGTCTGGCTTTTTGGCCGGCTGGAGAACCGTCCGACGGCGGCCAGCCACGCCCGGGGTCCCTCGCGTACCGCGGTGGTGACGGCCGCCGTCGTTGTTTTGATCCCGGTGGCAGACGCCGCGTTCAACGGTTTGACGCTCGCCTTGCTGGGTGGGGGAGCGGCGTGCTTCGCCCTCTCCGTCCTCTTGCTTGGCCGGGTTCCGACGCCGGTGCTGCCGCCAGCGTTCGCAGTGAAGTTCCCGGCGCAGCGCAGCAGTCACGGGCCCACGTTGCCAGAGCCAGGTTTTAGTGCCAATCTCGAACCATGACCGAGTACACGGATTCACTGGCAGAGTCGTTCCGCCCTGGCGTCACTACGGTGCGCAACGATAAATTCCACCGCTATGAGCTTCACGTAGACGGCGAGCTGGCCGTGATCTCCCAGTTTCTTGACCGGCCCGGTCACATTGACTTCATCCACACCGAGACGAAGCCCCAGTTCAACGGCCAAGGACTCGCCAAAGTGCTGGCCCATTTCGCTTTGGACGACGTCGTGGCGTCCGGCAAGCGCATCATCCCGCATTGCCCATACATCGCCGCGTACCTGAAAAAGCACGAAGGCTATGAGCAGGACGTCGATTGGCCTGCCGAGAAACCCGTGGGCGACCCGGACAACGACTAGGCCCGCAAGGGCAGTTGCTGATCCATATCCTTCCTGCGCCTCCGTGACGGGCCCAGCCTGTCCGACGGAAAAGGCCAGTCGTTCCGCACGCCGCTGAGGGACACCATTGCATCGTTCTCATCGGAGACAATCCGGCCGCGGCACGTTGCATGGACCTGCATCGCGCTGACCAGGCTTCCACCGTGGATATGGTCGGCGTCTGTCACCAGGTAGGAAAAGCTCCGCATCACGGATTCACCCGGAGCCAAGCGGTGAATCCGGAGGTCGCGCTCTTCGGGTTCCGACGTGTAATTGAGCAAATCCATGCCCTCGTTGGTGAACGAGCGGGGAGCCAGTGTGACGTCCCGCAGATGGCTTGCGGAGTCATTGGTGATCCACGCTGTAAAGGTGACGGTATCGCCCGGAATGGCCACTGGCCTGTCCGCTTCGTAGACGAGTACGACACGCCCCGCGTTCTTCTTGCGGTACAGCGGGGCCGATCGGAGGGGCGGCAAACCGCGGACGACTGCGCTGTGTTGCTGGCTTACATTCTTGTGGACAGCACGCATCCTTTTCAGGAAGGGGCCGGAGCTGCGGACGTCCATGGTTCCTCGATTCGCACCTGGGTTTGGGAGGGTCATGTTTAGAAGTGCGACCAGGGACGGAATCGTGATGCGAAAAGCAAAGTTCTCTACAGGTCCGCGGCGCCCGATTCAAGTCACGCGGCTTGTGATGTCACACTATTGTTTATGGATCAAGTATTTGCGGTGAGGGCCGATGGGTCGATGCCAGCTTCGGCGATCGCCGCGGGCAGCGATCCCCAGATCATTTCTTTGGTGCGCCAAGGCATCACTGATGCGTTCGATGTGCTGTATCAGCGGCACATGAAGGTAGCCCAATCCGTGGCCCGGTCCCAGACGGACAATCCCAGTGACGCAGATGATGTGGTGGCCGAGTCTTTCGCCACCATTTTCCAGTTGCTGAGGGAAGGAAAGGGACCGGAAGAGTTCTTCCGGTCCTACCTTCTTACGATCGTGCGTCGTACGGCCCACGATCGGAACCGCAAAGCCCGACGCACGCCCACCGCCGATGACGATGCGATCCTCGACGCACCTGTGGTGGACAAAGACCACCTTCTCAGCGACCTCGAGTCGAGCATGATGGCCAAGGCCTTCAAATCGCTGCCCGAGCGTTGGCAGGCTGTTCTTTGGCACCTGGATATCGAAGGGCTGAAGCCGGCAGCGGCCGCGCCCTTTGTGGGCCTTACCCCCAACGGCGTTTCGGCGTTGGCCCTGAGGGCGAGGGAAGGTCTGCGCCAGGCGTACCTGCAACAGCACATCAGCAGAACGGTCGACGAAGCCTGCGACGAATATGCCAGTCAACTGGGGAAGTACGCACGCAAAGCCCTGAAGCGTACGTCGAAGGAAAAGGTTGGCAACCACTTGGAAAGCTGCGCCAAGTGTACGGCTCTGCTGATTGAACTCAATGACATCCAAGGTGGCATGCGGTCCATCCTGTTCCCTCTGCTCACCGGAATCACTTTTACCCCGGCTGCCGCGGCGGCACTCGGGTTCGGTGGCCCGGCAACAGGCGCGGCCACGGGCTCGGGAAGCACCGCCGTGACGGGCACCATGGCTGGCCACGGGATCCGTGGCGTCAGCAATGGGTGGAAGCTGACGGCTGCCATCGTGGTGGTCTCCGGGGCATTGGCCGGTACCCTCGCGTGGTTCCTTCAGCCGGGGCAGGCTTCGCAGTCTGCTGTCACGTCCGAGGCCGTGTCCGATCTCCCGCCGGCTCAGGAAACGCCGGGGGCACCTGCGCCGTCAAGTCCCATCGCGTCCCCAACAACACTGGAGCTTCCTGCCGACGTGAGTCCGTCCGCGGCTCCACCGGCCGTCGCGCCGGTGGAAGCAGCGCCGGAGCGTCCCGCCGTCGTGATTCCGCCAGTGGCGGTGCCGCCGCGGAACCCTGTCGTGGTGGACTCCGGCACGGTGACCCTCGCGCCGTCGTCGGCAGCTGCGCCACCCGCTGGACCCGCGACCCAAACGGTTGACGCGACGTTCTCGGCCGCTCAAGGAGCCAACCCCACCGAACGGAAGCTGCAGGTGCAGTTCTCGCTTCAAGGGCAGGGCACTCCCATAACAGGCCAAGTGGATTTCATTCTTCCGGACCAAGCAACCTTCCAGTCGGGAAGGACTCTTGCTCCCGCGGGGTGGACCTGCACCGGCGTCTCCGCAGGCGACCGTCAGATCCGATGCACCACGGCCTCGTTGACCAGCGACGACCTCGCGTTCACTCTGGAAATTGTCATGCCTGCTTCCGCCGTGAGTGGAACGTTGAACTATCGGTTCTCGGGGCAGGGCGTCATTACCAAGAACTTCACCAACACCTTCAACTAGGACCCCAGACGCCCGTAGACCTCAACGCACTGACACGACCAGTTGCGCCTGCCCTCTTTAGTGCGCCCGCATAGTGGTGCCTCGCGAGCCGTAAATTTCACTGACGTCAAACAACTGCGCGGTGTCCTTCGCGGACCCTTCTAAACATTTTCAAATTCTTGGGGGTTTTCGCGTCACGAAAAGCCGGCCCCACCCACTGGAGTACTGGCGAGTAGCCTAGCTCGACGCCGGTTCGCTTCTGTGAGCCGGTCTCTTGCGTGACCAAGAAAAGCGAGTCCATGAAACATACACGTCCACAAAAGCTGTTGGCGGCTGTTGTCGCCACAGCGATTATGTCGCTGGGGGTGGGCGGTGCGCTGGCACCACCTTCCCTCGCTACTACACCAGGTTCGCCTGGGGTAGCCCAACCAGGAACACCCGTTTACGCAGAAGACTTCTCCAACCAGAATGCTACTGCCGGTGCCATCAGCATCCTGAACTACACCGGTGGCCCTGCCGCCGCCAACGAAACCTATACGGCGGACACGCCCTACACGCCGGCGGGAGGACAGTGCAATGGCTGGATACTAAACTCGGTCACGCCGCTTCCCACGTCCGACGCAGGCTGTACCAACAACCAGCCCGCCGGCTGGGGCCAGATCCAGCAGATGTCCATCGCGTTGGGCCTGGCGCAGGGGCAGACGGCCGCGCAGGCCGCCAATAACCAGTCCTTGTCGGAATACACCAACAAGCCCACCGGAACCATCACCCCCGGTGTCCAGTTCCGCACCCAGGCCAACACCATTCCCGCGATCGCGGGGCACTACTACGCTGTGTCCGGCTACTTTGCCCAGGTGAACTGCCAGGCCACGCACGCAAGCGAGACCTTCAGCCTCCTCATCAACGGGACACGCCAGGTTCTCAGCACCGGACTCGATCCCTGTGGCGGCAGCAACCTAGCAAAGGTCCAGGTCACCAAGCTCCAGTCCGCTGCCTACCAGATTCCGGCGGGGACCACGCCTTCCCTCGGCCTGGAGCTGAGGAACGAAGCAACCAGCGGAGCGGGCAACGACGTTGCCTTTGATATGCCGCAGATTGTTGACGTTACTCCCCAAGTGGACAAGTCCTTCACACCTTCGCTGATCGGACCAGGCGGAACCTCCACGGTTACCCTGACCGTCACGAACACCGATGATCTCAAGGCGAAGAACGACTGGTTCATTACGGACACCCTCCCGGCTGGAGTCGTTGTCGCAGGGACGCCAAACATTGGCGGTACCTGTGTGCAGGCCGCGGGAACCAACCCGTTGGTGCGTACGGCGGTAGCCGGCGGTAACACCATCTCCGTCACCGGTGGGGACATGGCTCTGGGCATGACGTCCTGCACCATCACCGTGGATGTTACTGCCGCGGCTGAGGGGACATACATCAACGGACCCGCCAACATCGTCACCAACCTGAACCCGCCGGCCAACGCCACTCTGATCGTCAAGGCTCCGCGCCTCGAACTGACCAAGGCTCTGGATGCGTCCCGCCTGATGGATTCGGATCAGTTCACCACCCAGATCCGCACCGGCTCGGCTACGGGACATGTTGTCAGCAACAGTGCCAACGCCACCACAACCGGTACGGGTTCGACTGTTACTGCGGGCACGGGTACCACCGGCGAATACGTCGCCAACGCGGGTGCAACCTATTACCTGACGGAGTCGGGTACCAACCTCTCCGGTTACAGCAAGGTGATCACCTGTGTTGACGCCAACGGTCTGCAGCCTGACCTGCCCAACGGAGCGGTCGTAGATGCTGCTTACTCCTTGGCGCCTGTTGCTGGCGCCGATATCAGCTGTGTTCTCACCAACACGGCCGTTCCGGCACCCGAATTGGAATTCACCAAGTCCGCTGACTCTTCAGACATCCAGGATCCGTCTGTTGTGGGTGACCAGATCACCTACACGTTCACGTCCACCAACACGGGCAACGTGCCGCTGACCGGTGTCACCATCAATGACCCCCTGGCAGGCTTGTCTGCACTGATTTACAGCTGGCCGGGAACTCCGGGCACTTTGCTGCCTGGTGAAACCGTGACGGCCATGGCCACCTACGCCATCACCCAGGCGGACATCGATGCAGGACACGTGGCCAACCTTGCCACCACCACAGGTAATCCTCCGACAGGTCCTCCTGTCACCCCGCCGCCTGCAGGTACTGATACCCCGCTGACCCCGGCTCCGGCCATGGAGTTCAGCAAGTCTGCCGATGCCTCGGATATCCAAGACCCGTCCGTCGTGGGTGACCAGATCACCTACACGTTCACTTCCACGAACACGGGCAATGTATCCCTGACCAACGTGTCCATCAACGATCCGTTGGCTGGCCTGTCTGCTCTGACTTACAACTGGCCCGGTGTTGCAGGAACGCTCCTGCCCGGCCAGACGGTGACGGCTACGGCAACGTACGCCATCACGCAGGCTGACATCAACGCCGGTCACGTCGCCAACACGGCGACCACCACTGGTACTCCGCCCATCGGTCCCGCGGTCACGCCGCCTCCGGCTGGTACTGATACCCCGCTGACTACGGCTCCGGCCATGGAGTTCAGCAAGTCCGCGGACGCTTCGGGCATTCAGGATCCGTCGGTTGTGGGTGACCTGATCGCCTACACGTTCACCTCGAAGAACACCGGTAACGTCCCGTTGACCAACGTGTCCATCAGCGATCCTTTGGCTGGTCTCTCGGCTCTGACCTACAGCTGGCCGGGTACTCCGGGCGAGTTGCTTCCGGGACAGACCGTGACGGCTACGGCAACGTACGCCATCACGCAGGCTGATATCACGGCCGGTCATGTGGCGAACTCGGCAACCACTACGGGCACCCCGCCTGTTGGTCCTCCGGTGACGCCTCCTCCGGGAACCACGGATACTCCGCTGACCTCAGCTCCGGCCATGGAGTTCAGCAAGTCCGCGGACGCTTCGGGCATTCAGGATCCGTCGGTTGTGGGTGACCTGATCGCCTACACGTTCACCTCCAAGAACACCGGCAACGTTCCGCTGACCAACGTGTCCATCAACGATCCCCTGGTTGGCCTCTCAGCTCTGGTTTACACCTGGCCGGGAACTCCTGGTGAACTGCTTCCGGGCCAGACCGTGACGGCTACGGCAACGTACACCATCACCCAGGCTGATATCGACGCCGGTCATGTCGCCAATGCAGCGACCACTACGGGCACTCCGCCTGTTGGTCCGCCGGTGACGCCTCCTCCGGGAACCACCGATACTCCGCTGACGACGGCCCCGGCCATGGAGTTCAGCAAGTCAGCTGATGCTTCGGACATCCAGAACCCGTCTGTTGTGGGTGACAAGATCACCTACACGTTCACGTCCAAGAACACGGGCAACGTGAAGCTCACCGGTGTGGTCATTGATGACCCGCTGGCCGGTCTTTCGCCGTTGGTTTACACATGGCCCGGCACTGCAGGTGAACTGCTTCCGGGCCAGTCGGTGACGGCTACGGCGACGTACGCCATCACGCAGGCTGATATCGACGCCGGGCATGTTGCGAACGTTGCGACCACTACGGGTACTCCGCCCATCGGTCCCGCGGTGACGCCTCCTCCGGGAACCACCGATACTCCGCTGACGACGGCCCCGGCCATGGAGTTCAGCAAGTCAGCTGATGCTTCGGACATCCAGAACCCGTCTGTTGTGGGTGACAAGATCACCTACACGTTCACGTCCAAGAACACGGGCAACGTGAAGCTCACTGGTGTGGTCATTGATGACCCGCTGGCCGGTCTTTCGCCGTTGGTTTACACATGGCCCGGCACTGCAGGTGAACTGCTTCCGGGCCAGTCGGTGACGGCTACGGCGACGTACGCCATCACGCAGGCTGATATCGACGCCGGGCATGTTGCGAACGTTGCGACCACTACGGGTACTCCGCCCATCGGTCCCGCGGTCACGCCTCCTCCGGCTGGTACAGACACCCCACTGACTCCTGGCCCCGCCTTGGAGTTCACCAAGTCGGCAGACGCGTCCGACATTCAGGATCCGTCTCTTGTGGGCGACCAGATCACCTACACGTTCACCTCGAAGAACACCGGCAACGTGAAGCTCACTGGTGTGGTCATCAATGACCCGCTGGCTGGTCTCTCGGCTCTGACCTACAGCTGGCCGGGTACTCCGGGCGAGTTGCTTCCGGGCCAGTCGGTGACGGCTACGGCAACGTATGCCATCACGCAGGCTGATATCGACGCCGGTCACGTGGCGAACGCTGCAACCACTACGGGAACTCCTCCCACCGGCCCTCCGGTGACGCCTCCTCCGGGAACGACGGATACGCCGTTGACCCCGGCTCCGGCCATGGAGTTCACCAAGTCGGCGGATGCTTCGGCAATCCAGGACCCGTCTGTTGTGGGTGACGAGATCACCTACACGTTCACCTCCAAGAACACGGGCAACGTGAAGCTCACCGGTGTGGTCATCAACGACCCCCTGCCGGGCCTCTCGGCACTGGAATACACCTGGCCGGGTACTCCGGGAGAGTTGCTGCCGGGTCAGACGGTGACCGCTACGGCAACGTACGCGATTACCCAAGCTGACATCAATGCGGGCCACGTCGCGAACACGGCAACCACTACCGGCACCCCGCCGGTTGGTCCTCCGGTGACGCCGCCCCCGGCTGGTACTGATACCCCGCTGACTCCGGCTCCGGCCATGGAATTCAGCAAATCGGCTGATGCCTCCGGTGTTCAGGACCCTTCAGTAGTGGGCGATCGGATCGTCTACAGCTTCACGGCGAAGAACGCGGGCAACGTCCCGTTGACCAACGTGTCCATTACGGATCCGCTGGCTGGTCTCTCGGCTCTGACGTACACATGGCCGGACGCGGCAGGAACCCTCCTGCCCGGCCAGACGGTGACGGCTACGGCAACGTACGCGATTACCCAAGCTGACATCAATGCGGGCCACGTCGCGAACACGGCAACCACTACCGGCACCCCGCCGGTTGGTCCTCCGGTGACGCCGCCCCCGGCTGGTACTGATACCCCGCTGACTCCGGCTCCGGCCATGGAGTTCACCAAGTCGGCGGATGCTTCGGCAATCCAGGACCCGTCTGTTGTGGGTGACGAGATCACCTACACGTTCACCTCCAAGAACACGGGCAACGTGAAGCTCACCGGTGTGGTCATCAACGACCCCCTGCCGGGCCTCTCGGCACTGGAATACAGCTGGCCGGGAACCCCCGGCGAGTTGTTGCCGGGCCAAACGGTGACGGCTACGGCAACGTACGCCATCACCCAGGCGGATATCGACGCCGGTCACGTGGCGAACGCTGCAACCACTACGGGAACTCCTCCCACCGGTCCTCCGGTGACGCCTCCTCCGGGAACCACGGACACCCCGTTGACCCCGGCTCCGGCCATGGAGTTCACCAAGAGCTCGGATGCCTCTGCCATTCAGAAACCTGCCGTTGTTGGTGACTTGATCACCTACAGCTTCACGGCGAAGAACTCCGGCAATGTCACGCTGAAGAACGTCACCATTGACGATCCTTTGGCTGGTCTGTCGGCACTGGCCTACACCTGGCCGGGTACCCCGGGCGAGTTGCAGCCGGGTCAGACGGTGACCGCTACGGCAACGTACGCCATCACCCAGGCTGACATCAATGCAGGCCACGTGGTGAACGCGGCAACCACCTCGGGCACTCCGCCTGTTGGTCCGCCGGTCACGCCTCCTCCGGGAACGACGGATACTCCGTTGACCCCGGCTCCGGCGATGCAGTTCACCAAGACGGCTGACGCCTCCGCTGTCCAGGACCCGTCCGTTGCAGGTGACGAGATCACCTACACGTTCACAGCGAAGAACACCGGCAACGTCAACCTCACCAACGTGTCCATCTCGGACCCGCTGGCCGGTTTGTCCGCCCTCGAGTACGTCTGGCCGGGTACTCCGGGCGAGTTGCTGCCGGGGCAGACGGTGACCGCTACGGCAACGTATGCGATTACCCAGGCTGATATCGACGCCGGTCACGTCGCCAATGCTGCGACTACTACTGGTACTCCTCCCACCGGTCCTCCGGTGACGCCTCCTCCGGGAACGACGGACACGCCGTTGACCCCGAAGCCGGCGATGGAGTTCAGCAAGTCTGCGGATGACTCCGCAATCCAGGATCCTTCCAAGGTTGGCGACGTCATCACGTATGCCTTCTCCGCGAAGAACACGGGTAACGTGACGCTGAAGAACGTCACGATCACCGATCCGCTGGCTGGTCTCTCGGCTCTGACGTACAGCTGGCCGGGTACTCCGGGCGAGTTGTTGCCGGGCCAAACGATGACGGCTACGGCAACGTACGCCATCACTCAGGCGGATATCGACGCCGGTCACGTGGCGAACGCTGCAACCACTACGGGAACTCCTCCCACCGGTCCTCCGGTGACGCCTCCTCCGGGAACCACGGACACTCCGTTGACCCCGGCGCCGGCGATGGAGTTCACGAAGTCCGCGGATGCTTCGGCTGTCCAGGATCCTTCAAAGGTTGGTGACGTCATCACGTACACCTTCACCTCGAAGAACGCGGGCAACGTCACCCTGACCAACGTGTCCATCGCGGATCCGCTGGCTGGTCTCTCGGCGCTGACCTACACCTGGCCGGGTACTCCGGGCGAGTTGTTGCCGGGCCAAACGGTGACGGCTACGGCAACGTACGCCATCACTCAGGCGGATATCGACGCCGGTCACGTGGCGAACGCTGCAACCACTACGGGAACTCCTCCCACCGGTCCTCCGGTGACGCCTCCTCCGGGAACCACGGACACTCCGTTGACCCCGGCGCCGGCGATGGAGTTCACGAAGTCCGCGGATGCTTCGGCTGTCCAGGATCCTTCAAAGGTTGGTGACGTCATCACGTACACCTTCACCTCGAAGAACGCGGGCAACGTCACCCTGACCAACGTGTCCATCGCGGATCCGCTGGCTGGTCTCTCGGC
>NZ_JBNJRY010000013.1:0-103710 GCF_050435325.1 Paenarthrobacter sp. TE4293
CCGGGAGGGTGTGGGAGAGTAGGACACCGCCGGACACACATTAGGCAAGAGCCCCGACCACACGGTCGGGGCTCTTCCCCTTTAACCCACAAACACCCCCAGGTTGGCCGCATCACAGGCCGCGCTGCGGATCCACGCCGATCATCACCGCCGTCACCACATAACCGACATCGCCACGAGCCAAGGCCCTAGCCCACATAACGGACAACAATCCGCTCCAGGACCTGTTCATATGGGGCTTCACCCGAGCTGTGAGACTTGCCACGAGGGACCCTTCATCGGCTCAAGGCGTTCGGTGGCCGTGGCCGAGTCGAATAGAATTGCATAAGACAAACGAGTCGGTAGCTAAGCGCTGTCGGCGGCGTGACAACGAAATAAGGGTTATGAGCGACTACGCACGCGCCAGTGGTCGGCTCGCAACAGGAGGAATCCACCATGGCTGAGCACAACGGCGGTAATCGCGGCGGTAATCGCGGAAACTTCGGCGGAAACCGCGACGACCGCGGTTCGTACCGCCCCAACAACAATTCAGGCGGGGATCCCCGGGGGTTCCGTTCCAGGGAGAACCGCGACGGTAATGATCGTCCGGCCCGTGATGGTGAGCGTCGTCCGTTCAACAACGACCGCGGTGACCGTAAGCCGTTCGGCGATCGTCCTGCTCGTGATGGTGAGCGTCGTTCCTTCGGTGGAGACCGTGACCGCAACGATCGTCCTGCTCGTGATGGTGAGCGTCGTTCCTTCGGTGGAGACCGTGACCGCAATGATCGTCCTGCTCGTGATGGTGAGCGTCGTTCCTTCGGTGGAGACCGTGACCGCAATGATCGTCCGGCCCGTGATGGTGAGCGTCGCCCCTTCAACAACGACCGCGGCGACCGCAGGCCGTTTGGTGATCGCAATGATCGTCCGGCCCGTGATGGTGAGCGTCGCCCGTTCAACAACGACCGCGGCGACCGCAAGCCGCTCGGCGACCGTCCTGAGCGTGGCCCGCGGAACTTCGATGGCCCGCGTCGTGACAGCGATGAGCGTCGCCCCTTCAACAACGACCGCGGCGACCGTAAGCCGTTCGGCGATCGTCCGGCCCGTGATGGTGAGCGTCGCCCCTTCAATAACGACCGCGGCGACCGTAAGCCGTTCGGCGATCGTCCGGCCCGTGATGGTGAGCGTCGTCCGTTCAACAACGACCGCGGCGACCGCAGGCCGTTCGGCGATCGTCCTGAGCGTGGCCCGCGCAATTTCGATGGCCCGCGTCGTGACAGCGATGAGCGTCGCCCCTTCAACAATGACCGCGGCGACCGTAAGCCGTTTGGTGACCGCAATGATCGTCCTGCCCGTGATGGTGAGCGCCGCTCCTTCGGTGGTGACCGCGACCGTAATGACCGTGGCAATTCCTGGGAAGATCGTCCGGCCCGCGTTCCCAACGCCAAGGACATCCGCAGCGCCAACCGTCCTGATCGCGAACGTTCTCCCGAGATTGACGATGACGTTACGGGCAAGGAACTCGACCGCGCCACGGGCCACCAGATCAAGACCCTCGAGGAGCAGAGTGCAGGCTGGGTTGCGAAGCACCTGGTCATGGCTGGCCGGTTGATCGACATTGAGCCCGAGTTGGCCTTCCAGCATGCCTTGGCCGCAAGCCGCCGTGGCGGGCGTCTCTCCGTTGTCCGTGAAGCTGTGGGCCTTACCGCCTACGCCGCGGGCCACTACGGTGAGGCCCTGCGTGAATTCCGTACATACCGCCGCATCAGCGGTTCCAATGTGCACTTGCCTGTGATGGCTGACTGCGAGCGTGGCCTCGGACGTCCGGATCGTGCCTTGGACATGGTCCGTTCCCCTGAAGCCCAGGACCTTGATGCTCCGGGCAAGGTAGAGCTTGCCATGGTGGCTTCGGGTGCCCGTGCAGATCTGAAGCAGTTCGATGCTGCCGTTACCGAACTGGAGATCCCACAGCTGGACATGAACCGGGCGTTCTCTTACAGCCCGCGTCTCTTCCGGGCTTACGCCGAGGCTCTCACCGCCGTGGGGCGCACGGAGGAAGCGGACAAGTGGGCGCGCCAGGCCCTGGTGGCTGAGAATGCCCTGGGCGTCGGAGATTTCGCTGAGCCTGAGATTCTGGATCTTGGTTGGGACGAGCAGGAAGAAGCAGCCGCCCGCAAGCCGCGCTTTGAGAAGCGGGCTCCGGAGGCCGACGTCGTCAAGCCTGAGACGGAAACGGTCATTGCGGAAGCCGCTGCGGCTGACGTAGAGCACGATGACGTTGAACTTGATGACGCGGAATCGGACTACTTCGAGTCGGATGATGCTGAGTCGGACATTGACTCGGCCGAAGACGCTGCAGAGGAAGAAACAGGGTCAGCGGAAGAAACAGACGCAGACGAAGAAACACACTTTGAGGAAGCCGACACCGAGAACGAGGGTACCGACTCCCAGCATGGCTGATTCACTGATCTCATCCTTTGATGCCGTCCTTTCTGACCTGGACGGGGTGGTCTATGCAGGACCGCATGCCATCCCGGGGGCCGTGGAGTCTTTGCGACGTCTGGAGACCGTGGGCGTTGGCCTGGGTTACGTGACGAACAACGCTTCCCGGACACCGGCCCAGGTCGCGGCGCACCTGCGTGAGCTGGGCGCGCCGGCAGAGGATCATCAAGTGGTCAGTTCCTCCCAGGCAGCAGGGGAGCTCCTGGCTTCCATGCTGCCTGCGGGGGCGCATGTCCTCATTACCGGCAGCGCGGCTTTGGCCCATGAGATTGAGTTGGTGGGTCTCACGCCCGTGCACAGTGCTGCTGAGTCGCCTGTTGCCGTTGTCCAGGGATTCAACCCTGAGATTGGCTGGAAGGACCTCGCGGAGGCATCGTACGTGGTGGCCGGAGGAGCCATGTGGTTTGCCACGAACACGGACATGTCCATCCCGCAAGCCCGTGGGATGGCACCGGGGAATGGAACGCTGGTGGCTGCAGTAGCAGCCGCCACGGGTAAGACCCCCTTGGTGGCTGGGAAGCCCGAGGCGCCGCTCTTCCACGCAGCCGCAAAGCGGCTTCAGGCGGATCGCCCGCTGGTAGTGGGTGACCGCTTGGATACGGACATCCTGGGCGGCAATCGTGCAGGATATGCGACGGCGGCCGTCCTCACCGGGGTTGATACCACCCGCACCATCCTCGCAGCGCGGACCGACGAACGTCCCACCTACCTGTTGGCTGATTTGGCGGGCCTTTACGCCCCGTACCCGGATGTCGTGAACGACGGCGGGACGTTCCGTTGCGGCGCGGCTTCGGCCGTTGCGAAAGACAACACCGTGATAGTCACGGGCGACGAGGGCGACCTCGATGCGTGGCGCGCCGCTTGCGCTGCCTGGTGGGCGGAATTGCCCACGACGGCCGTGGCGCAGGCGCCGCAGCTGGAATGGCGAACTCACTAGACTGGTGCGATGACCGAGCCCAACAACTTTCCGGCGCCAGCCCACGATGGCCCAGAGGGCCACGTGCCTGAAAGTCCTGAATCTGCACGCCCGGAGGTCCAGTGGCCCGACGCCCCCACTCCCACCGGCGACCCGCTGGTGGACGGGGCCCTGGGCGTCCTGGACGAGGTGCCGTCGACTCCCGTGGCAGACCATGGCGATCTGTACGCTGCACTGCACGACTCCTTGCTTGAGGCACTGGATGCCGAACCCGGGCTGCCTGCAGGCCCTAAAAGCATCCCCCGCCCGGAAGGCGACAGCTAGCGTATGGCACGACTCGATCAGGAACTGGTCACCCGTGGGCTGGCGAGGTCCCGCACCCATGCCGCAAAACTCATCAGCGATGGCAAAGTAAGCTCTGCCGGGACGGTCATGGCAAAAGCGGCGCACCAAGTGGACTCGACTACGGATCTGACGGTCGAGGCGCATCTTGAAGATATCTACGTGAGCCGCGCCGGGCATAAGCTGGCCGGCGCGCTGGAGGCGTTTCCCGCCGTCGTGGTTGCCGGAAAGCGGTGTCTCGACGCCGGTGCCTCCACAGGTGGCTTTACCGACGTTCTGCTGCGGCAGGGGGCGGCACAGGTGGTGGCCGTGGATGTCGGGCACGGCCAATTGGTGCCGCACCTCCGGGAGGACCCCAGGGTGGACGTCCATGAGGGCTTGAACGTCAGGTACATGGCTCCGGAGCAGATCGGCGGCCAGGCAACCCTGACGGTGGCGGATCTGTCCTTTATTTCCTTGACCCTTGTGCTCGGGCCGCTCGCTGACTGTACAGAACCGGGCGGGGACCTGGTCCTGATGGTCAAGCCTCAGTTCGAAGTGGGCAAGGAACGGCTGAGCCGCACCGGTGTGGTCACCTCAGATCATGAACGACGCCGGGCTGTCGCCCAGGTTGCCCGGGCTGCGGTGGACGCCGGGCTTGATCTGGTGGACCTCGCAGCCAGCCCGTTGCCGGGCCAGGACGGAAATGTTGAATACTTCCTGTGGATGAAGCGCAGGATGTCCTCGGTGTTGCCTAAGATCGAAGAGCGGGACGAGGACGTTGCTGCGTTGATCAAGAAACTCTGGCCAAACCACTAGAAAGCAGAACCCGATGAGCAGGCGTGTACTTGTCCTTGCCCACACTGGGCGGGAGGAATCGCTCCGCGCAGCGTGGGATGCCTGTACGCAATTGCATTCCTCCGGTTTGGTTCCTGTGTTGCAAAAGTCGGAACTTGCCGACATCGAGCGTTTCTTCGGTGCGTTGGATACTCCCATTGAGATCCTCAACGACCACGTCAACCTGGAGGACGTGGAGCTGGTGATGGTCCTCGGTGGAGACGGAACCATCCTCCGGGCCGCGGAACTCGTGCGCGAGGTGGATGTCCCCTTGTTGGGCGTCAACCTGGGGCACGTTGGATTCCTGGCAGAAAGCGAACGCGCCGATCTGGCACAGACCGTCGAGTGGATCGCCAGCCGCCAGTACACGGTGGAAGAGCGCATGACCATCGACGTCCAGGTCTGGGTCAAGGGTCAAAAGATCTGGCACACGTGGGCGTTGAATGAAGCCGCCATCGAGAAAGCCAACCGGGAACGCATGCTGGAAGTGGTCACGGAAGTGGATGAGCGTCCGTTGACGTCCTTCGGCTGTGACGGCGTCGTCCTGGCCACCCCCACGGGGTCCACCGCCTACGCGTTCTCCTCGGGAGGGCCTGTGGTGTGGCCGGAGGTTGAAGCACTGGTTATCGTTCCGATCAGTGCCCACGCCCTCTTTGCCAAGCCATTGGTGGTCTCGCCGAGGTCCAAGCTTGCCGTCGAAATCATGAACCGGACGGATGCGCTGGGCGTTCTCTGGTGTGATGGGCGGCGGTCGGTGGATCTGCCGCCCGGGGCGCGTGTCGAAGTTACCCGGTCTGCCACTCCGGTGCGGCTGGCCCGAACCCATAAGACTCCCTTCTCCGCCAGGCTCGTCCGCAAGTTTGAGCTCCCCATCCATGGCTGGCGTGGACCGGCTCCCCGAAGTGGGGAAGTCCACACCGGCCCCATCCCCGTCATCCGGACCCTTTCACCGGCTCCGTTGCCCAGTCCTCGGGATGCTGAAGGTCCCAGGGACGGTGACCCTTCCGACCCCACGAATGCGAAGTGAACCATGCTTGAAGAACTCCGAATCCGTGACCTTGGCGTCATCACCGACGCTGCCTTGCCGTTGGGCCCCGGCCTCAGCGTCGTCACCGGCGAAACCGGTGCGGGTAAGACCATGGTGGTGACCGCCGTCGGACTCCTCCTGGGCGCCCGTTCGGATGCCGGTGCCGTCCGGAGCGGCGCCAAGTCAGCGTCTGCCGAGGCAGTCTTGAAGCTCGATCCTGCTCACAGCGCCGTGGAGCGCGCCAAAGAGGCCGGCGGCGAGGCCGAAGAGTTCGACGGCGTTGCAGAGCTTTTGCTTGCCCGTACCGTGGGTGCCGATGGGCGCAGCCGTGCCTACGTTGGCGGGCGTGCCGCACCTGTCGGCGTCTTGGCCGAGTTGGGCGAGAGCCTGGTGGTGGTCCATGGCCAGTCCGACCAGATCCGGCTCAAGAGCGCCACCGCGCAACGCCACGCCTTGGACCGGTTCGCCGGCGCACCCCTCGCCAAAACGCTGGGGGAGTACCAGGAGCTGTACAGCCACTGGAAGGCCATCCAGACCGAGCTCGAGACGCTGCGCAGTGAAGCCCGGGAGCGTCTTCGTGAGGCTGAGTCCCTGGATGCTGCCCTCAAGGAAATCGACGAGGTGGATCCCCAGCCGGGCGAAGACGAGACGCTCAAGGCCGAGGCCGTGAAGCTCGCCAACGTCGAGGAGCTCCGGCTGGCCGCGGCCGCAGCCCACGAGTCGCTGATCGCGGAGGAATTTGGGGACGCCGGCGACGCGACCACCATGGTGGATGCGGCGAAACGGACGCTGGAGCATGTTGCCGACCACGACGAAGAGTTGCGTTCCGCCGCCGCGCGGCTGGCGGAGGTCGGTTTTCTTCTCAACGACATCGCCACGGAGCTTTCCAGCTACCAGGCGGCCCTGGATACCGAAGGCCCTGAGCGGCTCTCTGAGATCGAGGATCGCCGGGCTGCCCTTGCCAAGCTGATCCGCAAGTATGCGCCCAGCATTGACGAAGTACTTGAGTGGGCCGCCAACGCCCGGACCCGTCTGGAAGAGCTCCAGGACGACTCGACCCGCATCGAGTCCCTGGACGCTGAAGTCGCTTCAGCGGAGGCGACGCTCCGCAAGCAGGCTGCGGCCATCACGAAGGCCCGCCTGAAGGCGTCAAAAGACCTCTCAACCCGGGTCAGCGCCGAGCTCAAGGCCCTGGCGATGGCTGATGCCACGCTGGTCATCGAGGTCGATGGAAGTGGACAGCTGGGCCCGTGGGGCACCGATGAGATCGCCTTCCTTCTCCAGCCCCACTCCGGCGCTCCGGCCAGGCCGCTGGGCAAGGGAGCCTCGGGCGGTGAACTGTCCCGCGTCATGCTGGCCATCGAGGTAGTGCTTGCCGCGGTGGATCCTGTGCCGACGTTCGTCTTCGATGAGGTGGACGCGGGCGTGGGTGGGCGTGCCGCCGTCGAAATCGGCCGAAGGTTGGCCATGCTCGCCCGGCATGTCCAGGTCCTGGTGGTGACGCACCTGCCCCAGGTGGCCGCATTTGCCGATCAGCACATCCGCGTCACGAAAACCTCCGTGCGCGGCGCGGATGGGAAGACGACCACCGGGTTCACCTCCAGTGACGTGCAGCTCCTGAGCGACGACGAGCGGGTCAAGGAGCTTGCCCGCATGCTGGCCGGACAAGAGGATTCCGAATCGGCGCAGGCTCACGCCCAGGAATTACTGGACGACGCGAAGCTCCTCCCGCAGCGGGCGTAGCGCAGGAGCCGGGCGTGCAAGGAACCCGGAGTGCGAGCACCGTCACATCGGCGCCCAAAATCCCGCCCGGCCCTTGCTTGGAATGCAGTGGTGAGCAACTATTGACCATTTGGGGAATCCGAACAGGACGCTTGGAAGGCGTAATTGATGATAAGCTCGAATTCCGTGGTGCAGCGATCAAATTCCCGTGTAAATTCCCGGTTCCCGGGCTCGTCCAAGACGACCAAACACATCTTCGTCACCGGTGGTGTGGCGTCCTCGCTCGGTAAGGGTCTGACGGCTTCCAGCCTCGGTCACCTGCTGCGGGCACGCGGTTTGTCTGTAACAATGCAGAAGCTCGATCCCTATCTGAACGTGGATCCGGGCACGATGAACCCCTTCCAGCACGGTGAAGTCTTCGTGACGGATGATGGCGCAGAAACCGACCTCGATATCGGACACTACGAGCGCTTCCTCGACGAAAACCTCGAAGGTTCGGCCAACGTTACAACCGGCCAGATCTACTCCACGGTTATCGCCAAGGAACGTCGCGGCGAGTACCTCGGAGACACTGTCCAGGTCATCCCTCACATCACCGATGAAATCAAGCGCCGCATGCGCCTTCCCGCCGAGGGCAAGAACGCTCCGGACGTCATCATCACCGAAATCGGTGGCACCGTGGGCGACATCGAGTCCCAGCCGTTCCTGGAATCGGCCCGCCAGGTGCGCCAGGATGTTGGCCGCAACAACGTCTTCTTCCTGCACGTTTCCTTGGTCCCGTACATTGGCCCTTCGCAGGAACTGAAGACCAAGCCGACGCAGCACTCCGTGGCAGCCCTTCGCTCCATTGGTATCCAGCCTGAGGCGATTGTGATCCGTTCGGACCGCGAAGTTCCCGAGGCCATGCGCGAAAAGATCGGCCGCATGTGCGACGTCGACATCGACGCAGTGGTCAACGCCGCTGATGCCCCCAGCATCTACGACATCCCCAAGACACTGCACTCCCAGGGCCTGGACTCCTACATCGTCCGTGCGCTGGACCTGCCGTTCAAGGACGTTGACTGGAGCAAGTGGGACAAGCTGCTCGAAGCCGTCCACAACCCCAAGCACGAAGTTGAGGTTGCCTTGGTGGGCAAGTACATCGACCTCCCGGACGCGTACCTCTCGGTGACCGAAGCACTCCGCGCGGGCGGGTTCGCCAACGAAGCCAAGGTCAAAATCCGCTGGGTCCCCTCGGACGAGTGTGAAACCCTTGCCGGTGCCACCAAGGCCCTCGCCGGCGTGGACGCCATCTGCGTTCCGGGTGGCTTCGGTATCCGTGGCCTCGAAGGCAAGCTTGGTGCTCTGAAGTTCGCCCGTGAAAGCAAGCTTCCGGTCCTGGGCCTGTGCCTTGGCCTGCAGTGCATGGTGATCGAGTACGCCCGCAATGTGGTTGGCCTTGAAGGCGCTTCCTCCAGCGAGTTCGAGCCCGATTCCAAGTACCCGGTCATCGCCACCATGGAAGAGCAGCTGGACATCGTTGAAGGCAAGGGAGACCTCGGCGGCACCATGCGCCTGGGCCTGTACGAAGCCAAGCTGGACGAGGGCTCGGTCATCGCAGAGACCTACGGCACCACCACGGTCAGCGAACGCCACCGTCACCGTTACGAGGTCAACAACAAGTACCGTGACCAGATCGCCTCCGCGGGCCTGGTCTTCTCCGGTACCTCTCCTGACGGCAAGCTGGTGGAGTACGTGGAGCTTCCCCGCGAAGTCCACCCGTACTACGTGGCAACGCAGGCGCACCCGGAGCTCAGCTCCCGCCCGACGCGCCCGCACCCGCTGTTCGCAGGTCTGGTCAAGGCCGCACTCGAGCGCCGCGAAGGTGGCCCCGTTGCCACCAAGACCGGTGCCCGCACGGTAGCTGCCAAGTAAACCGCAAGTACTAACAAAAGGACGGCGCGATGCCCGGTATTTCTGAAACCCCCCGCACATCAAGGCAGGTTTCGGACATGCCGAGCCCGCGCCGTCTTTTGTCTTCCAGCAAGGTTTATGAGGGCCGCATCTGGGACGTCGTGAGCGATTCGTTCCAGCTCAGTGAGGACACCGACACACTGGTCCGTGACTACATCGACCACCCGGGCGCGGTCGCGGTACTTCCCATGAACGTGGACGGCGAGATCCTGCTGCTGAAGCAGTACAGGCATCCCGTCGGCATGGACCTCTGGGAGATTCCTGCCGGTCTGCTGGACGTCGAAGGCGAGGACTTCGTGGTGGGTGCTGCGCGGGAACTTGCGGAGGAAGCGGACCTCGTTGCCGCCACATGGAACGTCCTGGTGGACTTCTTCAACTCGCCGGGCTCCTCCAGTGAAGCTGTTCGCATCTATTTGGCGCGCGGCCTCAGCGATGTCCCGGAAGCGGATCGGCACACCCGTACCGACGAAGAGGCAGAAATCGAGTTGCATTGGGTTCCGCTCGAGGACGCTGTTAAAGCGGTCCTCGAAGGCCGACTGCACAACCCTTCCGCCGTTTTGGGGATCCTGGCCGCTGCTGCGGCGAAGGCGGACGGATTCACGAGCCTTCGTCCTGCCAATGCGCCCTGGCCGGCTCACCCGAGCCAGCGCTGAGCATGGCCGAAGCTGCGACTCGGGCCCCCAACGGCATTGACCGCGCAGTCACCGACTACCTGCAGCATGTGGGCGTGGAGCGCGGCCTGGCAGCCAATACCCTTGCCGCATACCGCCGGGACCTCGCACGGTACTCGAACTTCCTCTCTGCCCAGGGTGTGGAACGGCCCGGCAATATTACCCGGCATCATGTGACCGCTTTCGTCCAGGCTTTGTCGGACGGCAGCGACGGTGCCGCGGTCCTGGGAGTCCGGTCTGCGGCGCGAACCGTGGTGGCCGTCCGCGGGCTTCATAAGTTCTGGGCACTGGAAGGAACCACGACGGCGGATCCCGCCAGCGACGTTCACCCGCCCATGCCGGGCAGGCGGCTGCCGAAAGCCATCAGCGTCGGTGAAGTCACGCGGATACTGGAAGCTGCCGGAGCCGACTCACCCACAGGGCTCAGGGACCGCGCTCTCCTCGAATTCCTCTACTCCACCGGCGCCCGCATCAGTGAGGCTGTCGGGTTGGACGTGGACGATGTCTCCCTTGAAGACACGGGGGGTGATCCGGCGATCGTCAGGTTGTTCGGCAAAGGCTCCAAGGAGCGGTTGGTGCCTCTTGGCTCGTACGGAGCCCGCGCCGTCGGAGCCTATGTTGTCCGCGGCCGGCCGTTGCTGGCATCCAAGGGCAAGGGCACTCCTGCCCTGTTCCTCAATGCGCGGGGCGGCAGGATCAGCAGGCAGAGTGCCTGGACCATCCTTAAGACGGCGGCCGAAAAAGCGAATATCACCAAGGACGTCTCGCCACACACCCTGCGGCACTCCTTCGCCACCCATCTGCTGGAAGGCGGAGCGGACGTCAGGGTGGTACAGGAGTTGTTGGGCCACGCTTCGGTGACCACCACCCAGGTCTATACGCTGGTCACTGCCGACACGCTTCGCGAGGTCTATGCGGCGGCGCACCCCAGGGCCTTGGGATAAGCAGCTACCCGAGCACGTTCAGGGTCAACTCCACCGCGTCGACAAACAGTGCCAACAGCGAGGTACCCAACCCGGCCACGAGCAGGAGGCCCGGATGCGCAAGGCCCACCACGACGCGTTTGAGCCGGGGGCGTCCCTTGAGGAACTTCTTGGGAACCCGGGTCTTGACGGGCACCTGGCGCCAGCCGCGCAACCGCCGCAGGAACCATGCACAGCGCACGATGAACGCCATCCACAGGATGGAGAGCACCAGGGGGACCGCGGCAAGCATGAGGTTGAACCCCAATGCTGTGACTTCCTTTTCGGAGTCCCCGATCAATGACTGGACCGTGGTGGAGATGGAGGCGCTCATCACTACGGAGGCAGCCCACACCATGAACGCTGCCACGAGTGCCAGGAACCGCACGAAGAAGTGGCCCAGGACTGTCGCATCCACCGCCCTGAGATGGCTCCGGGGCGTGGCATGCAGTACCACCAGGGTGGAGATCAACGTGGGCAACGCTGCCACCAGGACCAGCAGGTACCAGGTCCATCCGGCCAGGTCGACTACTTCGTCCAGAACAATCAACCCCGCCCAGACCACGGTCCAGGCCCAGCCCGCGTAGAGCGGGTGCGCCACCAGCCAACGAGGCAGCCACGCGTCCCGTTCCGGCGTCGCTGTGACAACGGATCCAGCAACAGTGTCAGCACCGGTGCCACCCTCGCCGGATGGCACCTCTGCAGCGTCCACGGCGGCGGCCACAACGGCGCGCGCGTCACCCCCACCTTCAGTCATGGGCTCACTGTAGCAATGGCGGGACCGGCAGGGGAGATCAGGTTAAGGTAGGCAGCATGACTGCTGCCCATGTGACTTTGTGCTTCCTCCTCCGCGACGGTGCGGACGGCGGGCACGTCCTGCTCGGGACCAAGAAGACCGGCTTTGGACAGGGCAAGGTGGTGGGTGTCGGGGGACACGTGGAGCTGGGGGAGACCGCCTCGCAGGCAGCCTGCCGGGAGGTCAGGGAGGAAATCAACGTGCTGGTTCGGGCGCAGGACCTGATTCCGGCCGGCACCGTCGATTTCGTGTTTCCGGCGAGGCCGGAGTGGAACATGGCCACCACGGTCTTCCTGACCCGGGCGTGGGAAGGGGACCCGTCCGAAAGCGAGGAGATCGCTCCGGCCTGGTTTCCGGTGGCCCAGCTCCCGGTGGACCGTATGTGGGCCGATGCCGAGCACTGGCTCCCGGCCATGATTTCCGGTCAGCGAATCGCCGTACGGGTGGACTTGGCAGCAGACAATGAGAACGTGGCCCATGTCAGCACGATGGAGTGGGCGGACCCGGAGGCGTAACGGAAACGACGGCGGACCGGTCGCCTTTCGGTGACCGGTCCGCCGTCGTTGGTTATGCCTGGGAGGCAGCAGCCTTACGGCACGTGCCGCTCTTCCGGTCCGTTGTATTCGCTCAGCGGACGGATCAGGGAGTTCGAGGCAACCTGTTCCATGATGTGCGCGGTCCAGCCGGTGATGCGGCTGGCCACGAACAAGGGGGTGAACGTCTGGGTGTCGAAGCCCATGAGGTGGTACGTCGGCCCGGCGGGGTAGTCGAGGTTGGGTTTGATGGCCTTGGCCTCGTCCATGGCCTGTTCCAACCCGTTGTAGAGTCCCAGAAGCTCGGGCCGGCCGTAGTGGGCGATCATCTTGTCGAGCGCGGCTTTCATGGTGGGCACGCGGGAGTCTCCGTGCTTGTAGACGCGGTGACCGAAGCCCATGACCTTCTTCTTCTGGGCCAGGGCGTCTTCCATCCAGGCCCGGGCACGCGTGGCAGCTTCCTCGAGGGACTCTTCGCTGCGGATGCCGATCTCGTCAAAGGTGTGCATGACAGCTTCGTTGGCGCCGCCGTGCAGCGGACCCTTGAGTGCACCGATCGCCGCCGTCACCGCTGAATGCAGGTCGGAGAGCGTGGAGGTGACCACGCGGGCGGTGAAGGTTGAGGCGTTGAAGGAGTGCTCTGCGTACAGGATCATCGAGACATTGAACGCCTCCACCACTTCGGGGACCTGTTCTTCGCCGAAGGTCATCCAGAGGAAGTTGGCGGAGTAGTCGAGGTCTTCGCGCGGTTCCACAGGCTCCTGGCCGTGGCGACGCCGCTGGTCGTAGGCTACGACGGCGGGCATGGCTGCCCAGAGGTCGATGGCTTTCTTCATGTTGGCTTCGGGCGAGGAATCCTCGGCCAGTTCGTGCCGTGCACCAAGCACCGACGCCGCGGTGCGGCAGACGTCCATCGGATGCGCCGTGGTGGGGAGGGCATCCACTACCGACTTGACCACGGGGTCCAGGGCGCGGCCGGCACGCTCCCGCGCAGTGAATTCGGCCAGCTCTTCTTTGGTGGGCAGTTCGCCGTTCCACAACAGGTAGGCCACTTCTTCGAAGCTGCACTTGGCGGCCAGTTCCTGGACCGGATACCCGCGGTACAGCAGCGAGTTGGTGTCCGGGTTGACCTTCGAGACCGCGGTGTAGTCCACCACGACGCCGGCAAGGCCTTTTTTGATGTCTTCAGCAGCCATGCTGAACTCCTTCGTTCATTATGCAGGCGCGCCGGGCGATCCGGAGCGCCTGCGTTCCCCTTGATGAATCCGGAACCTAGCGGACGCCAGGCACCTGGAAGTTGAAAACGCCGGTATCGAATTGGTTGTATGCCTCGTAGTCGACGAGTTCGTAGAGGCGCGCACGGGTGAGCATGTCTCCAACGTGCGACTCTTGGGTCCCCGCAGCCTTGATCGATTCCAGCGTACGCTCTGCAGCGCCCATGGCAATGCGGAGCAGTGTGACCGGGTAAATGACCATGTTCACGCCGACTCCTTGGAGTTGGTCGACGGTGAAGAGGTCGCTTTTGCCGAATTCGGTCATGTTGGCGAGGACGGGCACGTCCACGGCGTCTCGGATGGCTTGGAACTCGTTCAGATCACGCATGGCTTCGGGGAAGATGGCGTCCGCGCCGGCCTCTACGAGGGCTTTGGCGCGGTCTTGTGCGGCCTGGATTCCTTCGACGGCGCGGATGTCGGTGCGGGCCATGATGAGGAAGTTCGGGTCCCGGCGGGCGTCTGCTGCGGCGCGGATGCGTTTGGTGGCGGTGTCGATGTCCACCACGTTCTTGCCATCCAGGTGTCCGCAGCGTTTGGGGTTGAACTGGTCCTCGATGTGGCAGCCTGCCAGGCCCGCGTTTTCGAGTTCCTGGATGGTCCGGGCCACGTTCATGGGCTCGCCAAAGCCGGTGTCCGCGTCCACCAGGGAGGGCAGGTCCGTCATCCGGGCGATCTGCCCTGCCCGGGTGGCCACCTCGGTGAGGGTGGTCAGGCCGATATCGGGCAGGCCGAGGTCGTTGGCCAGGACCGCGCCGGAGATGTACACCCCGGCGAAGCCTTTCTCCTCGATGAGCCGGGCCGAGAGCGGGTTGAACGCGCCCGGGAACTGCTGCACGGTCCCGGAAGCCAGCAGCTCCCGCAGCTTGAGGCGTTTCTGTTCGGGAGTGACTTTGGAGTACAGCATTTAGAACAGTCCCTTAGGTGCGTTGGTGAGGTCGATCACGCCAGGCGCTGCGGTGATGTTCAGCTGGTCCAGTTCGCCTTCCCCGAGTTCGGTGACGCGTTCGACGGCGGCGAGGAACCTTTCGATTTCGGCTTCCTCCACGAGACCGGCGGCGAGGGTGCGGAACTTGTTGATGTACTGCTCGCGGGCGAACGGCCGGGCACCGAGGGGGTGCGCGTCGGCCACGGCGATTTCATCGGTAATGACCGTGCCGTCGTTGAGGGTGATTTCAACAGTGCCGCCGAAGGCCTTCTCCGCGATGTCCAAGGAGTGGTACCGGCGGGTCCATTCCGGGTCCTCGACCGTGGTGACCTTGTGCCAGAGTTCCACGGTGTCCGGGCGTGCTGCGCGTTCGGGGGCGTAGGAGTCCACGTGGTGCCAGGCGCCGTCCTGCAGGGCAACGGTGAAGATGTACGGGATGGAGTGGTCCAGGGTCTCGCGGGACGCAGTGGGGGAGTACTTCTGGGGATCGTTCGCGCCGGAACCGATGACGTAGTGGGTGTGGTGGCTGGTCTTGATCAGCACGGACTTCACGTTGGCCGGATCGGTGGTTTCGGGGTGCTCGCGGTTGAGCTTGCGGGCGAGGTCGATCCACGCCTGGGCCTGGTACTCGGCGGAGTGTTCCTTGGTGTACGTGTCCAGGATGGCGCGCTTGGCTTCACCGGGCAGCGGCAACGGAACCTCGTAGGAGGCATCCGGGCCGTCCAGCATCCAGGCGATCACGCCGTCTTCACCTTCGTAGATCGGCACCGGGGAGGTCTGGCCGCGCATCGAACGGTCCACCGCTTCAACAGCCATCTTGCCCGCGAACGCCGGGGCGTGGGCCTTCCACGTGGAGATTTCGCCCTTGCGGGACTGCCGGGTGGCGGTGGTGGTGTGCAGGGCCTGGCCCACGGACTGGAAGATCGTCTCAACGTCCAGGCCGAGCAGGGTGCCGATGCCGGCGGCGGCGGAGGGGCCGAGGTGGGCGACATGGTCAATCTTGTGTTTGTGCAGGCAGATCGCCTTGACCAGGTTCACCTGGATCTCGTAACCGGTGGCGATGGCACGCACCAGGTCCGCACCGTTGGAATCGACGTGCTGGGCGACGGCCAGGATCGGCGGGATATTATCTCCCGGGTGGGAGTAATCCGCGGCCAGGAAGGTGTCGTGGTAATCGAGTTCGCGCACGGCCACACCGTTGGCCCAGGCGGCCCACTCGGGGGAGACTTGCTCGGTGATCCCGAAAACGTGGGCGCCCTTGCCGTTGGCAGACGGGGAATGGGTCAATGCCTGTGCGCGGGCCGCGACGATCGGTGCCCGGTTCAACGAGGCGATGGCCACCGAGGCGTTGTCGATGATCCGGTTAATCACCATGTCGGTGACCTCGGCGGTTACTTCGACGGGGTCGGCAGCGACCACGGCGATCTTGTGCGCCAACTGCTCCTCGCGGGGAAGGTTCTCCTCGGACTTGTAAACGCGGACGTGGTTGTTCTTAACCATGATGCTCCTTCTCGTGGGACGTTAACGGGCCAGCTGGGCAGCCTTGACGTGGGTGAGGCTGCGGTGGAGGTGGACTGTGGTGGCGGCTTCTGCCAGGCGCGGGTTGCCGGCGGCGATGGCTTCGGCGATCGCCGCGTGCTCGGCGGCGGCCGCGTGGAGCCGGGCAGCGTCGTCGGCGGCCAGGCGGCGGACGCGGACCAAGTGGACGCGCAAGCTGCGCATCGCCTGGGCAAGGTAGGAGTTGGCGACTGCGGTGTCGATTGCGTCGTCCAGGCGGCTCACCAGGGCGTAGTACTCGTGGCGGGCGGGATCCTGGTCGCTGAGCAGTTCAGGTGCCAGCAGCAGTTGGGTATGCAGCTCGGCGAAAACACCGGGCTCGCCCCGCTGGGCGGCGAGGGCGGCGGCGCGCACCTCCAGGGTTTCGCGCAGTTCGAACAGTTCATCGATACTGTCCAGCGAGATATCGGTGACGACGACGCCGCGGCCGCCTGCCGCCGTCGTCAATCCTTCAGCGGTCAGCCGGCTCAGCGCCTCCCGGACCGGTGTGCGCGACACTCCGAGGCGTTCGGACTGCTCCACTTCTGCGAGGACAGTGCCCGGCCGCAGCCGCCATTCAATGATGTCTTCCCGGAGGGCGGCGTAAGCCCGATCACTGGCGCGCATGCCTTCAGTGTATACACCAAGTGCCTACGAGGCTAGTAATACGGCAAAAAACGCAGTCTGTGTATACAGAAGCCTATCCGCGATTCCAGCCGTACTCGTTCTCAGGGCGTCCCGGGGTGCCGTAGCGCGGAGCCCGGGTTACTGTCCCGGCGTCGGCCAAATACTCCAGGTAGCGGCGTGCGGTGACACGGGACATGCCCAGCGCGTCCATGACTTCACTCGCGGAGACCGGCACCTGCCGCGCCCTCACCAGGTCCTTCACTGATTCCAGGGTCGACCCGGAGAGGCCTTTGGGCAGTGGCAGTTCCGTGGGGGCCCGAAGGCTTGCGAATGCCTGGTCGACGTCGCTTTGGGAGGCCCCAGCCTTGGAAATTCCGGACAGTGAACCAGCCAGCTGCTCCCGGAAAGTCCGGTAGCTCCTGAGCTTGTCCGCAAAGGTCGCGTAGGTGAAAGGCTTGATGAGGTACTGCACCACCCCGATGGATACAGCACTGCGGACAATGTTCAGTTCACGCACTGCGGTAATGGCGATGATGTCGGCAAAGACTCCTGCGGACCGCATGCGCCGGGCTACATCAAGGCCGTGAAGGTCGGGGAGGTTCATGTCCAGGAGGACAAGGTCAACAGCCGAACCCGAAGCCGCGAACTCGCCGAGGATCCGAAGGGCTGACTGTCCGTCGGGTGCCGTTCCCACCAACGTGAACCCCTCCAGACGGCCAACATAGACGGAGTGGGCGTCCGAGGCTATCGGTTCGTCCTCCACCACCAGGACACGGATGTCTGTCATGAATTCTCTTCCTCGGGAACCGGTGCAGGCAGCACGACATGGAATTGTGCTCCGCCGGGATTGCTGATGGTCATCGTACCGTTGAGCCGATCCAGTGCCTGACGGACCAGGGCGAGGCCAACGCCGCGGCCATGTGCGCCCCGGGGGCTGTCCGCCGGAGACTTAGTACTGAAGCCGTACTGCAGGATGTCGTCGACGGAATCAGGATCGATGCCAGTACCGGAGTCCCGCACCGTGAATTCGACGGCGGCAGATCCCGCGTCGACGTCCAGCTCCACTGTGCGCGGAGCATCGCCCGCCGCTGCGGCATCGATCGCGTTGTCCAGCAGGTTCCCCACTATGGTCACCAGGTCCTGGACTTCCAGCCCCATGACACCGGAATTTCCTGACGTGCGGACCACCAGGTCCACACCACGTTCATGGGCCTCCGCTGCTTTGCCCATGACCAGCGCACTCATCACGGGCTCGTCCACCGATGCCACCATGTCATCGGTGAGTTTTTGGCTGAGTTCAAGGTCCTTGGTGGCGAAGTCCAGGGCTTGCGGCGTCCGTCCCAGTTCCAGCAGCGAAACGATCATGTGCAGCCGGTTGGCATGTTCATGGGTTTGGGCGCGCAAGGCATCCGACAACGTCTTCATTGTTTGGAGTTCCGAACCAAGGGATTCGATCTCGGTGCGGTCCCGGATGGTGGCCACCGTGCCGTAGACCGCCGGTTTCTGCCGGCTGCGCTCGGGCACCGGCCCCACCGCAGGGGCTTGGTTGACCACCAAAATCCGTGAACCCGTGAGGTGGATTTCGTCATGGGCGGGCCGTCCGGATTCGAACAGGGCCCGCAGGCTGCCGTCAAAGGGTAGCTCGGAAAGTTTCGGGGCAGCGTCCGGAGCGCGGTCGGCGTCGGATGGCTGAAGGCCCAACAGCTCAGCCGCCTGGTCGTTGTACATGACCGCCTTGCCGCGCGTATCAATCAGGATCACGCCTTCCCGGACCGAGTGCAGCACCGACTCGTAGTAGGCGAAAAGCTGCGCCAGCTGTTCGGGCCCCCACCCCCTGGTCACCGATTTCAAGTACCGACCAAGGAGCCAGGAAGCCACGGAACCAAAGGACAACACCACCAGCGCAATGCCGCCGATGACGCCGAGGCGTTCGGCCACATCCGTGTCGACAGTCCGGACGGTAACCCCGGCCGCCACCAGTGCTTTGACGGTTCCGTCCGCCGCTTTGACCGGTGCGATGGTGCGGACGGAGGGCCCCAAGGTGCCGGCAGTGACCTCCGTGAACGTCTCGCCGCGGAGTGCGGGATCTATGGTGCCGATGTAGGGCTTGCCGAGTTCCTCCACCCGCGGATGCGTCCAGCGGGTCCGGTCCGGGGCCATGATCGTGATGAAATCCGCGTCAGCATCCTCCATGACCTCCAGCGCGTAGGGTTGCAGCACTGCCGTGGGGTCTGCAGAGGATGCCGCGTTCAGGACCAAGGGACTGTCCGCAAGGGATGTTGCCACGGCCAGCATCCGTCCGCCGGCATTGTCGTAGGCCCGGTCCCGGGCCTCCACCACGGAGAATGCCCCGAAGACCGCGGTCAGCGCCAGGACGAAGAGCAGGTTTGCGACGAACAAGCGGCGGGCGATGCTCCAGCTGTGAAACACGTGGACCTCCATGACCAATATGACCGCAACGGTGATGTGTGTCACCAGCGGCTCAATGATGGATATCACACAAGGGCAGCGGATTGGACATCAGTGCAGGACCGCAGCGCCTTACACAGTATCCAAAGGAGATTCCCATGACCTCTCAACGAGGAGAGTCGGCAGTAGCTGCCAAAGCTGGACGCAAGGGGCTCGACAAGTCGCATTACTTGTACATCGCGGTCATCCTGGCCGTAGTGCTCGGCGCCGTGGTCGGCCTGGTGTTTCCCGAAGTCGGCAAGTCACTCAAACCGCTGGGCGATGGCTTCATCAAACTCATCAAGATGATGATCGCCCCGGTCATTTTCTGCACCATCGTCCTGGGTATCGGTTCCATTGCCAAAGCTGCCACTGTTGGCAAGGTGGGTGGACTCGCCCTGGGCTACTTCGTGGCCATGTCAACTTTTGCGCTGGCGATCGGCCTCGTGGTGGGCAACCTCATCCACCCGGGTGAAGGACTCAAGCTGACTCCCTACGATCCCAACAAGAAGACGGAGACCAACAGCACCGTTGATTTCCTCCTCGGAATCATCCCGGGCGACATTCCGGTCCTGCCGACCCTGCTGGCTGCGATCCTGGTCGGCTTCGCCCTGCAGAAGATGGGCAAGCAAGGAACCCCGATCCTCACCGCCATTGGACACGGACAGCGCCTGGTCTTCCGGATCCTCATCATGATCATGTGGCTGGCTCCTGTGGGTGCGTTCGGTGCCATTGCCGCCGTCGTC
This sequence comes from Paenarthrobacter sp. TE4293, assembly GCF_050435325.1. Lineage (NCBI taxonomy): Bacteria > Bacillati > Actinomycetota > Actinomycetes > Micrococcales > Micrococcaceae > Paenarthrobacter > Paenarthrobacter sp. TE4293. The sequence continues at coordinate 19,773 of NZ_JBNJRY010000013.1, forward strand.
GGTGCCACTGGCGCCCAGGCAATCCTCAGCATGTTCACCCTCATGCTGGCCTTCTACATCACCTGCGCACTGTTTATCGTGGTCATCCTCGGTACCCTGCTCCGGGCCGTAGCCGGCGTGAATATCTTCAAGCTCATGAAGTACCTGGCCCGCGAGTACCTCCTGATCTTCTCCACGTCCTCATCCGAGGCAGCACTGCCCCGCCTGATTGCCAAGATGGAGCACCTGGGTGTTTCCAAGCCGGTTGTTGGCGTCACCGTTCCCACGGGCTACTCCTTCAACCTTGACGGTACGGCGATCTACCTGACCATGGCTTCGCTGTTCGTCGCCAACGCCATGGGAACTCCGTTGGACCTCGGCGCCCAGATCTCCCTGCTGGTCTTCATGATCATTGCTTCCAAGGGTGCCGCCGGCGTCACGGGTGCCGGATTGGCCACCCTGGCCGCCGGTCTCCAAGCACACAAGCCCGAACTCCTGGGAGGCGTTGGCATGATTGTCGGAATCGACCGCTTTATGTCAGAGGCCCGGGCCCTGACCAACTTCACCGGCAATGCCGTGGCAACCGTCCTGATCGGCACCTGGGTGAAGGAGATCGACAACGGCCAGGTGGAGCGCGTCCTCTCCGGCAATGAGCCGTTCGATGAGCAGACCATGATCGCCCACGGCAACGAAGAGGAAGCCGCGCCGGAGGCGGAATCCCGCGAGAAGGCCGCCGTCTGACACAGGCCGCAGCAACGCATCGCACCAACCCGAAGGCCGGCACCTGCCCAGGTGCCGGCCTTCGCCGCGTCGGTGCCCAGGCGGGGCATTCCAGTCAACCTTCGACCTCAACTAGAGGGTCAAGGCTCAACAAGGGGACAAAGTCAAGTTCCCCGAATAACCGTGTCGGGCGCTGTAGCCTAGGTGGGTAGTAGCGCTGTAGCTGGGGGCCAGCGGCAGGGAAGATCGTCGTCGAAAGAGTGGTTAGATACGTGAGCATCGAACGGGGTTCAGCAACGCTGGAAGGCACCGAGCTCGATCTGGAAGACGCCGTCATGGGGCCCACCGGCCGCCCTTACCGCGAATTTCCGGAACCCGCTCCACTTGCCTCCCACGGCCCGGCGAGAGTCATCGCCATGGTCAACCAGAAGGGAGGCGTGGGTAAAACCACGTCCACCATCAATCTCGCTGCTGCGCTCGCCGAATACGGCCGGCGTGTCCTTCTGGTGGACTTCGATCCCCAGGGTGCTCTGTCCGCGGGGCTTGGCGCCAACCCGCACGAACTGGACCTGACCGTCTACAACGTCTTGATGGACCGCAAGGTGGACATCCGTGACGCCATCCAGCAAACCGGCGTCGAGGGCGTTGACCTTCTTCCCGCCAACATCGACCTCTCCGCCGCGGAAGTCCAGCTCGTCAATGAAGTTGCCCGCGAGCAGGTGCTGGACCGCGCCCTTAAGAGCGTCGAAGATGACTACGACGTCGTCCTGATTGATTGCCAGCCGTCCCTGGGCCTGTTGACCGTCAATGCGCTGACTGCCGCCCACGGCGTCATCATTCCGTTGATCTGCGAATTCTTCGCCCTGCGTGCTGTTGCACTCCTGGTGGAGACCATCGAAAAGGTACAGGACCGACTCAACCCGCGCCTGCAGGTGGACGGTGTCCTTGCCACGATGTACGACGCCCGAACCCTGCACAGCCGCGAAGTGATCTCGCGCCTGGTGGAGGCCTTCGGTGACAAAGTCTTCGAGACCGTCATCAAGCGCTCCATCAAGTTCGCGGATGCCACTGTGGCGGCCGAGCCGATCACCAGTTATGCGGGCAACCACATTGGTGCCGATGCCTACCGCCGGCTTGCCAAGGAACTGATCTCGCGCGGCGGCGCGCCGTAGCGGACGGTGGGACCGTCACTCGCTTCAGCTACGGAGGCTGCGGACGCTGCCGCCACTGGGGCAGCGCCCGACGCCGGAGCCTCCGAGGGTCGCAAGGCCGGCTTTGAAGTTCGGCTGGCCAACTTCACGGGCCCCTTTGATCTCCTGCTTGGCCTTATTTCCAAGCACAAGATGGATATCACCGAAGTGGCGTTGGCTACAGTCACCGACGAATTCATCAAGTACATCCGGCGACTCCAGGAATTGGGGGAGGACTGGGCGTTGGATGAGGCCAGTGAGTTCCTGGTCATTGCAGCAACGCTCCTGGACCTGAAAGCGGCCCGGCTCCTGCCGTCCGGCGAAGTGGAAGATGCCGAGGACATCGCGCTCCTCGAGGCCCGGGACCTGTTGTTCGCCCGTCTCCTCCAATACAAGGCGTTCAAGCAGATCGCCGGGATCCTGGGCGAAACATTGGAACAGGAAGCACGTCGATACCCCCGCCAGGTTGCTTTGGAAGGTCATTTCGCTGCCCTGCTGCCGGAGCTTGTTTGGCGCCACACCCCGGAACAGTTTGCGGAACTGGCCGCCAAAGCGCTCAAGCCCAAGGATGCCGTGCCCGAGGAAGTGGGCTTGGGCCACCTCCACGCGCCGCCGGTCAGCGTCAAGGAACAGGCCGAAATCATGGGATACCGCTTGAAGTTGGGTGCGCCCTTGTCCTTCCAAACGTTGATAGCGGACGCGGAAACCACCTTGGTGGTGGTGGCGCGGTTCCTCGCGCTGCTGGAAATGTTCAGGGACCGGGTAGTGGCCTTCGAACAGCCCGAGCCCTTGGCGGAGTTGACGGTGCGGTGGACAGGTGATGACGCAGATTGGGACAGTTCCAGCCTGAGCGAGGAATACGAAGCGGGACCCGGACAGGGAAGCACGGAGAACAGCAATGAGTGAGCAGGAAGCGGCCCAGGATGACCTGGCTGAACTGGACGGGCTGCCCGGGGGTGCAAAGGCGGCACTGGAAGCAGTCCTCATGGTTATTGACGAGCCGGCCACCTCCGAAGAGCTGGCCGCCGGACTTAACGTGACGGTCGCCGTCGTCGAGGACTTGCTGCATGAACTGCAGCGGGAGTATAGCGGCTATACTGTTAAAGCCCCGGACGTGGATGCTGTCGGCTTTGCCGATGCCAGCACTGCACCCCGGGGTTTTGAATTGCGGAACGTCGCCGGTGGGTGGCGGATCTATTCACGGTCGGATTTCGCCGAGATCGTGGGCAGGTTCGTGCTCGAAGGCCAGACCACCAGGCTTACTCAGGCAGCGCTTGAAACCTTGGCGGTCATTGCCTATCGGCAACCGGTCTCCAGAGCCCGGGTGTCCGCCATTCGCGGCGTCAACGTCGATTCGGTGGTCCGGACCCTCACCCAGCGGGGTTTGATCGAGGATTCCGGAAACGATCCTGAATCCGGGGCTGTCCTTTATCGGACAACCTCGTATTTCCTGGAGCGGATGGGCATCGGCTCCGTGGCGGAACTGCCCCAGCTTTCGCCGCACCTCCCAGGTCTGGAAGGCATCGACGAGTACTACGACGCCAGCCGGATGTAGCCCACGGGCCTCCGCCGGCACAGCAAGAAAATTTCATACGGATTCACGGCACCTTCAGGGTGCACAGCGACAAAGGGCAGACGATGTCTGCCCGGCTGGCTAGTGTTGATGACAACACCGAATGCCGGCCATTACTACACAAGGACGGGTCATGACACAGGCGGGACGCCAGAGTTCACCACGTAACGGTTCGGGACGCAACAGTTCTGGACGCAATGAGGCCAAGGGCGGCACAGGCCGCTCCAACGCCGGCGGCTTCTCCGGCCGCGGCGGCAGTGCCGGCGCTGGAAAGCGCAACTTCACCCAGGGCGAAGGACGCCCTTTCAAGGCTTCGAAGCCGCGGGAAGCCGCTCCCTTCGATCCCGACAATCCCACGTCGGCCGGCGATTTCGACCGCGGCCAGGCTGCCAGGCCAGCCAAGCCTTTCCGCAAGCCCGGCTCCAACAAGCCCGGTTTCGGCAAGGCTCCCGGTACTCCGGGTGCGCTCAAGCCCAAGCCGAAGCAGGCCAAGCAATTCGGTTCCAAAGCCTTCGGCAGCGAACGCTTCGGCCAAAACCTCGGCCCCATCCGCAAGCCGGGCCGCAACCGCGGTCCGCGCCAGGACGTCCCGCAGTCGGATCTCCACGACGCCGACGGCGTACGCCTGCAGAAGGTCATGGCCCAGGCGGGCGTGGCTTCGCGTCGCGTGTGCGAGGAAATGATCCTCGAGGGCCGCGTCGAGGTCGATGGCGTGGTGACCACAGAGCTGGGGATGCGCGTAGATCCCACTTCCGCGGTGATCCACGTTGACGGCATCCGTATCCAGCTCGACGAAACCCTCGTCTACATGGTCTTCAACAAGCCCAAGGGCGTCGTCTCCACCATGGAAGACCCCGAAGGCCGCCCCTGCATCAGCGACTTCCTGAAGAACAACAAGAACAAGGGCGAACGCCTGTTCCACGTCGGCCGCTTGGATGTCGCCACCGAGGGCCTGCTGCTGCTGACGAACGACGGCGAACTGGCCAACCGCTTGACCCACCCTTCCTACGAGGTGCCCAAGACCTACTTGGTCCAGGTGCGCGGCCCGTTCCCGCAGGGCGTGGGCGCGAAGCTGAAGAATGGCGTCGAGCTTGAAGATGGCGTAGCTGCGGTGGACTCGTTCCGTTTGGTGGACTCCACCCCGGGCCACGTCCTCATCGAAGTTGTCCTCCACTCAGGCAAGAACCGCATTGTGCGCCGTATGTTCGACGCCGTCGGCTTCCCGGTGGAACGGCTTGTCCGCGTCAAGGTCGGTCCCATTGGCCTGGGTGACCAGCGTCAAGGCAGCATCCGCAACCTCGGCAGGCAGGAAGTCGGACACCTCCTGGCATCTGTAGGGCTCTAGGGCATGTCGGCATTCGGTACGCACGGCCGGGGCCATCTTGATGGTCCGGTCGTCGTTCTCGGTACAGGCTTGTTGGGGGCCAGCATAGGCCTTGGCCTGCGCGGACGCGGAGTTCCGGTCTTCCTGTCCGATCCTTCGCCCACCAACCAGGCGGTTGCTGTGGACATCGGGGCGGGACGACCGTTGGGGGAGCTGGATGAAGAACCCCAACTGGTGGTTGTCGCGGCTCCGCCGGACGTCACGGCCGACGTCGTGCAGAAAGCACTGGCGGACTACCCGTCCGCCGTCGTGGTTGACATTGCCAGTGTCAAAGCGACCGTCCAGGCGCAGCTGCGGGAACGTGGCGTGGACTTGGCACGCTATGTGGGTACGCACCCCATGGCCGGTCGTGAGAAGTCCGGTCCTGTGGCTGCCCGGGGCGAATTGTTCACCTCCATGCCGTGGGTAATCTGCCCCTCCGAAGAAACCTCCGATGCGGCACTGCAGACGGCACGTTCCCTTGCGGTGGATCTTGGGGGGATCGTCTCCCAGTTCACAGCAGACGAGCACGATGAAGCTGTGGCGCTGGTGTCGCATTTGCCGCAGATCATGTCTTCCCTGTTGGCCAGCCGGCTGCAGGGAACGCCCCTGCATGCCCTGTCCCTGGCGGGAAACGGGCTTCGGGACACCACCCGCATCGCAGCCAGTGATCCCACCCTCTGGGTGCAGATCCTTGGAGGCAATGCGGAGAAGGTGGTGTCCATCCTCCATGGTGTCCGCGAGGACTTGAACCGCCTGATCGGAACGCTGGAAGAACCGCTGGCGCCTGGCGCCCGGCTGGATCTTGCACAGCTGATCAGCGAGGGCAACGCAGGGCAGGCACGGATCCCGGGCAAGCACGGAGGGCCTCCGCAGGCTTACTCCTGGCTCACCATCCTGGTGGACGACAAGCCGGGCCAGATCGCCCACCTCCTCACGGAGATCGGCGAGATCGGCGTCAACGTCGAAGACCTCCGGCTCGACCATTCGTCGGGACAAAACGTGGGCATGGTGGAGCTTTCCGTCCTTCCCAGCAAGCATGACCTCCTTGTTGAAGCTTTGACTGACCGTGGATGGCGGGTACTCCAGTAATGACGCGTGAATTCTTTGGACCGGAGACAGTTGCCCGTCCCGGCAAGCCGCTCGTGATTGCGATCGACGGCCCCTCCGGATCGGGCAAGTCCAGCGTCAGCAAGGAAGTTGCCCGGCGCTTGAAGCTGGCGTACCTCGACACCGGCGCGATGTACCGTGCCCTGACCTGGTACTGCCTCAAGACCGGAGTGGACCTCCACGATGGCGCGGCTGTTGAACAGGCATCCAAGACCATGCCCTTGGAGATCAGCACCACTACTGCCACGGAGTACGTGGCAGTGGACGGCACCGACATCACGGATGAGATCCGGGATCCCTTGATCTCGTCATCTGTGAGTGCCGTGGCCACCACCTTGGGTGCCCGCACCGAGCTGATTCGCCGCCAACGCGAGCTGATCGACCAGCACCACCACCGCATGGTGGTGGAAGGGCGCGACATCACCACCGTCGTCGCCCCCAACGCCGAGGTCCGCATGCTCCTGACCGCCAGCGAGGAAGCCAGGCTGCGGCGTCGTGGAATCCAGTTGGGTGGCACGCAAAGCAAGGAACAGCTTGCCGCGCAGGTCATCCAGCGTGATGCCAAGGATTCAACGGTGGTGAACTTCACCCAGGCAGCCGACGGTGTGGTCACGCTCGACTCCTCGGACCTCAACTTCGAAGAAACCGTGGATACCGCCCTGGCGATCGTTAGCAAGGTCATCTATGGCGACTGAGAATCAACTTCCGGCTGAGTGGACCCGGCTCTGGAGCCGGCCCGTTGGCTGGTTCCTGGACCACGTCATCTACCGGACCGTCGTGTCGGGCAAAAGCAACGTTCCTGCCGCAGGACCGGTAGTTTTCGCCGCCAACCACATCAGCTTCCTGGACGGGCCTGTCATGTTCGGCGCATCACCGCGGCCCATGCACATCCTGGTCAAGAAGGAGATGTTCAAAGGTTTCCTGGGCAGGGTCCTGAGGGGCTCCGGCCAAATACCGGTGGACCGGACCGGTGACCGCCGCGCCCTGCATACCGGCAAGCAACTGCTCGACGCCGGCCGTTGCGTCGGGATTCTGCCGGAAGGGACGCGGGGGAGCGGTGCAGCCGAAAGCATCAGCAACGGAGTTGCCTGGCTCGCCATCACCTCAGGTGCAACTGTCATTCCGGTCGCGATCCTGGGAACCCGCCAAGGCGACGAGCATCGCGACCATATCCCCACACCACGCCGGAAGTTCCATGTCAGCTTCGGCGAACCCATCACGGTGAAGCGCCGGAAGGGCGAAGCCGGGCGTGTTTCAATGGACAGGGCGGCTGCGGAGATCCGTGAAGCCCTGGCCGAACACGTCCAGGACGCCGTCCGGGTCACAGGCCAGGGCCTTCCCCAGGATCCTGCGCCCGGAGAAACCACTCCGCAGCACCGCCATACAGCAGTAGCCGGGACGCCGGCAGACCACCCCTAAGGAAAGTGCAATGAGCGATACGACTCAAAAATCCGGCCTCCACGGAGCCGGCGACGACGAATACACGCCCACCGGCACCGACCAGGTGGCGGAGAACCTGGCTGCCCTGGACGACGAAGAGGCCGAACTCCGCGCCGCGTCGCTCCGCGCGGGCCTGGACGACTACGATCTCGATGAAGAAGATGCAGCGCTGCTGCGCGGGGAGTACGGCGATGAGGGCGACGAAGGCCCCCTGAAGCTGGACCCTGTCCTTGCCATCATTGGACGCCCGAACGTGGGCAAATCCACCTTGGTCAACCGCATCCTGGGCCGCCGCGAAGCCGTGGTTGAAGACACCCCAGGCGTCACCCGGGACCGCGTCATGTACTCGGCCCGTTGGAATGGCCGCAACTTCACCCTGGTAGATACCGGTGGATGGGAGCATGACGCCAAGGGCATCCACGCCCGCGTTGCCGAGCAGGCCGAGATGGCCGTTGAGCTTGCCGACGCCGTCCTCTTCGTGGTGGACTCCGCCGTCGGCGCCACCGCCACGGACGAGGGCGTCATGAAGATGCTCCGGAAGAGCAAGAAGCCGGTCATTATGGTGGCCAACAAGGTGGACGACTTCGCCCAGGAAGCCGACTCGGCAGCACTCTGGGGCCTGGGGTTCGGCCAACCGTACCCTGTATCCGCACTCCACGGCCGGGGCGTTGCCGACCTCCTGGACCACGTCATGGACACCCTTCCCGAGTATTCCCTGGTGGAGGGCGTCGAGCGCTCAGGCGGCCCGCGCCGAATCGCCCTGATCGGCCGCCCGAACGTGGGCAAGTCCTCGCTCCTGAACAAGCTCGCGGGCTCCGAACGTGTCGTAGTGGACCCGCTGGCCGGCACTACCCGTGACCCGGTTGACGAATTCATCGAGCTCGGCGACCGTACCTGGCGCTTCGTCGACACTGCAGGTATCCGCCGCCGCCAGCACATGGCCCAAGGAGCGGACTTCTACGCATCCCTGCGGACGCAAGCCGCGCTCGAAAAGGCGGAGGTCGCCGTCGTGCTTCTTGCCGTCGACGAGGTCCTTAGCGAGCAGGATGTACGCATCCTGCAGTTGGCCATTGAATCCGGCCGTGCGCTGGTCCTTGCCTTCAACAAGTGGGACCTGTTGGACGATGAACGACGCCGCTACCTCGAACGCGAAATTGAGCAGGACCTGGCGCACGTTGAATGGGCTCCACGCGTCAACATCTCCGCCAAGACCGGATGGCACAAGGACCGCCTGGTCCCTGCGCTGGATATCGCACTGGAGAGCTGGGACCGCCGTATCCCCACTGGACGCCTCAACGCGTTCCTGGGCGAGCTTGTTGCCGCACACCCGCACCCGGTCCGTGGCGGCAAGCAGCCGCGTATCCTCTTCGGCACCCAGGCCTCCAGCCGCCCGCCGAAGTTCGTGCTCTTCACCACGGGGTTCCTGGATCCCGGCTACCGTCGCTTCATCACGCGACGCCTCCGCGAAACGTTCGGCTTTGAGGGTACGCCCATCGAGGTCAACATGCGCGTACGCGAGAAGCGTGGCAAGAAGCGCTAAGTGAGACGGGCATCACAGTCGCGTTTGGCTGTGATGGCGTCTTCGACCTCCAACTTCGTGTAAGCTTTTGGAGGTGGTTCGGCCGGACTGCCTAGGTGGGACTCTTCGGAGGAAAACTTAGGCGGAGAACGGTGGAACCAGCGGGCTGTAGCGCAGCTTGGTAGCGCACTTGACTGGGGGTCAAGGGGTCGCAGGTTCAAATCCTGTCAGCCCGACCATGAAGGCCGGAATCACGCGGAAACGCGGGATTCCGGCCTTTGGTCGTTAACGCCGGATCAGTTCCCGGGCTTGTTCGCTGGTCCGCGTATCCACAGCGGGGGACCAGCGAACGGGCCCGGGATTGCTAGGCCTTCTGCAGCGCGCCGAGGGCCCGCACCAGGGGCTCGAGCTCGGGAACTGACTCGGCTGCCTCCAACGCGGAAGCCAGCGTCTCATCGTGCACCGGCTTTGCCGCCTCGAGCAGCTTCTGGCCGGCCACCGTCAGCTCGGTGTAGATACCGCGGCGATCATCGGCGCACAGGATGCGGGTGAGCAGCCCCCGGTCTTCGAGGCGGTTGACCAGCCGGGTTGTAGCGCTGCTGGAGAGGGCTGTGGCGCGGGCAAGTTGTTGCATTCGCATGTGCCAGCCATCCTGGCGGCTCAGCGCATCCAGGACCGTGTACTCCACGACGGACAGCTCGCTGGAAGCCTGGAGTGACTTCTCCAGTTCAGCCTCGATGCTCCCATGCAGGGCGGCAAGGGTCCGCCAACCCTGTGCCCGTACCTCTACGGCGTCATCCTTGATGCCCATGCCTGCTGTGCTCCTGCCTTGTTTTTGGTAGTGATGTCGACGCATCAGAAGTAGTTGCTTGCGCAAGTATCTAGCGTGTGCAACTATATATAAAGCGTCTGCAACTATTATTCTACGGTTCCCGGCGACGCAGTTCCAATCTCCCTGGGAGCCACCACATAAGGAGCTTCACATGCCCGCAGGGTTGATTGCCCTTGCCCTCGGCGGATTCGGCATCGGACTGACAGAATTCGTGATCATGGGCCTCTTGCCCGAGGTTGCCGCCAACTTCCAGGTCAGCGAGGCTGCGGCCGGCTGGTTCATCTCCGGCTATGCCCTGAGCGTTACCGTTGGCGCCCTCCTGGTCACGGCGGCCGTGACCCGGCTGCCGCGAAAGCCTGTTCTGGTCGGCTTGCTCGTGCTGTTCATCGCGGGCAACTTCCTGTCCGCCATCGCCGACAGCTACACGGCAATGCTGGTAGGCCGCATTGTCGCCGCACTGTGCCACGGCGCCTTCTTCGGTATCGGCTCGGTAGTGGCGGCCAGCCTGGTTCCTGCGCACAAGAAGGCCGGGGCCATTGCCATCATGTTCACGGGCCTCACCGCCGCGAACGTCCTTGGCGTGCCCTTCGGAACCCTGCTGGGCCAGAACTTCGGGTGGCGCTCCACGTTCTGGGCGATCACCGCCATCGGTGTGGTCGCCTTGATTGGCATCGCACTCATGGTCCCCAAGGCCAGCACCGAACCGACCAAGGGCCTGCGCAGTGAGCTTGGAGCCTTCCGGTCCGGCCAGGTCTGGCTTTCCATCATTGTGACCATCCTCGGCTTCGGTGGCATGTTCGGCGCCTTCACCTACATCGCCTTTACGCTGACTGAGGTGTCCGGCTTCGATTCCGGAGCCGTACCGTGGCTCCTGGTGCTCTTCGGCGGCGGCCTGTTCGTTGGCAACGTCCTGGGCGGCAAGGCAGCCGACAAAGCATTGGACAAGTCCCTCGTCGTCATCCTCGCCGGGCTCGTCGCAGTACTGGTCTTCTTCGCCCTCACCGCGTCCAGCAGCATCGCAACGCTGGTTTCGCTGGCGCTGATGGGTGGGTTCGGCTTCGCGACGGTCCCGGGCCTCCAGATGCGCGTGATGTACTTCGCCTCCACGGCCCCAACGCTGGCCTCCGGTGCCAACATCGGTGCTTTCAATCTGGGTAACGCGCTCGGTGCCTGGCTCGGCGGAGTCACCATCACTGCCGGCCTCGGCTACACCTCACCCATTTGGGCTGGCGCGGGCATCACGGTTGCCGCATTGCTGGTCATGGTGGTTGCCGCTGTGGCGGCCAGGCGCAGGGGAGGTGCGGCACCCGCTGCGGCCCCCGACGTCGAACGCGAACCCCACGAAGCGACCGTCGCCTGACGCTGGAGGAAAGAAAGAAGCCCGCCACGGACTGATCCGTGGCGGGCTTCCCGCGTCCGGGACGGGGTTCCCGGCGTTGGGTTCTAGGCGCGGGGTGACTCAGCCGCTGCGTCGTTCGCTGCCCTGACCCGTTGGTTCTCCGCCTGTTTCAGCGCTTTCATTTGCTTGCCCCGCCGCCGCCAGAGGGCCCACAGCACCGTGACCGCGATAAAGACGACCACTGCCGCAATGGCAGACACGGCAGTCCATGTCGTAAAGAACCCCGCATCCACGCTGAGGGTCCGCTGGCCGGCGTGCGCTGATTCCGTGGTGCCAAAGGCGATGCCGGCCGTGAGGAGGTTGGGAGTGGCGATGGCTACGGCCACTACAAGAATGGCGACCTTCCATGGCCAGGAAACCGCCTTGCGCGTGGCCTGCCAGGCCACCAGGAGCGGAGCGAAGGTGAAGACGAAACCGTAGAACATGCCCACCAGGACGCTGGCTCCAAGATCGCGGTTGATCTGTCCGGCGATGACGTCTGACCACCAACGCGGGAGGATGGCCCCCAGAATAAAGCAGGCAGCCACCGCAACAAGCAATGCCACCAGAATCAGGATTATTTTGACGCCCCAATTGCGCTTTTTCCGAGCTGGTACTTGTGCTTGTTCAGTCATGGGTCAATCATGGCAGAGACCCCCTCAGGTGCAGGGGAAATGTGTCTATACTTTCAGCGGTGGCCACCAGCACAGGCCGCCGTCGAGATTCGTCATTGTCCCGATGAAAGGCCACCCGTGAGCAATATTCCAGAAGAACTTTCCTACACTGCGGAGCACGAATGGGTTACCGCTCCTGATGCCGACGGCGTTGTGCGGATTGGAATTACCGACTTCGCGCAGGACGCCCTGGGCGACGTCGTCTACGCCCAGATGCCTGAACCGGGCACAAAAGTCACCGGCAATGAGGTAGTCGGCGAGGTTGAGTCCACCAAGAGCGTCAGTGACATCTACGCTCCGGTGAGCGGTGAGGTGGTCAATCGCAATGACTCCCTGGATACCGATCCAGCCCTTATTAACTCGGATCCCTATGGCGACGGCTGGCTGATTGAGGTAAAGCTCGCAGAAGCAGATGCAGTGGATTCCCTGCTCAGTGCATCGGAGTACGAACAACAGGTAGGCTAAAGTTATCTGGCCCGCCAGGCTGAATTTCCTTAGCGGGAAAGCGCGACGGCGGGCCAGCAACCGATTTGCCCGGCGGTACCGGGATGCGGAAGTGCCTGGCAGGGTTTGGAACTGCCGGCGGATGAGGAGGAAATTCCATGGTTGGCGGCGAACGGAATCAAGCCAATGTCGGGAACGGCGCGGAGGAACAGCCCACGTCGGAGACCACCTCGATCAGCATCACGCCCACGTGGGACGAGCCAAGCATTGCACCCAAGCTGGCCCCTGAAGAGCGTGCATCCGTGGAAGCCCTCCCGCCGAACTCGGCTTTGCTCATCGCCCACAGCGGTCCCAACGCCGGAGCCCGGTTCCTTTTGGACGCGGACACCACCACGGCGGGCCGGCACCCGGATGCGGACATCTTCCTGGATGACGTCACTGTGTCCAGGAAGCATGTCCAGTTCCTCCGGACGGCCTCCGGCTTCGAGCTCGTGGATATGGGCAGCCTCAACGGAACGTACGTCAACCATGACCGCGTTGACCGCGTGCAGCTCAAAAGCGGCAACGAGGTCCAGATCGGCAAGTTCCGGTTGACCTACTACCTGAGCCCTGTCCGCGCAGCAGGCCAAGTCTGACGGGGTACCTGCCTGTGGCTATCGCCCAGCCGGACCGCCGCGGACCGCAGGTCCTCAACATTGGGGAAGTCCTCGCCCAACTGAGCGATGACTTCCCCGGGATGACTGCGTCCAAGATCCGTTTCCTTGAGGAAAAGGGACTCATCAATCCGAAGAGGACCCCTGCCGGATACAGGCAGTACACGGACAGTGACGTCGAGCGCCTCCGTTTCGTACTCGCTCTCCAGCGCGATCAGTACCTTCCGCTCAAGGTCATCAAGGATTACCTGGATGCCATCGACCGGGGGGAGCGCCCGGAGAACCTTCCACCCGGCGTAACTGTGGCACCCAAGGCTGTGTCGGCCGGTATGGCTGCGGAGGTGCAGGGGAGGGCGCGGGCTTTGACGGAGGAGCAGTTGCGCTCTGAGTCGGGTGCCAGTGTTCCGTTGCTGGAATCCCTCCTGAGCTTTGGGCTGATCAGCCACGTCGGCGGCAGGTTCGATGAACACGCTCTCCAAGTGGCGAGGGCTTGCGTTCAATTGGAAGGACATGGCCTGGAACCCCGCCACCTTCGTCCCTTCCAGGCTGCGGCCGAACGGGAGTTCGGCCTGGTCGAACGTGCCGTGGCACCGTTGACCTCGCGCCGTGACGCCGCCTCGCAGGCCCGTGCAGCAGAGGCGGCCCGTGAGATCAGTGAGCTTTGCCTGACCCTGCACAGGGCGCTCGTCCACGATCGCATCTCGCGGATGGATAGCTGATGATCGAAGTCGAAATCGTCGGCGTGCGCATCGAATTGCCGTCCAACCAGCCGTTGGTGCTCCTTCGCGAGCTCAATGGGGAGCGGCACGTGCCCATCTGGATCGGCACCCCCGAAGCCAGCGCCATCGCCTTGGCCCAACAAGGAGTGGTGCCGCCGCGACCGATGACGCACGACCTCCTGGTGGACGTCGTCGAATCGCTGGGGCACTCCATCATCAGCGTCAATATTGTGGCCGTCGAGGACAACATCTTTTACGGACAACTGCAGTTCGACGACGGCACGGTGGTCAGTTCCCGGGCTTCGGACGCGCTTGCGCTGGCTCTGCGCGCCAAGTGCCGCATTTGGTGTGCTGACGCCGTGATGGATGAGGCCGGCGTCCGGATCACCGAACATGATGAAGGGGAGGACTCGGAGCCGGATCCCAGCGTGGATGAGGAGCGCGAAATGCGCCGCTTCCGTGAGTTCCTGGATGACGTGGAACCCGAAGACTTCGAAGGTTGAGACACCCTAAGCCTAAAGTTGAGGGTGAAAGTTTCGACACGACGGAAATTTGGGGCCAAGGTCTTTGACCTCGGCCCCCGACGGGCCTAACGTCGAAGATATCAAGTTCCCGTTGCATACACTGCCTGCGCAAGTCACACTAGAAGGTGCCGACTTGCGGGAATTACACTGCTGCATTTCAGTGTTGTGCCAGAGTACGCACCGTCCCCAAGGGAACTGAGAACAAGGAGGTCACGTGAGTCCGAAAGGCGAAGCAGGCGAGCTGAAGCAGGCCTCGACCGGCATTGCTGCGCCCGCATCCGGCGCCCAAGGTTTGCTCTTCACAGAGGACCTTCCGGTGCTGGACGAGGACGCGGGCTACCGCGGTCCCACTGCATGCAAGGCCGCAGGTATCACGTACCGCCAACTCGATTATTGGGCACGGACCGGCCTGGTTGAGCCCGCTGTACGCGGCGCGGCCGGATCCGGCTCCCAGCGGCTCTACGGATTCCGCGACATCCTGGTTCTGAAAGTGGTCAAACGCCTCCTTGATACGGGCGTTTCCCTGCAGCAGATCCGCACTGCCGTGGAGCACCTCCGCGAACGCGGCGTGGAGGACCTTGCGCAAATTACGCTGATGAGCGATGGTGCCAGCGTTTACGAATGTACCTCCGCAGACGAAGTCATTGACCTCGTACAAGGCGGACAAGGCGTTTTCGGCATTGCCGTCGGACGTGTATGGCGGGAAGTCGAGGGAAGCCTGGCCGCCCTTCCAAGTGAGCACGCCGTGGAGCAGTCCTTTCCCGACGACGAACTGAGCAAGCGGCGGGTGGCCCGCCGCATCGGCTAAACCCTGCCGCATCGACTGGACCGCAGGACCCGGACGTTAACCACAGAAAGCCTCTTCCCCTTGGGGAGGAGGCTTTCCTTGTGGCTGCCAGGTTTGCTGTGGTCCGCTTTGCTCATTGTTCCAGCCCCGTCCGAGGCTGCGTCAGCTAGCGCTGGCGGCGGTCCCGCAGGGACGGCTGGCCCGCCAGGAGGCTTTGCAGGAGGGCATCGAACAGCTTGGCCGAGTTCTTGGCCGAATCGCCGGGCCAATGGTGCACCGAGTGGGCGGCACCCTGGATCTGCTGCCAGTTGGCCTGTTCCGGAATATGGGGTGTGAGCAGCAAGTCGCCGAACATGGACTCCATCTCGGCCAAACGGAAGGTGTGCTCAGCGGACCCCGTCCGTACCCGGTTGGCGACGATGCCTGCCGGGGCCAGGTTCGGCGCGAACTCCTGCCGGAAGAGCTGAATGGCCCGCATGGTCCGTTCAGTGCCGGCCACGGAAAACAGTCCGGGCTCTGCAACGAGGACCACGCGGTCGCTGGCGCTCCACGCCATGCGCGTCAGCCCGTTAAGGGAGGGCGGGCAGTCCACGAGGACCAGTTCGTAGCTGGTGGTGCCGGCCAAGACCGCAGACAGCCTGCGGAGGTCGCGGCGGCCCAGATCCGGGCGGTCATAGATTCCGGTGAATGCCGAACCTACTGCGACATCCAGGGTGCCGTCGCTGGAGCCGTTGGAGACCCAGCTGCTGCCGGCCACATTTTCCTGGAGCCGGGCCTTGCGGGGGCTTTTCAGCATCCGCCCGATGTCGAGTTGCCCGCCCGGCTGAACGCCAAGCGCCGTAGTGGCGTCGGCGTGGGGATCGAGGTCCACCACCAAGGTAGGAATGCCGGCTGCGAGGGCCGCGGACGCCAGACCAGTGGTCACGGACGTCTTTCCCACTCCACCTTTGAGGCTGCTGATGCTGACTACTTGCACTTGAAAACCCAAAACCTAACGCCGGTTGCCGTATCGCGCTGATTCGGCTCCGGAAGCGCCGGAGCCGGGGCTTGCCGAAGCCCCCTAACATCATATGGTGCATCGCGGTCGAAACCCGCTTTCTACGCGCCCGGCCACGGGGGAGAAGCGTTGGTAATAGCATGCCGTTCGATCGCGCGCACGTATATACAGCCCAGATGACGATTCCTTTGTGATGGTTGCCACAAAGATTTGTGTTTGATGCTGGCGGCACTACACACTGTGACCACCGACCGATCCACCCGCAATGATGCAGGAGAAGTATGTTTTCGAAAATTCTGGTGGCCAATCGCGGCGAAATCGCGATCAGGGCGTTTCGCGCTGGTTATGAACTGGGCGCCAAGACCGTAGCTGTCTTTCCGCACGAGGACCGTAACTC
Source organism: Paenarthrobacter sp. TE4293 (assembly GCF_050435325.1). Classification (NCBI taxonomy): domain Bacteria; kingdom Bacillati; phylum Actinomycetota; class Actinomycetes; order Micrococcales; family Micrococcaceae; genus Paenarthrobacter; species Paenarthrobacter sp. TE4293. Next base: position 36,072 of record NZ_JBNJRY010000013.1, read on the forward strand.
GATCCACCGGCAGAAGGCCGACGAAGCTTACCTGATCGGCGAGGTGGGCCATCCCGTCCGCGCCTACCTGGACGTGGAGGAGGTTGTCCGCGTCGCCAAGGAAGCCGGCGCAGACGCCATCTACCCCGGCTATGGCTTCCTCTCGGAGAACCCGGACCTGGCCCGTGCGGCCAAGGCAGCCGGAATCACCTTTGTGGGTCCGCCCGCGGAAGTCCTGGAACTTGCCGGCAACAAAGTTGCCGCCCTGGAAGCCGCCCGCAAGGCCGGAGTGCCGGTCTTGAAGTCGAGCAAGCCGTCCAAGGACCTTGACGAGCTCATCGCAGCTGCGGACGAGATCGGGTTCCCCATCTTCGCCAAGGCTGTCGCCGGCGGCGGCGGGCGTGGCATGCGGCGGGTTGAGACACGCGAAGCCCTCCCCGAGGCCCTGCAGTCCGCCATGCGCGAAGCTGATGCTGCTTTCGGCGACCCCACGATGTTCCTTGAGCAGGCTGTGCTGCGTCCCCGTCACATCGAAGTGCAGATCCTGGCTGATGCCGAGGGCAACGTCATGCACCTCTTTGAGCGTGACTGTTCGCTGCAGCGCCGCCACCAGAAGGTTGTGGAAATCGCGCCGGCGCCGAATCTGGACGAAAACATCCGCCAGGCGCTGTACCGGGATGCCGTCGCCTTCGCCAAGGCCCTGAACTACGTCAACGCAGGAACGGTCGAATTCCTGGTGGACACCGAGGGTGAGCGCGCGGGCCAGCACGTCTTCATCGAAATGAACCCCCGCATCCAGGTTGAGCACACCGTCACCGAAGAAATCACCGATGTGGACCTGGTGCAGGCCCAAATGCGCATTGCTTCCGGTGAGACCCTCGCGGACCTTGGGTTGAGCCAGGAGTCGGTGTCCATTAAGGGTGCGGCACTGCAGTGCCGCATCACCACCGAAGACCCCGCCAATGGCTTCCGCCCGGACGTTGGAAAGATCACCGGTTACCGCTCTGCCGGCGGTGCAGGTGTAAGGCTCGACGGCGGCACTGTTTACTCGGGTGCCGAGATCAGCCCGCACTTCGACTCCATGCTGGTCAAGCTGACCTGCCGTGGCCGTGACTACCCGGCCGCAGTGGCCCGGGCCCGGCGCGGCCTCGCTGAGTTCCGCATCCGTGGCGTGTCCACCAACATCCCGTTCCTGCAGGCCGTTCTAGCCGATCCCGACTTCAACGCCGGCAACGTGGCGACGGATTTCATCGACAAGCGCCCTGAGTTGCTGAAGTCGCACATTTCCGCCGACCGTGGCACCAAGCTGCTGACATGGCTGGCTGAGGTCACCGTGAACAAGCCGAACGGCGAGCTCACCGTGCATTCCGACCCGGCCAGCAAGCTGCCGGTGATCGAAGGACCGGTTCCCACCTCGGGTTCGCGCCAAAAGCTGAAGGAACTCGGACCGGAGGGCTTCGCCGAGGCGCTCCGCGAGCAGCAGGCTGTGGCCGTTACTGACACCACCTTCCGTGACGCCCACCAGTCGCTCCTGGCCACCCGTGTCCGCACGCGCGACCTCGTTGCGGCCGGTCCCGCGGTCACCGCACTGATGCCGGAACTGCTGTCCGTGGAAGCCTGGGGCGGAGCCACGTACGATGTCGCACTGCGGTTCCTCGGTGAGGATCCTTGGGACCGGTTGGCTGCCTTGCGCCAGGCACTTCCCAATACGTGCCTCCAGATGCTTCTCCGCGGTCGCAACACCGTTGGCTACACGCCGTACCCCGAGGAAGTGACCGAGGCCTTCGTTAACGAGGCAGCGGCCACCGGCATCGACATCTTCCGCATCTTCGACGCCCTCAACGACGTGAACCAGATGGCCCCTGCCATCCGCGCCGTGCGGGCAACCGGAACGGCCGTCGCTGAAGTGGCGCTGTGCTACACCGGCAACCTCCTTGACCCCAACGAAGACCTGTACACCCTCGACTACTACCTGGACCTCGCCCAGAAGATTGTCGACGCCGGTGCACATATCCTCGCCATCAAGGACATGGCCGGCCTGCTGCGTCCGGCTGCGGCCGCGAAGCTGGTCACAGCCCTGCGCGAGCGCTTCGACCTGCCGGTGCACCTTCACACGCATGACACCGCCGGTGGCCAGCTGGCCACCCTCCTGGCGGCTGTTGACGCAGGAGTGGACGCCGTTGACGTCGCTGCTGCCTCCTTGGCCGGTACCACGAGCCAGCCTGCAGCTTCTGCCTTGGTCGCGGCATTGGCCAACACCCCGCGGGACACTGGACTCAACCTGACCAACGTTGGCGCCATGGAGCCGTACTGGGAAGCTGTCCGGCGCGTGTATGCACCCTTCGAGTCCGGATTGCCGGGACCCACAGGTCGTGTGTACCAGCACGAAATCCCTGGTGGCCAGCTGTCCAACCTTCGCCAGCAGGCCATCGCCCTGGGCTTGGGGGAGCAGTTCGAAGCCATTGAGGATATGTACACCGCTGCCGACCGCATCCTGGGCCGGCTGGTCAAGGTGACGCCTTCCTCCAAGGTCGTGGGGGATCTGGCCCTCCACCTCGTTGGACTGAACGCTGATCCTGCGGACTTCAACGAAAACCCGCAGAACTATGACATCCCCGACTCCGTGATTGGCTTCCTTTCCGGCGAACTTGGAGATCCTCCGGGAGGCTGGCCGGAGCCGTTCCGGACCAAGGCACTCCAGGGCCGCAGCGTCAAGGTACGCGATGTGGAGATCAGCGCCGAGGACAGTGCCGCACTCAAGGGCGATTCCAAGACCCGCCAGCACACGTTGAACCGTTTGCTCTTCGCAGGCCCTACCAAGGACTACCTGAAAAGCGTTGAGACGTACGGGAACATCTCCGTGCTGGACACCCGCGACTACCTCTACGGTTTCCAGCAGGGCTCGGAGCACGTCATCGAACTGGAAAAGGGCGTCCGCCTCATTGCCCAGCTGGAGGCGGTTTCGGAAGCCGACGAGAAGGGCATGCGCACCGTGATGTGCACGCTCAATGGCCAGTCCCGTCCGGTGGTTGTCCGCGACAGGTCAGTCGTCAGCAACGTCAAGGCGGCAGAGAAGGCCGACCCGGCACAGCCGGGCCAGGTCGCTGCACCGTTCGCAGGGGCCGTGACCGTCACGGTCAAGGCCGGCGACGTCGTCAACGCCGGAGATACCGTTGCCACCATTGAGGCGATGAAGATGGAAGCATCCATCACGACGCCGGTGGCCGGCACGGTCTCGCGCCTGGCCATCTCCTCGGTGGAGCAGGTCCAAGGTGGCGACTTGCTGCTGGTGATCGGCTAGCGGTCTGCCCATAAAAATACCCCGTCCGGCATTTGCCGGACGGGGTATTTTTGGTTCTGGCTCTTCAGGAAGCGCGCGGAGCCGAGTACATCTCCTCGATGACGGCGTCGAAGTCCTTCATGACCTGGGCCCTCTTGACCTTGAGCGACGGAGTGAGGTGGCCCGAAGCTTCGGTGAAGTCCGCCGGGACAATCCGGAATGACTTGATGGACTCAGCCTGGGACACGGACTGGTTGGCCTTGCTGATGAGCTCCTGTACCGCAGCCTTGACCACTGCGTGCTCCGCGGCCTCTCCCAGCGAGGTGCTTGACGGCAGTCCGTGCCGTTCCAGCCAGCCCGGGAGAGCTTCTTCGTCGAGCGTCACAAGAGCACCGATGAACGGTCGGTTGTCGCCCACCACCAACACCTGGGAGACCAGCGCGTCAGCGCGGATCTGATCCTCCAGCAAAGCCGGAACCACGTTCTTGCCGCCGGCCGTGACGATGATTTCCTTCTTACGGCCAGTGATCTTGAGGAATCCGTTGCTGTCCAACTCACCGATGTCGCCCGTGCGGAACCAACCGTCCGTGAAGGTCTCTTCGGTCAGGTCTTCGCGCTTGTAGTAGCCGCGCATGACGCAAACGCCCTTGGCGAGGATCTCGCCGTCGTCGGCAATCTTGACGGAGTTTCCCGGCAAGGGGGCGCCAACAGTGCCGATCCTGATCATGGATGGAGTGTTGACCGAAATGGGAGCCGTGGTTTCGGTGAGCCCGTAACCTTCCAGGATCTGCAGGCCGATGCCTTGGAAGAAGTGGCCGAGGCGTTCGCCCAAGGGGCCGCCGCCGGATACCGCATGGGCCACCTGCCCACCCATGGCGGCACGGAGTTTGCCGTAGACCAGTTTGTCGAAGACCGCGTGCTTGATCTTCAGGCCGAGACCCAGGGAGCCTGACTCGCGGGCTTTGGAGTACGCGATCGCGGTATCCACGGCGCGGTGGAAGATAGCGCCCTTACCGCCGTCTTCGGCCTTGGTCAGCGCTGAGTTGTACACCTTCTCGAAGACGCGGGGCACTGCAAGGATGAATGTCGGTTGGAAGCTCTGGAGGTCTGCCAACAAATTCTTGATGTCCGGGGTGTGGGCCACCTTGACGCCGCCGGCCACAGCCAGCACGGAGATGAACCGTGCAAAGACATGGGCCAGCGGGAGGAACATGATGGTCTTGGCAGACTCGTTGATGATCTCGGGAAGGGAGGCGCGGGCGTTCTCGGAGAGCTCCACGAAGTTGCCGTGGGTCAACTCGCATCCCTTGGGCCGGCCCGTGGTTCCCGAGGTGTAAATGATGGTGGCAACATCGGCCAGGCCTGCGGCGGAGCGGCGGGACTCGAGTTCGTCGTCGGGAACTCCTGCCCCGGCTGCGCGCAGGGCGTCCAGGCCTGCGCCCTCGAGCTGCCAGACGTTGGCCACGGAACTGATGTCCTCGGCAGCCACGGCCTGGCGAATGACGTCCTCATGGTGTGCTGCTTCGCCAAAGGCCGCCACCGCACCCGAGTCACCGAGGTTCCATGCCACCTGGGAGGGAGAAGACGTCTCGTAGATCGGGACCGAGACAGCGCCGGCAAACCAGATGGCAAAGTCCACCAAGGACCATTCATACCGGGTCCGGGACATTATGCCCACCCTGTCGCCCTGGCCGACTCCGCTGGCAATGAGACCCTTGGCCAGGGCCCGGACATCCGCCAGGAAGTCCGTTGCCCGGATGTCCTGCCATTGCCCATTGCTGTCCAAGGTGCAGAACAACGCCGGGTTGGATGCTTTTTCAGCCTCTCGGATCACGAGGTCCGTGATGTTGGTTTCCGGGGCGATGTTCACGAGGGGAGGAACACTGATTTCACGCACGGTAGCTCCTTTGATATCCACGGGCCACGAGGGGCTGCTTTCACTCTAGTATGCCCGCTCGCGGAGGTGTGTCCTATTTCACCTACTGGCGAGTAACTTTACGGATGTGCCGTCATTTCAAGCAACTCGGGACCTTGTTGCCGCGTGATGCAAGGTGGGATTGCCCGGCGGAATATGATGATGGGATGCCCGCACTACGGTCCACTTTTCGTGCCAGACCCAAGCCACAGGCCACAGCATGGAAAGCGGTGCCGTGGGCTGCCCGCCGCAGCCATTTGGGTCGTCGCGGCCTGGCGATCGGAATTGATATCGGCGGCACCAAAGTGGCCGCCGGTGTGGTCGACGCCCAAGGCAGGGTCCTCGCCGAGGCCCGCAGGTCCACACCCGGCGCTGACCCCCGCGCAGTGGAACGGACCATCGTGGAACTGGTGGAAGAACTCAGCGCCGGACACCGCGTGGCTTCCGTTGGGATCGGCGCGGCAGGATGGATGGACCTCGACGGCGGGACGGTGCTGTTCAGCCCGCACCTGGCCTGGCGCAATGAGCCCCTGAGGGCCAGCCTGCAGAAGCTCCTGCGGCGTCCTGTCCTCCTGACGAACGACGCGGATGCCGCAGCGTGGGCAGAGTGGCGTTTCGGCGCGGGCCAAGGCGAGAGCCGGCTGGTGTGCGTCACTTTGGGCACGGGTATCGGCGGAGCCATGGTGATGGATGGCCGGGTGGAACGCGGACGCTACGGAGTGGCCGGCGAATTCGGACACCAGATCATTGTCCCTGGGGGCCACCGCTGCGAATGTGGCAACCGTGGGTGCTGGGAACAATACGCCTCCGGCAATGCACTCGGCCGCGAAGCCCGCCAGCTCGTCCGGACCAACTCTCCGGAAGGCCGTGCCTTGCTGGAGAATGCCGGCGGGACGGCGGATCAACTCACCGGAGCCGCAGTGACGGCACTTGCCCTCCAGGGCGATGCAACGTCGCGCGAACTCCTGGCGGACCAGGGCGAGTGGTTGGGGCTGGGACTGGCCAATCTGGCCGCGGCCTTGGACCCGGGAATGTTCGTCATCGGCGGCGGATTGTGCGATGCGGGGGAGTTGCTCACAGGACCGGCCCGCGCGTCCTTCGGGAAGAACCTTACAGGCAGGGGATTCCGTCCCATGGCGCGGATAGAACTCGCAGCCCTCGGCCCAAAGGCCGGCATGATCGGCGCCGCGGACCTTTCACGGGTCAGCGGCCGGGCGCATAGCTAGGGCATTCCCCGCCGCGCCGGGCGTCGGCACCTAGATGCGGGCGCCGTCGTCGTCCTCATTTTTGTCCTGCGGAAGCCGCATGATGAGGAACACTACCGACGCCACGAAGGCGGCAACAATTCCGAGGATCGCAGTGAGCGGTGCGGACCGCCAAAACATCGCCGTGAGGAGCAAGGCAACCGGCCCTCCCACAGCGCCCACCCAGGCCAGCATGGTCAGTGGCTCCGTCCCGGCAAGGCTCGGCGGCTCCTCGGGAACGAACGCGTCGTCCTCGTCCTCGTCGTCGACCTCGAAGTCACGTGGTCCCAAGGGGCGGACTGCGTTGTCGGCAGGTGCTGGAACAGCAGCCGCTTCGGGCGCCGTTCCGGTAGCTGGTGCGGAAAGGCCCAGGGGATCGAAATCCTGGAACGTCTTGCTGGATTCCAGCTTCGCCTCTCCTGCTGCGTCAGGGGCCGGCGCGGTGCGGGCCGAGGGTGAAGGGTCTTCCGGTACAGAGGACTGCGTCGACTCCAGCCGTGCCACCAAGTCCAGCCACACGGCGTCGTCGTCTTTGTTGGCGCTTTGATCGGCAGAGTTGGGATCAGGCCTGTTCATGGGCTGTGTCCTTTTCGGGGGAGGGTCTCTGTCCGGCCAGGGCTGCAACAGTTTTCTGGATGAATTCGACGGTTCCCGCGAAGATCTCCGGGGCATCGTTGTCGAGCGTCGCCACGTGGTAGCTGTTGCCCAGGTAGCTGACGTCCACGGGTGCATTCACCCGGGAGCGCAGGAAGTCCAGGCTCGCGGTGGAAATGACATTGTCCACTGTGGACTTGTAGACCCGGACCGGGGAGGTGATCCGGGGGAGGATCGCCGCCGTGTCCTTGTACATCTTCTTCAGTTGGTGGGCCGCCGCGACCGGAGTGCGGGCGTAGGCGCCTTCGTTCTGGTCCGGTTTCAGGATGTCATTGGCAATGGCTGGAGTCGTCTTCACCACGTACTTGAGCGCGGCGACGATGACGGCCCGTGGATCGTCAAGGACCAGCCCGGGGTTGACCACCACAGTCCCGGCCACTGGACGCGTGGCCGCGATGCGCAGTGCCAGCGTGCCGCCCATGGACAACCCGGTGCTGAAGACGTAATCGCACTCCGCAGCCAGTTCCAGGTAGGCGTCATCGACTGCGCGGTGCCACTCCCGCCACGACCGCGTTGCCATGTCCTGCCACGTGGTGCCGTGGCCGGGCAGCAGGGGAAGCCTTACGGCATATCCGGCCGCGGCCAGGTGCTCGGCCCATGGCCTGACGCTGTGCGGGCTGCCTGTAAACCCGTGGGACATAACGACACCCACGCGCGGCCCAATCCCATTCCAGTTGCTGAGGAACGGTGAGAAATCCGGAAGCATGTTCATGATGACTCTGAGGCTACTCTGTGGCTGGCGTGCTGGCGGAAAAATCCGGCTGATTCTTCGAAAATGGTGGGAGCGTCAACATCGAGCGTGGCGACGTGGCCGCTGTGGGGAAGCGTGACGACTTTCAAACGGGACGATGCGATGTGCCTGCTGATGGTGGCAACGGAGCTTGGCGGTATGACGCCGTCCACTGAAGACTTGAACACCAGCGCCGGAGCCTCCACCTTGGGCAGCCCGCGGCTCGCCGTGCGGAAGAGCTTCTTGAGTTCATGCACCGATTTCAGGGGCGTCTTGGAATAGTCGCCGGTCTCAGCGGTGGCCGGGGCCGGCTTGTCTTCCACAATCGGTGTGGTGGTGCGCATGACGTACTTGAGGGCCCCCACGTACCTGACGCGCCGGTCGTAGAAGCTCAGGCCGGGATTGACCAGGACCAGCCCGGAAACATCGTGCTGTGACGCTACCCGAAGGGCCAGCGCACCTCCCATGGATAATCCTGCGACAAAACAGCTCCCGGTCCGACCGGCGAGGTCCAGGTAGCTCTGCTCGAAGGTCCGGTACCAGTCCTGCCACCGCGTGGTCGCGAGATCCTGCCAACTGGTTCCGTGGCCGGGGAGGAGAGGGACAGAAACAGCGAACCCCTGTGAGGCCAGGTATTCAGCCCAGGGGAGCATGCTCAGGGGGCTGCCCGTGAACCCGTGGCAGATGGCCACACCTGTGGTGGCATTGGGTCCGTGCCCGTCATAGTGGAATGCAAGCGGCGCTGCAGGTGTGTGGCGTTCCGTCATGAGTCCCATCGTGTCACTGTTCCGGAGATTTCTCACTGGAGTAGGGTTGCAGTTGAGTGCCGGCCGGGTTGCCGGAAGCATGCCATCCGTCGGCCGTGAGAGGACAACCGTGTTCTATTGGGTCATGAAGAGGATCTTCCTGGGTCCCATCCTCAAACTTCTGTTCCGGCCCTGGGTGAAGGGTTTGGACAACGTTCCTGAGAACGGTGCCGCGATCCTGGCGTCCAACCACCTCTCCTTTTCGGACTCCATTTTCCTGCCGTTGATGGTGCATCGGCCGGTGATTTTCCTTGCCAAGTCCGAGTACTTCACCGGCAAGGGGTTCAAGGGCCGGCTGACAGCCCTGTTCTTCAGGCTGAGCAATCAACTTCCGATGGACCGTTCCGGAGGGGCTGCGTCGGAAATGTCTTTGCAGGCAGGAAAGGACGTCCTTTCTTCCGGCGGATTGCTGGGGATTTATCCCGAAGGCACCCGTAGTCCGGACGCCAGGCTGTACCGCGGCAAGGTAGGTGTGGCCAGGCTCGCCCTGCAAACGCGGGTCCCGGTGGTTCCGGTGGCCATGATCGGCACCGAGAAGGTCCAGCCCATCGGGAAGCGGCTCCCGAGCATCCGTCGGGTTGGCATCATCTTTGGACAACCCCTGGACTTCAGCCGGTATTACGGCATGGAGGACGACCACCTGATCCAGCGTGCGGTGACGGACGAAATCATGTACGCCTTGATGCGGCTCTCGGGCCAGGAATATGTGGATGAGTACGCCGCGGTGGTCAAGGCCCAGTTGGCCGGCAAGGGTCCTGAGCCAGTTCATCAGCTCGAGGTGGCCGAGGACGCCGCTGAAGACATCGCGGACGACCGGGATGAGCCGGACAAGAACGGGAATGCATCACCGCGGAAACTGTGACGCGGACGGGGGCATCAGTTACGTGCACTGTCCAGCAACCTTGCCGGAGGCTACTACTCTTGAAGGGTGACTGAGCTAACCGCGAACACCGCATCTTCCGTAGCAGATCCTCTCGCCAGCACCGCCCAGAGCGGGGCCGCGAACTATCCCGGACTCGACGCCTGGCGGGACCTGCCGATCTCCCAGCAGCCCACGTGGTCCAACGCCGACGTCTTTAAGGCTTCCGTGAAGGAACTCTCCGTGGTGCCGCCATTGGTGTTCGCCGGAGAAGTGGACGTTCTTCGGGAGCGCCTGGCAGCTGCCGCCCAGGGTAAAGCCTTCCTGCTGCAAGGCGGTGACTGCGCGGAAACGTTCGAGGCCGCCACTGCGGACAAAATCAGCGCGCGCGTCAAGACCATCCTGCAGATGGCGGTGGTGCTCACGTACGGTGCAGCCATGCCCGTCATCAAGATGGGCCGCATGGCCGGCCAGTTCGCCAAGCCGCGCTCGTCCAATGACGAAACACGTGACGGCGTGACGCTTCCCGCTTACCGCGGCGACATCGTCAATGGCTACGACTTCACTCCCGAGTCCCGCGCCCACGATGCCGGCCGGATGCTCAAGGCGTACCACACCTCGGCTTCCACGCTGAACCTCATCCGTGCCTTCACCCAAGGTGGCTTTGCGGACCTGCGCCTCGTTCACCAGTGGAACAAGGGCTTCACGGAGAACCCCGCGCATGCGCGTTACGAATCTCTGGCGCGCGACATTGACCGTGCCATCAGTTTCATGGACTCTTGTGGAGCAGACTTCGAAGCACTCAAGCGGGTTGAATTCTTCGCCAGCCACGAAGCGCTGCTTCTGGACTACGAACGCGCCCTGACACGCATCGATTCCCGTACCGGACTGCCCTACGACACCTCCGCCCACTTCCTCTGGATCGGCGAGCGGACCCGTGAACTGGACCATGCACACGTGGACTTCCTGTCCCGGGTCCGGAACCCTATCGGCGTCAAGCTTGGGCCCACCACCAGCGGCGACGACGCGCTGCGCCTGATTGACAAACTGGACCCCAACCGGGAACCCGGTCGCCTGACGTTCATTACGCGTATGGGTGCCAGGAACATCCGCGAAAAGCTGCCGGCTGTCGTCGAACGCGTCACGGCCTCGGGCGCGCAGGTGCTGTGGGTCACCGACCCCATGCACGGCAACACCGTCACGTCGCCGAACGGCTACAAGACCCGCAACTTCGACGACGTCATTGACGAGGTCCGTGGCTTCTTCGAGGTCCACCACTCGCTGGGTACCGTCCCTGGCGGCCTCCACGTGGAAATGACCGGCGACGACGTGGCCGAATGCCTGGGTGGCGCCGACCCGATCGACCAGGATGCCTTCCTGGACCGTTACGAGTCGGTCTGCGATCCCCGCCTGAACCACATGCAGTCCCTTGAGATGGCCTTCCTGGTGGCGGGGGCCCTTTCCAAGCGGTAGTCATGGAACAAAGGCGCGGTCCGGATGAATCCGGGCCGCGCCTTTTGTTGTGGTTGGGGTGTTAAACGACTGTCAGCTTGATAATTGAACCTTCCGCGACTTCCTTGTCCTTCGGATCCTGCTCGCGCACTATGTTGAAGAGCGCCCCCAGCCAGTCTGTCCGCTCAACAATAAAGCCAAGTTTCTTCAGCTCGGCAATCGCATCATCCGCGTTCTTGCCGATGAAACTGGGAACCTTGACCATCTTGGGGCCCTTGGACACAGTCAGTGTTACTGACTCGCCCCGGACCAGCGTTCCGTTGGCAGGGGTCTGGGAGACCACTGCGCCCTTGGGGACCGTCTTGTCGTTGACTGTCTCCGGAGCGATGACTGCTTTGAGCCCGGCATCCTGGAGCGCTTTAACGGCGGCGTCCTGAGCCAGCCCGCGAACATCCGGTACGGGGATTGGCTGCGGACCTTTGGAAACCACCAGGGCCACAGGCGTTCCGTGCCGCACCTCGGCACCCTTGGCCGGATCCTGGGACAGCACGACGCCGGCAGGCACTTTTTCGTCGAAGGCTTCAGTGACGTTGCCGAGCGCCATTTCAGCGGCATTGAGTGCCGTCTTCGCCTCATCCAAGGTGCCGCCGGTCAGGCCGGGCAGCGCGAAAAGCTGGGCCCCCTTGGAGACGAAAAGGGTGATGGGCTGGAACTTCCGGACTTCGGCTCCGGACTCCGGTTCGGTGCCGACAGCCAACCCGGCCAGGATGTCGTCGTCGAAGACATCCCGGGGCTCCGACTGAAATCCAGCGGTGCGGAGGAGTTGCTGGGCCTCAGCCACGGTTTTGTTCTTGACATCAGGGACGGTCCCGGGTGAACCGGGTCCCATGCCGAAGAACCAGCCGGCGGACGCGGCGAGCATCGCCAGGACGATGATCACGATGGTCCAGATCACACCACGCCGGCGGGGATTGCCCTCCCTCAGGGGGCGGACCGGCGTGGCTGCAGCGCGTGCGCGATCCTTGCTCTGTTGCCGCTCCAGTCGCTTCAGTTCCCGTTTGCCAGGGGGGCGTATGTCCTGATCGGCGTCCGTGCCGGTGACAACAGCCCTCGAGTGCTGCAGGGCCGGACCGCCTGCCGCCATGATGGTGGTCGGATTGCTCCGGTGTGAGATGAATTCGGTGGGCGACGCCGTCGTGGCCAGAGCCTCTGTCGGATTTTCTGCCGCGGTACCTATGGGAGTCGTTGCGGTAGCGGAGGCGGGCGGCGTCGGTGCCGGGCCTTGCCGAAGATCCAACTGCTCGTCCGTCAGCGTGGTGCGGATGTGGCGGAGTTCGGCAAGCAACGCAGTACCGTCCACGGGCCTGTTCTCGGATTCAGTCGCCGTGCACCACTGGACCAATTCATCAAGGTCTTCGGCCAGCCCGGGAGCAGCTTCGGAAGGGCGTCCGACCACGGCGTTGACGTGCTGGTAGGCCACCTGAATGGGGGAGTCGCCGGTGTAGGGCTGCTTGCCCGTCAGCATTTCGTAGAGCATGATGCCCGCCGAGTAAATGTCGCTGCGGGCATCCGCGGGCTGGCCGAGGACCAGTTCGGGAGCCAGGTATGCCACGGTTCCAATCAAGGCGCCGGTACTGGTGTTGGCCGAGACCGCCCGGGCCAGGCCAAAGTCACCGACCTTGATCCGGCCGTCATCGGCCAGGAGGACATTCTCGGGTTTGATGTCCCGATGGATCAATCCGGTGCTGTGGGCTGCTGCCAGGCCTTCGATGACAGGATCAATCAGCGCCAGTGCCAGCCGTGGCGCCAGGGCACCCTGCTCAGTGAGGACGTCACGAAGGGTATGGCCCTTGACGTATTCCATGACCAGGTAGGCGATGTGCCCATCCTCCCCTTGGTCCAGCACTCCCACGATGTGGGGGTGCGAAAGGCTGGCCGCAGCCTTGGCTTCCCGGCTGAGCCGCTGGAGGAAGATGGGATCGTTCGCCAGGTGGGGGTGCAGGACTTTGAGGGCCACGTCGCGCTCGAGGCGTTGGTCCGTGGCCAGGTAAACGGTAGACATTCCACCCCTGGCGAGGCGGGAACGGACCATGTAGCGGCGGTCCACGATGGTCCCAATGAGGTGGTCCTGCGTTGGTTCTTGCACCATACGATCCTAAACGAGGCAGGGAAGGGGCCCGAATCCGCATTGGGCTGGCCAATGGGATCCGGGCCCCTTCCGAGGTGCTGCTGAGGCCTAGCCGAACGTGCGCTGGCGGGCCTTGATCGATTCGACGTAACGCTTGGTGTCGTCGTACATGCCGTACTTGCTGACGGAGTACTGGCCTTGGTAGTAGCCGGCAATCGCCGTGTCCAGGTCCTTGCTCGTGGCGATCAGGGCGCGGATGATGGCGACACCCGCAGTGGCGTTGTCATAAGGGTCCAGGAGGTTGAGCTTGCGGCCCACGAGGTCCGAAGCCCACTGGCCCGAGGACGGAATGACCTGCATGGTGCCGATGGCGTTTGCCGGTGATACAGCCCGCTGATCGAAACCGGATTCCTGTTCGGCGAAGGCCAGTGCCAGGGACGGGCTGACGCCCATGCGCCTGGCCGTATCAGCCACGATGCCCTTCATTTCGGCGCGGCTGGGCACCGGGGAGGCGTTCAGGAGTGCCTTGTTCTCGTTGGCCGAGCTGACCACCGCTGGCGGGTAAGTGAAGCCCAGGAAAGTGCTGGGAACCAGGGGCTTGGTGTCGCCGGCAGGCTGCAGGCCGGCGCCGGGGATGGTCAATTTTTGGCCGGGGTAGATGACGGTGGTGGCCGTGACCTTGTTGGCTGTCATCAGCGCACTCAGGGACACTCCGTGGCGTGAAGCGATTCCACTGAGGGTGTCCCCGGCTTTGATGGTGTAGGACCCGGCGCCGCCCTGCGGTGCAGGAGCGGGTGCAGGAGCAGGAGCGGGTGCTGGAGCTGCAGGCGCCGACCCTCCGCTGACCTTGATCTTCTGACCCGGGTAGATGATGGAGCTCCCGTTGAGGTTGTTCCAGCTAAAGATGCTGGACAGGGGTACTCCGTGCTTGGCGGCAATGGCGCCCAGGGTATCGCCGGAAACCACCGTGTAAACGGCGGCATTGCTGGGTGCGCTGGGGGCTGCAGGAGCCGATGGCTGTGTAGGAGCGGCCGTAGCTGTCCCCGTGAGCTTGATGCTCTGTCCCGGGTAGATCAGCGTGGTGGCCGTGAGCTTGTTCAGCTGGAGTACCGCATTCGTGTCCAGGTTGAAGCGTCGGGCGATTGCGCTGATGGTGTCACCCCGCACGATCGTGTACGTCTCCGGAACTGAGGGTGCCATGGGACGCAAGGCGGCGGGGAGGGTCGCTGCAACTGCCTGCGCGGGAATGACGTTGCCGGCCTGGACGGCCTGGGCCTTCATTGCGGCAGCAAGAGTAGCTGGAACTTTGCGGGGTTGCGGTGCCGGCGCAGCCATGGACGGTTGTGCCAAGGCAAGCGAGGACAAAACCACGGCAGGAAGCGCAGCCGTGGTGGCCGCGATGACCGGCATACTCATGGTTCGTTTCGGCGTGCGGGGCGTCGTCATGAAAAGTGTCCTCATCTCAACAGCGGGGGTGATTGTTGGCGCTGTTGCCAGTGTTGCCAATGTTACAGATGTTATCAATGGTGCAAGTGTGATCAGTGTGAATCTCTCACACTTATTCAATCGGCACAACAATTCCTGCCGTTCGGGATTATGCGAACTGAATTGCCGGCAATGAAATGGCGTCTTATGGACCACCGCCGGGAGCCGGCGTCGAACCCCGGCTAGGCGCCGGGCGGGGCGGCGTGGCAACCTTGTTCCGTGAGTAATGTAGAAAGCCTTGTTTCCGACTGGCTCCCGCTGCCGGATGTCGCCGAGCTGCTGGAAGTTTCCATCACCAAAGTCCACGGACTTTTGGATGAGCGTTCGCTGGTAGCCATCAGGCGGGGAGAGCGGAATATTCGCTCCATCCCGGCCTTGTTTATCCAGGACGGTCATGTTGTCGACAGCTTGAAGGGAACCGTCGCGGTTCTCAGCGATGCCGGTTACAACGACGAAGAGTTGATCATCTGGCTTTTCACCCCCGACGAATCATTGCGGGGGCGTCCCATTGATGCCCTGCGTGAAGGGCGCAAAACAGAGATCAGGCGTCGCGCCCAGTCCCTGGCCTGGTAATAACGCCTTTCCGGCAGGGCAGGGGAAAGTGAACTGAATAAAGACGACGACGGCGGTGCCCACCGCCGTCGTCGTGTTGTGTCCTTTTGGTGCAGTATGAGGCGGCTATGCCGCGCCCCTCAGGCCGCCCGGCTGACTGCGGCCTCGGCCAGCTGGCTGAGTGCCCTCAGCGGCACGTCCTCGAGCGGCAAGCGTTCCAACGCCGCATAAGCCCGGTTGCTCAGCTCTGCAATCAGCGATTCCGTGGCGTCCAAAGCGCCACACTGGACCATGATGCGGCGGATCTCTGCCACGTCGCTCTCGCCGAGATCGGGATTGCCCAGCATCTGGTCAAGGTAGTCTGCCTCGGCAGCGGTTGCCTGGTTCAGGGCGAAACCCACAAGAACGGTGCGCTTGCCTTCCAACAGGTCATCGCCGGCCGGCTTGCCGGTGGTCGCGGGATCACCAAAGACCCCCAGGACATCGTCCCGCATTTGGAATGCCTCACCGAGCGGCAACGAAAAGTCGGAATAGCTCTTCAGGAGGCCGGCCGAGGCGCCGGCAAGAGCTCCGCCCAAGGCGAGCGGGTGCTCCGTGGAGTATTTGGCTGATTTATACCGGATGATCGATTGTGCGCGGTCCACCGACGCCGCCCGGTCGCGAACGGGGCCGGCTACCTCTTCGAGGATGTCGAGGTACTGCCCGGCCATGACCTCCGCCCTCATGACGTTGAAGATCCCGCGGGCGGGGCTTCCGGCGGCGGCCCGCGGGCCGATGTCCGTAAAGGACTCCTCGCTGAAAGACAAACAGAGGTCGCCGGTCAGGATGGCCGCGGCATCGCCGAAACGCCCGCTGTCGAGAGCCCAGCCGTTCGCCTCGTGGAGTTGGCTGAATCGCTTGTGGACGCTTGGACCACCACGGCGCATGTCGGAGCGGTCAATAATGTCGTCGTGGATCAGTGCCGCTGCCTGGAACAGTTCCAGCGCGCACCCCGCAGTCACGATCCCAGGGTCCCCGGCGTCACCGCCGGCACCTCTCCAGCCCCAGTAGCACATGAGCGCCCGGAGCCGCTTGCCCCCAGTGACCAGATGTGAAATGGATCCGATGAGCGGCGCTACATCCGGCGACACTCCGGCCATGAGCTCCTGTTGCCCTGCAAGGAAGCCGTCCAGCTTCCCGGCAACGCCGCTGATGAACAGCGCCTGCTCGGACGCCACTTGGGGAAATGCCGTCACTTGATGGACCCGGACGCCACGTTGGCGCCGATGGTGAACGTGGACACGCCTTCTTTCTGCCGAATGGACACGTTCACGGTTTCGCCGTCGCCGCGGATAAAGTCCAGGGACGTGACGTTGCCTACGGCCCCGGATCCGGGGACAAGCTTGAAACCCTGGGCCTCCAACGAGGTCTTGTAGTAATCCACCACGCCCTCCGGGGGCGCCTTGACAGTCCCTACGAGTGCAACAGTTGCCAAGGACGTGCTCTTGTCAAAGCTGCTGGAACGGACGGACGTTGCGGGCATCACCGGAATGAGTTTCTCGGGGAAGCCTGGGACAAGCGCGTTCACTGTTGCCGTCGCACCCGGTGCCGGCGTGGCCGACGCCGTCGACGCCGCTGTTCCGGCCGCAGACGCGGAGCTGGAGCCAGTGGGGGACGACGACGCTGACGATGGTGATGAAGAGTCGGTGGGGGAGGGGGCAGCTGAGCCTCCGGGTGACGGCGTACACGCCGAGGCCGCTACGGCGACACTTACTGCGAGCAGGGCAAACCCTCGCGATCGAGGAGTTCCAAAGACCTTCACAGGTGATCCTTCCGGGGGGTGGGCCTGACTGTGCCTCCAGTTTAGTCAGTGGCCGGGCATAGTATTGCCGATGTGAGTCAGGAAGCATTCGGCAGTGCCCCGAGCGATGGACAGGGACCGGCCCGCAGCACCGGTGACGCCCTGAGGGAACTAAGGCGAACCAGCATACTCCACGTGGATATGGACGCTTTCTTCGTCTCCGTCGAACTCCGCAGCCGTCCGGACCTTCGGGGAAAACCAGTCATCGTGGGATTCCCCGCCGAACGGTCCGTGGTGCTCTCTGCTTCCTACGAGGCGCGGGCCACAGGGGTGAAGTCCGCCATGCCGATGTCCATAGCCATGAGGCGGTGTCCCTCCGCGGTGATCATCAATCCACGCCACACGGTCTATTACGAAGTGTCCGCTCAGCTCATGGAAATCTTTGCTTCCATTACCGACCTGGTGGAGCCCCTCAGCGTCGACGAAGCTTTTCTCGATGTCGGTGGGGCCATCCGCCGGTTGGGGCCACCGCTGGACATCGGCCATCTCATCCGCCGGAGGGTCCAGACCGAATTGGGCATCACGGCATCCGTCGGAATCGCCAGCACCAAGTTCGTGGCCAAGATCGCTTCCACTCGGTGCAAACCGGACGGGATACTGCAGATCAATGCCGAGGACACTATTCCTTATCTTCACAGCCTTCCCGTCAATGCCCTCTGGGGTGTCGGTGGCAAGACCGGGGAAGTGTTGGCCCGTCTTGGCATCCGGACCGTCGCGGATGTCGCGGCTACGCCCTTGGCCTCATTGAGGAAAGTCCTGGGTGCCAGCGGCGAGCACGTGCACCGCCTGTCCATGGGCATTGACCCGCGTCCGGTCACGCCCACCCGGCTTGAGAAAAGTATCGGCGCGGAAGAGACGTTCTCCCTGGACACCGGTGATGATGCCGTGTTGCACCGGGAGTTGCTGCGCTTGTCCCACCGAACGGCAGCCCGTCTGCGCAGTTCGGGGATGCTGGCCAGGACCGTGGCGTTGAAGCTGAGGTATTCGGACTTTTCTACTGTCACGCGCAGCCGGACCGTCCACGCGCCGGTAGACAGCGCGCAGATGATCTACCAAGTGGCAGTGCAGTTGCTGGAGTCGTTGGGCCCCCGGACCATGAGCGTGCGTCTGGTGGGTGTGCGGGCGGAGCAATTGGAGCCCGCAGGCCAGACGTCCCTGCAGCTGAGCCTGGATCGCAGGGACGACAATTGGCGGGCAGCCGAGCAAGCCCTGGACCGGGTATCGGAACGTTTCGGATCCAAGACCTTGCTGCCGGCCCGGCTTTTGGAACCGGGCAAGCCTCCCGCCGACACGTGAGCGGCTGTGAGCTTGGTCCCGCGGGGCTGCGGGCGTCTTTCAGAACGGCGTCGGACAAACTATCCTATTTATTACAGAGATTTAGATCGTCTGGACAAACTGTTTCCTGAACAGTCGGCCCTGAGATGCCCGCTGAACCAAGAGGGAATTTCGGGAACGATTTTCTTGGCCCGATCGTTTTGGTAACAGACGCACAGGACGCGTTATGTCCAGACGCTGGCTGACTAAAGGAGGTCGCGATGCCCCTCTCGGAGCACGAACAGAAGCTGCTTGAGCAACTGGAAAAGCAACTTCATGAGGACGATCCGAAGTTTGCCAACACCATGGGTTCGGATCCCATCCGCAGTTGGTCGACCCGGCATGTGATTATTGGTGTGCTGGGCGCCATTGCAGGCATCCTCCTCCTTCTTGTGGGGGTCTCGATGCAGGCGATACCAGTGGGTGTCCTCGGTTTCGTCGTCATGGGTGCTGGCGTTTATTTCGCCACGTTGCGCGGAGCTGCCTTCGGCAAAGCAGGCAAGGTCAAGCCCGGAAAAGGCAAACCCAAGAGTTCGTTCATGAGCAGCCTGGAAGAACGCTGGGACGAGCGGCGACGCGACGACTCCTGAGCGTCCGCTCCACTTTCCACCACCGGACACGTCGGCCGCACTGAACCATCCACGCCCCTGAAGCTCCCTGGGGGATAACGAAAGACCCGCACAGCGGGTCTTTTCGCGTTTAAGGGTCTTGCTGCTCTCCTTTATTCCACGCACCCTCCACTTCCCACCCCTTGCTCCACTTTCACCCACATCCACCCGTCAGACAGCGCCGACTCCTGGCTTGAAGCCTGTGCTCCTGCCGGACAGTGACCAAACGCAGCGGCTGGGTCGGCCAGCCCTCCACTTCGCACCACAGCCCTGCATCCGCGCCGTTTCGGGTCTCTTAAAACTCAAAGTGGTGGAGAAACGCCCTGTGCTGCGTTGACTGTGGGGCGTTGTGGAGTAAAGTGGAGCACATAAGAGGGTAGTGGCAGTGTTGGGCATGAGCGGGCACCTTGACTGAGGGGCGGTGGGGCCAGTGTTTCTGGGTACTCACTCTCCGCGTCTCGACGAAAAGGGCCGGATCATCCTTCCGGCCAAGTTCCGCGAGGAGCTTGCTGATGGATTGGTCCTCACCAGGGGCCAGGAACGCTGCATCTACGTCTTCAGCCAGAAAGAGTTCGAACGCATTCACGAATCGATGCGGGAGGCGCCACTGTCCTCCAAGCAGGCCCGTGACTACATTCGTGTTTTCCTGTCTGGAGCCTCTGACGAAGTACCTGACAAGCAGGGGCGCGTGACGATTCCGCCGGCGCTCCGGACGTATGCCGGCCTTGGCCGGGAACTGGCTGTGATCGGTGCCGGTACCCGCGCTGAGATCTGGGATGCCGATGCTTGGAATGAGTACCTCAACGAGAAGGAAGCAGCCTTCTCTGAAACAGACGACGACAATCTGCCCGGCTTCTTCTAGCCGGTCGGAGGAAGCAGCAGTACAGCTTCTTGAATGGGATCTCCAGCCGCCCATCGAACAGTCTTCCTGGCTCACCTTCCCCTGAGCCAGGCCGGCGGATCGATAGGCGCGGATGGGGATCCGGTTCAAGAAACAGCAGGTAAGCGATTTGAGGAAAGAGGAGGCAGCGTGGAAGAGCAGGACGCGGCAAAGCCCACATCGGAGCGCCACGTACCCGTCCTCAAAGACCGCTGCATCAACTTGCTGGCTCCTGGTTTCGAGGCTGCCCGGAAGCGCGGCCAGACTCCCGTAGCCATCGATGCCACCTTGGGTATGGGTGGCCACTCCGAGGCTATGCTGCAACGCTTTCCGGACCTGCATCTGGTCGGCATTGATCGCGATGAGGAAGCGCTGGCTTTGGCCGGTGCACGCCTGGAGCCCTTTTCCAACCGGATTGACCTGGTTCACGCCGTCTACGACGAAATCGAAGACGTCCTCGCCGACCTTGGCATCGCCGAGGTCCATGGCATCCTCATGGACCTGGGCGTATCTTCCCTGCAGCTCGATGAGCGCGGGCGTGGCTTCGCCTACTCCTACGACGCGCCGCTGGACATGCGGATGGACACCAGCCGGGGACAGACCGCTGCCGATGTGGTGAACACCTACAGCGAAGAAGAGCTGGTGCGCATCATCCGCAAATGGGGCGAAGAAAAGTTTGCGGGCCGCATAGCCAACAGGATCGTCAATGCCCGTGCCGGGAAGCCCTTTGCCACCACCGGTGAACTTGTGGAGCAGATCCGCAGTGTTGTCCCCGCCGCGGCCGCGAAAAGTGGTGGGCACCCGGCCAAGCGAACTTTCCAGGCATTGCGGATCGAGGTCAACGAGGAACTGGACGTCCTGGAAAGGGCGGTTCCAGCAGCCGTGGCCGCCACGGCCATGGGCGGCCGGATCGTGGTGATGTCCTATCACTCGCTGGAAGACAAGATCGTGAAGTCGGTTTTCCAGACCGGATCCAAATCGTCGGCCCCGCTCGGTTTCCCGGTGGAGCTGGAAGAACACCAACCTGAATTAAAGACCATCACCAAGGGCACGGAAGTGCCTACGGCAGCAGAAATCGCTGAAAACCCCCGCGCGGCGTCTGCCCGGTTGCGGGCAGTGGAGCGCATCAAACCGAGGAGAGACGCATGAGCAACGCCGCAGCGAAGACACTGCCCTCCGTGGTGGGCAACACCGTCCGTGCGCTGCCAGTTCCCGCCGGTAAGCCTGACGCCGGCCGGAAGGCCCGCACCCCGCTCTCCTTGGTGCGCAGTGCTCCCGGCAAGCGGCGGACCCCCTTTGTCGTCCTGTGCTTCGTCGCGATGGCGGCCGCACTCCTGACGGTGCTGGTCTTGAACATCTCGGTATCCACTGCGCAGTACCAGTTGGTGCAACTCAAAGCCCAGGCGGCCACCTTGAACAAGGAAAACCAGGACCTGACACAGAAGAAGCAGAACTTCGAAGCTCCCCAAAATCTGGCAGCCAAGGCTGCAGAATTGGGAATGGTTCCTTCCACTGTTAAAGGACAGATTGATCTGAACACGATGTCAGTCACCGGCAAGGCAACGCCTGCGGTCAAGGGGGATGCCCCTTTGGCCCAGCTGGCTCCGCCGGCCGTGGCAGGCATGCTCGACGTGGTTCCCTCAGTGACAACAAAGGATCCGTTGGAGAACCTCAAGCCGGCAGCACCGGTGGAGGCGGCCCCGCCGGCAGCACCCGCTGCAACTCCGGCGTCCCCGGCAGCCAAACCGCCGGTTGAACTCCATGGGGGATCAGTCCCGGCTCCCCAGCAGAAGGCACCCGGGCAGTAGTCCATCAGTCCACTGACGCAAGGCCAGCAGCAAGGAATCAACGTGGCTCAGAACCCCGGCACATCGAAAAAACCGAAGACGCCGGCGGCAAGAAAGCGGTTGCGGGTTGGTCTTGGCATCATGCTTACCCTGCTCCTGGTGGTGGGCGGCAAGCTCTTCATGGTCCAGGGCCTGGACATGGGCGGCATGGCCGAGGCTGCCTTGGCAAACCGCCTCACGCCCCAGGTCCTTCCGGCCGAACGTGGGCAGATCGTGGACGCCAACGGTACGGTCCTGGCCAGCAGCGTTATCCGCTACAACCTGGTAGTGGACCAGGTGTTGAACACGAACACGCCCAGTTTCAAGCGGTACAACGAGAAGACCGACGAAGTCGAGACGATTTCCAGGGACCAGGGCATTGCTGACCTCGCAACCTTGCTGGGGTCGGACGTGGAGAAGATCCGCGAGGCGCTCACAGGTGACAAGAAGTACTTCGTGGTTGCTAAGGACATCAAACCTGAGCTTGAAGACCGCATCTCCAAGCTGAACATCCCGGGCGTGGTCCCCGAAGGTGTCAGCAAACGCGTCTACCCCAACGGCAGTGTGGCCGGTGGCGTGGTGGGCTTCCTGCAGGACGGGACCACCGGACAGGCCGGCATCGAGCAGACCCAGGACGAGATCCTGAGGGGTGTCGAAGGCAAGCGCGTGTTCGAGATCGGCGCTGACGGACTGAGGATTCCGGTAGCCACCGATGAACTGACTCCCGCCGTGGATGGCAGCGACGTGAAGCTCACCATCAATACGGACATCCAGTACTTCGCGCAGCAGGCCATTCAAAGCCAGGTCAACAAGATGAATGCCGAATGGGGGTCCATCATTGTGATGGACACCAAGACCGGCAACCTGGTGGCTTTGGCGGATACCAATGCCCCGGACCCCAACGATCCCGGCAAAGTGGATGCCAAGGACCGTGGCGTGCGTTCCGTAACGGCGGCCTACGAACCTGGCTCCGTGCAAAAGATGATCACCGCTGCTGCGGCCATCGAGGAGGGAAAGTCCTTCCCCCTGGACCACTTCACCATCCCCGCGTCGTACACCATCGACGGCCAGACCTTCACCGATGCTTTCGAGCACGGGACTGAGGAACGTACCCTTGCGGGCATCCTGGGATGGTCCATGAACACCGGCACCGTCATGGTCGGCAGCAGATTGACCAAGGAGCAGCGGTACGACTGGTTGAAGAAGTTCGGGATCGGCGAGCAGACGGACATCGGGTTGCCGGCTGAAGCCACGGGCATCCTCGCCACACCGGACCAATGGGACGAACGGCAGCAATATACGGTGCTCTTCGGCCAGGGAGTTTCGCAGTCGACGCTACAGACAGTCCGCGCGTTCCAGAGCATCGCCAATAATGGCGTGATGCTGCAACCCCGGCTCATTGACAGCTACATCACCCCCGAGGGCGAGGAACAGAAGGTTGCCCCCAAGGACTCCCGCCAGGTGGTGTCCAAGGAGACCGCACAGCAGGTCCGGGACATCCTGGAAAGCGCCGTGACCGAGGGCCAGATCAAGGACGCCGCCATCGACGGTTACCGCGTCGGTGCGAAGACAGGAACCTCCCAGGCCCCGCGCGAGGACGGCCTGCCCGGATTCGACGGCTATACGGCCTCGATGGTGGGAATGGCGCCGATGGATGACCCCCGTTTCATCGTCGAAGTGGTCCTCCAGCGCCCCAAGGGAAACATCTACGGCCTCACCAACGGGCCGGTGTTCCGTTCGGTGATGTCTCAGGTCCTGCGCACCTACAATGTGGCGCCGTCGACCGGAACCCCCGCGCGACTGCCCCAGTTCGTCAAGTAAGCTTCTTGGGCGTCTGTTTCGGCCCTTCATCGATCCACCACTAACGGCCCGGGCGCCGCTGGCCCCAAGCCGGTCGTTCCACGAGCACCAACGGAGAACCACGTGTCAGAGCACCATGAGGCAGCCAACAACGCCGCGACGACGGATGCCGGCCAGTCCGGATTCCGTCCCGAATCCGTGGCAGCTGTGCCTTTGGCCACCATTGCGGAAGTACTGGGCATTGCAGCACCGGAAGGAAGCCATGACAGGGGCGTGACAGGTATCACGCTCAATTCGCGGGCTGTTGAAGCCGGCGACCTCTACATGGCTTTGCCGGGAGCGTCCCGCCACGGTGCCGATTTCGTTCCCCAGGCAGTCGACGCCGGTGCTGTCGCCGTCGTGACGGACGACGCCGGGGCGCGCCAGCTTGCGTTGTCGGGCGAGCAGCCGGTGCCGGTCCTGATCGTCGAGGAGCCGCGGGCCGCCGTCGGGCCTCTGGCCGCGCTGATCTACCGCAGCCAGCCCTCGGACGGTGCTTTCCCGACGCTCTACGGGGTCACCGGCACCAATGGCAAGACCACCACCACCTACTTCATCAACTCCCTGCTGCGTGCCTTGGGCAAAAGGCCGGGACTCATTGGGACCATCGAGATCGTGGCGGGCGGCGAACCCATTCCCAGCCTCCTGACCACGCCGGAGTCCACAGACGTCCATGCCCTCCTCGCCTTGATGCGCGAACGGGGCCTGGAAGCGGCCTCGATGGAAGTGTCATCCCATGCGATCTCGTTCCGCCGCGTGGACGGGGTGATGTTCGATGTCGCGGGCTTCACCAACCTCACCCAGGACCACTTGGACCTGCACGGCAGCATGGAAGAGTACTTCCGGACCAAGGCAGAGCTTTTCACCGCTGCCAGGGCCCGGCACGCCGTTGTCACAGTGGACGACGAGTGGGGGCGCAAACTCGTGGAACTGGCCGATATCCCGGTGACAACGTTGTCGGGACAGCACAGCGGTGCTGACTGGCACGTAGCTGCGGTTGCCGCCCGCGGGTTGGGCTCGGAATTCGAACTCCGGCACTCCGACGGGCGGGTCCTGCGGGTCCACACCGGATTGCCTGGTGACTTCAACGTCGCCAATGCTGCCTTGGCAACCGTCATGGTCCTGGCCTCCGGCATCGATGAACAGGTGCTGCAGGCAGCCCTGGATGCCCACGACCCCTTCACCGTGGCTGTTCCCGGACGTATGCAGTTGGTATCGACGGAGCCTGCGGCCGTTGTTGATTTTGCCCACAATCCCGATGCCTTGGCACGCGCCCTCGAGGCCGTTCGCTCGCCGCAGGAGGGCTCCCGCGTCATCGTGGTCTTCGGCGCAACGGGACAGCGCGACCAAAGCAAGCGCCCCACGATGGGTGCCATCGCCGCACGCCTGGCTGACGTGGTGATCGTCAGCGATGACGACCCCCACGACGAAGACGCCGCGTCAATCCGTGCCGAGGTCCTGCAGGGAGCCCTCGTAGCACGCGATGCAGAGAAGTTGGGCAGCGAGATCATTGAGTCCCACCCCAGGGACGCGGCGATCCGCCTGGCAGTGGAGATGGCCACCGCCAACGACACCATCCTCATCGCCGGACGAGGCCACGAAGTGTGGCAGGAGG
This sequence comes from Paenarthrobacter sp. TE4293, assembly GCF_050435325.1. Taxonomy (NCBI): domain Bacteria; kingdom Bacillati; phylum Actinomycetota; class Actinomycetes; order Micrococcales; family Micrococcaceae; genus Paenarthrobacter; species Paenarthrobacter sp. TE4293. The sequence goes on from NZ_JBNJRY010000013.1 coordinate 61,078, forward strand.
TCAAAGGCGTGAACCTGGCCCTGGACGACAGGGTGGAATTGCGGGCCGCCTTGACATCCAAGGGATTCAGCGTTTCATCGGACCAGCGGATAGAGTCCTAAACCGAGATGATTGCACTTACTGCGGCGGAGATCGCCGACATCACCCATGGCCGATTGACCGGAGTTACGGACGTCGTGCCCACCTCTGTCGTCACTGACTCACGGGAAGCGACACCCGGTTCGCTGTACGTGGCCAAGCCCGGCGAGCATGCCGACGGCCACGACTTCGTCGACGCCGCCTTCGATCGCGGCGCCGTCCTGGTCCTCGCCGAACGCGAAGTGGCCGATGCCGCCGGAAGCCTTTTCCCCGCCGTCGTTGTTGATGACGCGGTCCTGGCCATGGGCAGGCTGGCCGCGGAAGCCGTCCGCCGCATCCGCGCTGAACGCGCGCAGCGTGGCGAGGATTTCACGGTCATCGGCATCACCGGGTCGGCCGGCAAGACCACCACCAAGGACCTCTTGGCGGGTGTCCTTTCGACAGCCGGCAAGACAGTGGCGCCGCAGGGTTCCTACAACGGTGAGGTGGGCGTGCCCTTGACGGTGTTCGCCGCCGACGCCGAGACCCGGTACCTGGTGATCGAGATGGGTGCCACGGGACTGGGGCATATCAAGTACCTCGCAGAGATGGTCAAACCGGACATTGGCGTCGTCCTCGTCGTCGGCACGGCACACGCAGGTGAGTTCGGCGGCGTGGAGAACATCGCCAAAACCAAGGGCGAACTCGTTGAAGCCCTCAGCGAGCACGGCACGGCTGTCATCAACCTGGACGATGGCCGCGTTGCTGCCATGCGCAGCCGGACCAAAGCCAAGGTCCTGGGGTTCACCGCCTCACCTGCCACCACTGAAGAAGTCGAGGCACGCAACGTCGTGGTCAATGCCCAGGGTTTCCCGGACTTTGATCTTGTCCTGCCCGACGGCGGACCTGCCGTCGAGGTGCGAAGCCGCCTGATCGGCGGCCACCATGTGACCAACCTGTTGGCCGCTGCCGCGGCCGCGTTCGCCGCAGGCATCCCGGCAGCGGACATCGCCTCCTCCCTGAGCTCACAGTCGGCAGCCAGCCGCTGGCGTATGGAGCGTACGGAACGCGCCGACGGCGTCACCATCATCAACGACGCCTACAACGCGAATCCGGAATCCATGCGGGCCGCGCTGCGCACCCTGGCAGACCTCGGCCAAGGCCGAAGGACCTGGGCGGTCCTCGGGGCCATGCTCGAACTGGGCGAGGACTCAATCCGGGAGCACACCGCTGTGGGTACACAGGTAGTCCGGTTGAACATCTCCCGGCTGGTGGTGGTGGGACGCGAAGCGCGTGCCCTGTACGTCTCAGCCATCCAGGAAGGCTCCTGGGGTGACGAGTGCTCGTTCACCGAGACGGTCGAAGAAGCTTACGAGCTCCTGCAAAACGAGCTTGAACCCGGTGACCTGGTGTTGTTCAAATCCTCCAACGGGGTGGGGCTGCGGCATTTGGGTGATCGGATAGCATTACCTCCACGGGCCGAGCCCACCGGAGACAACGCGGCCGGATCGACCGCAAGCGAAGGGAACGAGCTGCTGTGATTGCACTTTTGATCGGCGCCGGCGTCGCCCTTCTGGTGGCCCTGATAGGGACACCCCTGTTCATCAGGTTCCTCGTGGCCAAGAGCTATGGCCAATTCATCCGGGACGACGGTCCGACGTCGCATCACACCAAGCGCGGCACGCCCACGATGGGTGGAACCGTGGTGGTTGCGGCCGTCTTGATCAGCTACTTCGTGACGCACCTGATCATGTGGATGATGAACCCCCGCTCTCCGGGACCTTCCGCTTCGGGGCTCCTCCTGCTGTTCCTGATGGTGGGCATGGGCTTTGTTGGCTTCCTGGACGACTACATCAAGATCTCCAACAAGCGAAGCCTGGGCTTGAATGCCCGCGCCAAGCTGATCCTCCAGGCCGCGGTAGGCATCATCTTCGCCGTCCTGGTGCTGCAGTTTCCCAATGAGGACGGCCTGCGTCCGGCATCGACCCAGATCTCGCTGGTGCGCGATATCCCATGGCTGGACCTGGCGTTCGGCGGTACCGTGCTCGGTGCCATCCTCTTCATCGTGTGGTCCAACCTGATCATCACTGCCGCTACCAACGGGGTGAACCTGACAGATGGGCTGGACGGCCTGGCGGCCGGTGCTTCCATCATGGTCTTCGGCGCCTACACCATCATGGGAATCTGGCAGAACAACCAAGCCTGCGGGTCACCGCGGGAGGCAGGAAGCGGCTGTTACCAAGTCCGCGACCCCATGGACCTTGCGCTGCTGGCGGCGATCCTGAGTGCTGCCTTGGTGGGCTTCCTGTGGTGGAACACGTCCCCGGCGAAGATCTTCATGGGGGATACCGGTTCCCTGGCGATCGGCGGCGCAGTTGCGGCCTTCGCCATCCTGTCCCGCACCGAACTGTTGCTGGCCTTCATCGGTGGCCTGTTCGTCCTGATCACCCTTTCGGTCATCATCCAGGTGGGCTTCTTCAAGCTCAGCGGCGGCAAACGTGTCTTCAAGATGGCACCGCTTCAACACCACTTTGAATTGAAGGGCTGGGCGGAAGTCACCGTGGTGGTCCGCTTCTGGATCCTCGCCGGTCTCTTCGTGGCCGCCGGCCTCGGAATTTTCTACGCTGAATGGGTGGTACTGCTGTGAATGGAAGCCCCGACGCCCAGGCGTCCGCCGCCGACAGGCTCAACGGACTCACCAGCTGGGACTCTGACTGGAGCGGCCTTCGGGTAGTGGTGACGGGAATCGGCGTGTCCGGCTTCTCGGCCGCTGACACCCTCATCGAGCTCGGTGCCAGGGTTGTGGTGGTTGATGCCGCCACCTCCACCAAGGCCAAGGCCCAGGCGGACACCCTGAAGATCGTCGGAGCCGTTGACGTGCTCCTGGGTGAGGACGCTGTCAACGCCCTTCCGCTGATCGACGACGCCCTGCCCGAATTGGTTGTCACCTCGCCGGGATGGCGTCCCGACCAAGCCCTGCTGGCCGCCGCCAAGCGGAAGCACATTCCCGTCTGGGGAGACGTCGAGCTTGCGTGGCGTGTCCGCGTCCGTGCGGGGCGCAAGACGGCGGACTGGCTGGCCATTACGGGCACCAACGGCAAGACCACCACCGTGGGCATGACTGAATCCATGCTGCAGGCCGCCGGGCTCAAAGCCATCGCCGTGGGAAATGTGGGTACACCGATCCTTGATGCACTGCGGGATCCTGTGGACTACGACGCGTTCGCTGTCGAGCTCTCCAGCTTCCAGCTGCACTGGAGCCACTCTCTGTCACCGGTGGCCAGTGTGTGCCTCAACGTCGCTGAAGACCACGTGGATTGGCACGGATCCTACGCCTCGTACCTCGCGGACAAAGCCAAGGTGTATGAGAACACCCAAAAGGCCGCCATCTACAACGCGGAACAAATCGAAACCGAACGCATGGTGGAGAACGCCGACGTCGTGGAAGGGTGCCGCGCGGTGGGATTCACCACCAATACCCCTGCCATCAGTATGCTGGGCGTCGTGGATGGACTGCTGGTTGACCGTGCGTTCATTGCCGAGCGCAAGGACTCGGCGGCCGAGCTCGCTGCCATGTCGGACCTCGGTCCCGTGGCACCGCGCCACATGGTAGCCAACGCCCTGGCCGCTGCCGCCTTGGTCCGCGCCTACGGGATTGAACCGGCAGCCGTGAAGCAAGGGTTGGCCAACTATCTGCCGGGTGCCCACCGAATCCAGTTGGTAGCCAAGCACAACGATGTTCTGTGGATCAATGACTCCAAGGCCACCAATCCGCACGCTGCTTCCGCCGCGCTGTCGTCCTTCAACCAGGTGGTGTGGATCGCGGGCGGACTCTCCAAGGGCGTCAACTATGACGACCTTGTCAAAGAGCACGCACCCCGGCTGAAAGCCGTCGTTCTGATCGGTACCGACACCGAGGCCCTCGAAGGCTCGCTCCAGCGACACGCGCCGGATGTCCCCGTGATAGCGCAAGCCAAGGGCGACACTGAAAAGGTGCAGACCGGAGCCGGCAACGCCGCTTCGCCCATCTACGGCGAGGCCATCATGGCCCAGGCCGTGGCGTCGGCGGCCGAACTGGCCATGCCAGGGGACACCGTCCTGATGGCACCCGCGGCTGCATCCATGGATCAGTTCTCTTCCTACGCTCACCGCGGCGATGCTTTCGTCCAGGCAGTTCGCGAGCTTGTGGAAGGGCAGGCACCGACCACCGAGGAGTAACAATGGTCAGCACGCCCACCCGCACCCGCGGAAAAGACCCACGGGACGGGAAACCCAAGGCTCCGGCCAAGTCCGGGAAGAAGCCTTCCGGGCTCCGCGGACAGCTGCGCAACTTTTGGGACAGCCTTGAAGGCAAGGACAAAGCGCCCAACAGTTCCACTTACTACCTCATCCTCGGTTGCGCCCTGGCACTGACTGCCATCGGCATCATGATGGTGTTGTCGGCTTCGAGCGTCGAGGCGATCTCCGAAGGGAAGTCGCCCTACGCGGATGCCCTGAAGCAGGCCGGATTCGGCGTGCTCGGAGCTGCAGCCATGTACGTCATCTCGCGAACCAACGTGAACTGGATGAAAAGGCTGTCCTGGTGGGCCCTGGGCGGCGTCGTGGTGCTCCTGGTCCTGGTTCAGGTCATGGGAAACAGCGTTAACGGCAACAAGAACTGGATCGACATCGGCGGGGTGACACTCCAGCCGTCGGAGATGGCCAAGCTCGTCCTGTGTGTCTGGATCGCAGCCGTACTGGCCCGCAAGCAAAAGCTCCTGCATCGCTGGTGGCACGTGATCATCCCCGTGGTACCCGGAGCGGGCCTGGTGATTGCGTTGGTGATGCTCGGTAACGACCTTGGCACCGTGATTGTCATTGCGGCCATTACAGCTGCTGGGCTCTACTTCGCCGGCGTGCCCGGAAAGATGCTGGCCATAGCCGGTGCCGTGGGCGCAGCAGGCGCTGTCCTGGGCACCATCAGCAGCGCCAACCGGATCTGCCGCATTACGTCGTGGTTGGGTACGGCTTCGGCTTCCTGTACCGAAAACTTCGATTTCGACTTCCAGTCCACCAACGGCATGTATGGTCTGGCGCAGGGGAGCTGGACAGGACTGGGCCTTGGCCAAAGCCGGCAGAAGTACAACTGGCTTCCCGAAGCCCACAACGACTTCATCTTCGCCATCATCGGGGAAGAACTTGGGCTTGTGGGCACACTGGTGGTTCTGGTGTTGTTCGCCATCCTCGGAATCGCTATTTTCCGCGTGGTGGTCAGGCAAACAGATCCATTCCAGCGAACCCTCGCAGGTGGCATCATGGTGTGGCTCCTGGGCCAGGCCAGCATGAACATGGCAGTAGTGACCCAGCTTCTTCCGGTGGTTGGAGTGCCGCTCCCGTTCATCTCCTACGGAGGCTCGGCCCTGGTGATGTCGCTGTGTGGCGTGGGCGTAGTGTTGTCCTTGGCCCGGGGCCAATTGCCGCCCCAGCAGCGCCCCCGGTTCCTGCCGCGCCGTTCTCCGAAAACCGCACGAAAGCGTACTTAGCACTTCATGACTTCTGACTTCCGCAACGCATCCAAGCCCTTGTCCGTCGTCCTGGCAGGCGGCGGAACGGCCGGGCACGTGAGTCCCCTGCTGGCCATCGCCGATGCCATCAAGGACAGGTGTCCTGAGGCCGCCATCCTGGCGGTAGGGACTCCGTCGGGCATGGAGACACGGCTCATACCCGCAGCCGGCTACAACTTGGCCACCATCGACCGTGTGCCGTTTCCGCGGCGTCCCTCAGCTGACCTCCTCAAGCTGCCCGGCCGTTTGAGGGCAGCGGTCCGTCAGGCCCGTGGCATCCTCGAAGAAGCCAATGCGGATGTCCTGGTGGGTGTGGGCGGCTACGTCTGCACGCCGATGTATCTCGCAGCCAGGAAACTGGGAATCCCCATCGTCATCCACGAAGCCAACATGAAAGCCGGCCTGGCCAACCGCGTGGGAGCCCGGTTCACCCATCACGTCGCGGTGGCGTTCGCCGGAACACGGTTGCGGGGGGCCCGGCACGTTGGAATGCCGATGCGACGCGCCATCTCGGGTCTCCACAGGGACACGGCGGCGCCGGCGGCCAAGGCGTCACTGGGCTTGGATCCGGAACGCCCGGCATTGATCGTCACCGGTGGTTCCTCCGGCGCCCTTAGCATCAACCGTTCCATCGTGGCCGCCCTGCCGGCACTGGCGGCGGCTGGCGTCCAGACCCTGCACATCACGGGCAACGGCAAAAGCGTCCTCAACGACGACGGAGGCCTGCTCGCCGCCGAAGGGTATCGCCAGGTCGAGTACGTGGATGGCATGGAGACGGTCTATGCAGCCGCCGATGTCCTCCTGGCCCGTGCTGGAGCAGGAACGGTCAGCGAAGTAGCCGCGGTGGGTGTCCCCGCCGTGTTTGTACCCTTGCCCATCGGCAACGGGGAGCAGGCGCTGAACGCTGCTCCCTTGGTCCAGGCGGGCGGAGCGCTCCTGGTGGACGACAAGGACCTCAGCCCGGAATGGATTGAGGCTGAACTGATTCCGCTTCTTTCGAACCGCGACCGGCTGCTCGACATGGCCCGCACGTCAGAAGCCCTTGGTATTAGAAACGCCGATCAGCGTATGGCTGATCTTGTCCTGGAAGCGGTATCCGCATGAGCACCACCATCGCCCCCCTCGAATCCCTGGGTCGCGTCCACTTCATTGGCATCGGTGGCGTGGGAATGTCCGCAGTCGCCCGCATCATGGTTGCCCGGGGTGTCCCGGTCAGCGGTACGGATGCCAAGGACCTGCCGGTGATGCACGACCTCTCCTCAGCCGGGGCGCGCATCGCGGTGGGCTACGAGCCTGGCAATCTGGCTGATGCCCAGACGATCGTGGCCGGCTCGGCCATCCGTGCCGACAATCCGGAGCTGGCCGCGGCGCGTGCCGCCGGGCTGCCCGTGCTGCACCGCTCCGAAGCCTTGGCCGCCACCATGGCGGGCCACCGTGTCGTCACCGTGGCAGGCACCCATGGCAAATCCACCACCACGTCCATGATCGCCGTCCTGCTGAAGGAAGCCGGCTTTGACCCGTCCTTTGCCATTGGCGCGAACGTTCCCGCGTTGGGGGTCAATGCAGCACACGGGGAGTCGGACATCTTTGTTGCGGAAGCCGACGAATCGGATGGTTCCTTCCTCAATTACCGGCCGCTGATCGCCGTGGTGACGAACGTGGAAGCCGACCATCTTGACCACTACGGAACGCCTGAAGCGGTCTTTGCCTCCTTTGACAGCTTTGCGGCACTCCTGCCGGCGGACGGCGTTCTTCTCGCCTGTGCCGACGACGCCGGTGCCCGCGCCCTCGCCGAACGCACCGCATCCACGGGAACCACGAGGGTGCTGACTTACGGGACATCGGACGACGCCGACATCCGGCTTGCCGACGGCGGTCCCGGCGACGTTTCGGTCGCCATCGGGGCCGATGTCCACCGGGTGGAACTGCAGGTTCCCGGGCGGCACAACGCGCTGAACGCGGCAGCCGCGTTCGCGGTCGCCGTCGAACTCGGTGTTGAACCCGACGCTGCCGCCGCAGCGCTGGGCCACTTCACTGGCGCGTCACGACGGTTTGAACTCAAGGGCCAAGGGAGGGGAGTGCGGGTCTATGACGACTACGCCCACCACCCCACGGAAGTGCGTGCAGCCCTGTCCGCCGCCCGCTCGGTAGCCGGCGGCAACAAAGTCCACGTCCTTTTCCAGCCGCACCTTTTTTCACGCACGCGCGAATTTGCCAACGAGTTCGCCGAGGCTTTGAACGCGGCGGATACCGCGTTGATCCTGGACATCTATCCAGCACGCGAGGATCCCATCCCCGGCGTCACCAGTGCGTTGATTGCCGATCAGCTGGCCACCGGCCGGCTGGTGACGGCGGATGAAGCTGTGGAGGCCCTGGTGGCCGTCGCACACGACGGGGACGTCGTCCTGACCGTCGGAGCCGGCGACGTGACGGCGTACGGGCCAATGATCGTGGAGGAGTTGGGTGGCTAGCACCCGCAAGCCGACGTACAGGGCCGGAGCCGAGCCCCGCCCGGCTGATGCTGCCCGGCCGGCAGGCGCGGATGGCGTGATCAGCGCCCAACGTTCCATCGAGCCGGACGTGAAGCAAGCACCTGCGTCACGGCCGTCTGCTGCTGCGTCGACCCAGCGTGCCAAGTCTCCACAGGGTGCCACGTCACCACGGGATGCCACGTCACCGCAGAATGCCAAGGCGTCCGACAACGTCATTGTTTTTCCGGAGCCCAAGGGCCGTCGCAAGCGAAGGCTTGTGGTGTGGACGCTCTCCATCATTATCGCCGTGGTGGCGGCCTTGATCGCCGGAGCGGTGTTCTCGCCGGTACTCGCCGTTAAAACCATCACGGTTGACGGTACGACGCTGCTGACGCCGGAGGCCGTGCAAAAAGCTTTGTCGGGCCTTGAAGGCAAGCCGCTGCCGCAGGTAAGCGAACAAGAGATCAATGAGCTCTTGAAGCCCCTTGTCCAGGTCCGCTCCGCAACGATGGAAGCGCGCCCGCCGTCTGAGCTGCTGGTGCACGTGAACGAGCGTGTTCCCGTGGCCCTGCTGAAGCAGGGCGACTCGTACGTCATGGTGGACGTGGACGGCGTGCAGCTGGGTGTGACCAAGGACCAGTCCGCGGTGGCGCTGCCACTGATCGACGCGGGCGCCGGAGCCACCAACACGGAGCTTTTCAAAGCTATTGCAGCGGTTCTGGATACCTTGCCTGCCGACGTCCTCGCCAGGATGTCCACGGCCTCTGCGGCGTCCGCGGATGCCGTGGAGCTCAAACTGCTGGATGGAAAGACGGTAGTGTGGGGCAATGCCGAGGACAGGGAATTGAAGGCGAAGGCACTTGAAGCGCTGCTCAAGATGCCGGTGGACCCGAAGGTTCCCGTGAGTGTCTACGACGTCAGCGTCCCGCGGCATCCATTCACCAAATAACCAGCTTCGAGAACGTAACCTACGGCCGCCGGTGGCCTTATTTCGCGGCAATCGCACGACACGCGCAAGCGGAGATTGCATGTGCGAACCATAGGAAATACCGTCGCAGTAGAGTTACTTGACATAACTATAACCTTCAACTAGAGGGTTAAGGTCCAAGAATTCAAGTTGGACTCGATCAGTTTCGCTATAGGACACAAGCAAGGGGCACGAAACGTGGCAGCACCGCAGAATTACTTGGCCGTCATCAAGGTCGTCGGCATCGGCGGCGGTGGCGTGAACGCAGTCAACCGCATGATCGAGGTGGGCCTTCGGGGCGTCGAGTTCATCGCCATCAACACTGACGCGCAGGCGCTGCTCATGAGCGACGCCGACGTCAAGCTTGACGTTGGACGTGAACTCACGCGCGGCCTTGGTGCCGGTGCGAACCCCGAGGTCGGCAAGCAGGCCGCAGAAGACCACGCTGACGAGATCGAAGAAGTTCTCCGCGGCGCCGACATGGTCTTCGTGACCGCCGGTGAAGGCGGCGGTACCGGCACCGGCGGCGCTCCCGTCGTCGCGCGCATCGCCCGCTCCCTGGGTGCGCTGACCATCGGTGTCGTGACGCGTCCGTTCACCTTCGAAGGCCGCCGCCGTGCAGGATCTGCCGAGGCCGGCATTGACGCCCTTCGCGACGAAGTCGACACCCTGATCGTCATCCCCAACGATCGCCTCCTGTCCATCAGTGATCGCAACGTCTCCGTTCTGGACGCCTTCCGTTCTGCGGACCAGGTGCTGTTGTCGGGTGTCCAGGGCATCACCGACCTTATTACCACTCCGGGCCTGATCAACCTGGACTTCGCCGACGTCAAGTCCGTCATGCAGGGTGCAGGTTCGGCCCTGATGGGTATCGGATCGGCCCGCGGTGAAGACCGTGCCGTCAAGGCTGCGGAACTGGCCATTGCCTCCCCGCTCCTGGAAGCCTCCATTGACGGCGCCCACGGCGTCCTGCTGTCCATCCAGGGCGGATCTGATCTGGGTCTGTTCGAAATCAACGAGGCCGCGCGCCTGGTCCAGGAAGTGGCCCACCCCGAGGCGAACATCATCTTCGGCGCAGTCATTGACGACGCCCTTGGCGATGAAGCGCGCGTGACTGTCATTGCCGCCGGTTTCGATGACGTCAAGGCGACGTCACCCTCCATGGACCAGTCCCGTCCGGCCCAGAACCCTGTGCCTTCGGATCGCCCCGCCGCGCCGAGCAGTGCTCCGTCCAACGCGGCAGCACCGCAGCACGCAACGGCAGGCATCGGTGCTGCAGGCTTGAGCAACTGGGGCCAGCAGCGTCCGTCCGCCCTGCCTGCCGACTCCGGCTTTGACGTTGATCTGCCGGCGGTAGTGGAGCCCGATCTTTCGGGTAGCCGCTCCGACGATCTCGACGTTCCCGACTTCCTGAAGTAAGCCGCGTCCGGAGAGACAGTACCTGGTGTTTTGGTGGCGCAATGAGGTTCAGCCCGGCGTTTCCGTAGCCTTCACGGATACGGACGCCGGGAACCTGGCTCTCCACGTGGGGGACAACCCCACTGATGTCCTGGCCCGTCGTGTTGTGTTGGAACAGGCTGCGGGCCTTGGCGACGAACGGTTCCAGTTCATGGACCAAGTTCATGGCAACACCGTGGTGTCCATCGAAGCGTACGGTCCAGGACCCACGGCGGATGCCATGGTTTCGGCTGCCACGCCGCCTGCTTCACGCTCGCGCAAGGCGGCGCAACCGTTGGCTGTCATGGTGGCCGATTGCGTCCCTGTGGTGTTTGTCGGAAACGATGCCGGCGGCAACCGCCCCGTCATTGCTGTCGCCCACGCGGGGCGACCCGGGGTTGCTTCTGCGGTTGTCCCCGCCACCGTGGAGGAAATGCGGGTCCGCGGTGCCGTGGAGATCCGCGCATGGCTGGGTCCTTCCATTTGTGGTGCTTGCTACGAGGTGCCGGACGAATTGCGGGCAGCCGTGTCCCGGCAGGTTCCGGAAACGTGGTCTTCCACGTCCTGGGGGACTCCGGCCCTTGACCTGCCGGCCGGCGTGCGGGCCCAGTTGGCAGCGTTGGATGTCCCCTTGGAGTACTCCGGGGAGTGCACGCTGGAGAATGATTCACTTTTTTCATACCGCCGGGACTCCCGGAGCGGTCGATTTGCGGGTTTGGTGTGGACACATGATTAACCTCGGTCAGGACGACGAGCAGGGCCACGGCGTGGTGGGAGACTCCCGCGCTGCTGAACTCTCGCGGCGGCTCGATCTGGTCAGGCACCGGATTGACACTGCTGTGGCGGCCGCCGGGCGGCACGACCCGCCGCGGCTGATTGTGGTCACCAAGTTTCATCCCGCAGAGGATGTGCGCCGGCTTGCCGCCCTTGGCGTGACCGACGTCGGAGAAAACCGTGACCAGGAGGCCGCCTCCAAAAGTGCCGGCCTTGCAGATCTGGATATTCGCTGGCATTTCATAGGCCAGCTGCAAAGCAACAAAGCGAAGTCGGTTGCCAAGTATGCCGCGTCTGTTCAGTCGATCGACAGGCTCCAGGTCGTGGACGCTTTGGCCAAAGCCGTGGCGCGGGAGCAAGAGGCCACCGGACGGGCCGACCTCGACTGTTTCATCCAGGTTGGTCTGGACGACGACGCCGGTGCTCACCGCGGTGGTGCCAGCCCGGCCGATGTGGAGGTGCTGGCGGACAAGATCGAATCAGCGTCCGGCCTGCAGTTGTCCGGACTCATGGCCGTGGCTCCGTTGGGGGCAGATCCCGAGGCTGCGTTCGAAAAGCTGGCCGGCATATCCGAAGTGCTCAGGGCCGCTCATCCCGCCTCTGCAGCGATATCCGCAGGGATGAGCCAGGACCTGGAAGCAGCAGTGAAGTTCGGGGCGACACACCTGAGAATTGGCTCCGATATTCTCGGTTCACGTCCGGCCGTGGGGTAGCGTCAAAGTATTGGAATGACGGGCCGGGGTTCCAATATGTCACGTCATGGCGGCCCGCCTACTGCAGAAACGATAGGAGTGCACCATGGCTGGCGCTCTGCGCAAGACAATGATCTATCTTGGGCTCGCCGACGGCGATGAACACTACGAATCTGAGCAGGCCGTCGCCTCGCACCACGACGAAGAACGCCCCCAGGCACAGGAACGGGAAGAGCGCCGGGCGCCCGCTCCCGTCCGGGAAGTTGTCCGTGAAATGCCCACTGTAGATGCCGAAGAGGAATACCGCGCACCCGTGACACCCATCAAGCGTGCGGCCTCCAGCCGCGAAGATGCCTCGGGCTTGAGGCAAATCACCACCGTTCATCCCCGCTCTTACAACGATGCCAAGGTCATCGGAGAGAGCTTCAGGGATGGCATTCCCGTCATCATGAACGTCACCGACATGGGTGAAGCCGATGCCAAGCGCTTGGTGGACTTCTCCGCCGGCCTCGTGTTTGGCCTCCACGGCAGTATCGAGAGGGTGACCAACAAGGTCTTCCTGTTGTCGCCGTCGTACGTTGAGGTCATCGGTGATGACAAGAAGGCCAGCGAAACGCAGGCCAGCTTCTTTAACCAGAGCTGACAACGATCTTCTGCGGATGCCAGGCGGGGCAACCTGCCTGGCATCTGTGTTGCAATAGTAGGGACCGATCGACATTCCGGAACAAGTGGGAGATCTGAGCTAACTCGTGGGCATTGTTTTCGGCCTTATCCATATTGTGTTGTTTCTGTTCTTCATCGCCCTGATCATCCGCCTGGTCTTCGAATGGGTCCAGATGTTCGCCCGCCAGTGGCGGCCAAGGGGTGTGGCGTTGGTTACAGCACACGTGGTCTACTCGGTCACGGATCCTCCCTTGGGAAGGCTTCGTCGACTGATACCGCCATTGCAGCTGGGTGGAATCTCCTTGGATTTGGGGTTCCTGATCCTGATAATTGCCGTCAGTATCGCCATGGCAGTGACCTTCAGCCTGGCGTAGCTGCTCCGCGGAACCCGGACCACCGATGGTCCATAGGCCGCAAATTCTCCAATTCAACACGATGGTGTTGAATTGGAGGAACCAGATGATATTTAGGTACCGTAGTTTTGAACGGCCGGAAGGCCTACTGACTAACTAGACCAACGAGGTGACCAGATGGCTTTGACGCCAGAAGACGTTGTCAACAAGCGCTTTCAGCCGACCAAGTTCCGCGAAGGCTACGACCAGGACGAGGTAGATGACTTCCTCGACGAGATCGTGGTGGAACTTCGCCGCTTGAACCAGGAAAATGACGAACTTCGCAAGAAGCTCGGCGAAGCCGGTTCGGCAGTGCCTGCTGCAGCTGCTGCGGCTCCGGTGGTTGAGAAGGTTCCGGCCCCCGTCAAGGTCGACAAGGAAGCTGAAGCCAAGGCAGAAGCCGAAGCCAAGGCTGCTGAAGCTGCCAAGAAGAAGGAAGCCGAGCAGGCTGCAGCTGCTGCTGCCGCAGCCAAGGCTCCCGCTGCGACCAACAGCGTCACCCCTTCCGCGGAATCTGCTGCAGGCCTGCTGGCCATGGCCCAGCAGATGCACGACAAGCACGTCTCCGACGGTGCGCAGCAGAAGGAAAAGATCATTGCCGAGGCTCAGATCGAGGCTTCCAGCCTCGTCAACGATGCCCAGGAAAAGTCGCGCAAGATCCTCGGCGCCCTCGAGCAGCAGCGCTCGGTCCTTGAGCGCAAGGTTGAACAGCTCCGCGGCTTCGAGCGCGACTACCGCTCACGCCTGAAGGCCTACATTGAAGGCCAGCTGCGCGACCTGGATGCCCGTGGTTCCGTCGCCGCCCCTGAGGTCGGCGAAGCAACCGCAGACGTTTAGCAAGTATTCTGAAAGCCGGTGGCTGAGGACTCCTCGGCCACCGGCTTTTGCTGTTAAAACCCTGACAGTGCCCCGCCACGCTTCCCGAATGAAAGCACTATGACCGACGACTTCCCCGATGACGCCACTCAGCCGGCGCCCACCGCGCGCCGTAAGTGGCGTCCGGCGATGCTCTGGCTCTTTGCCGGTTTCGCCGTGTTCGCCTACACCTTCGACCAGCTCACCAAGCTCTGGGTGACCAGCACCATGACCGAGGGCGAGCGGATTCCTGTTTTGCCCCCGTTGCTGCACTGGTACTACATCCGTAACTCGGGAGCCGCGTTTTCCATCGGCGAGAATGTGACCTGGATCTTCACGATCGTCATGGCAGTCGTTTCCGTGGCAATCCTCTTCCAAGTGCGCCGTCTGGGTTCGGCGTGGTGGGCGCTTTCGCTGGGGCTGCTCCTTGGCGGAGCGCTGGGCAACCTGACGGACCGGTTGTTCCGTGAGCCGTCTTTTGCCATGGGGCATGTAGTGGACTTCATCCAGCTCCCGAACTTCGCCATCTTCAACATCGCAGACTCAGCCGTGGTGTCCGGCGTCGTCATTATCTGCCTCTTGACGTTGCGCGGCATCGGGATGGATGGGAAGCGGCACACGGCAGCACCCGGACCGGCCGCCGGCAAGCCCGCCGATGATGCCAAGCCGGGCGGCGGTTCCACCGGGGAGGCCGCTGGTGAGTAGCTCTGTCGTGGTTCCGGACGAATTGGCCGGGACCCGTGCTGATGCCGGTCTGGCCCGTTTGCTGGGCATCTCCCGCTCTGCGGCGGCGCTGCTGATTGCCGAAGGAAACGTGACCAGCGGCGGCGCGGCACTCGGTAAGTCGGCCAAGCTGACCGCCGGCTCGGTGCTTGATGTCACGGTCCCGGAACGTCAGGACCCCCTGGAAGTCGTGGAGGAAGTTGTGGAAGGCCTGAAGATCCTGCTGGATGACGAGGACTTCGTTGTCATTGACAAGCCGGTGGGAGTTGCTGCGCACCCCTCGCCTGGATGGGTCGGTCCCACAGTGGTGGGTGGCCTCGCGGGGGCCGGCTACCGGATCTCGACATCCGGGGCCCCTGAGCGGGCCGGCATCGTCCACAGGCTCGACGTCGGAACCTCGGGCGTCATGGTGGTGGCGAAGACGGAACACGCTTACACGGTGCTGAAGCGGGCCTTCAAAGAGCGCACCGTGGACAAGGTCTACCATGCCGTGGTCCAGGGGCTTCCCGATCCGCTGGAAGGGACCATCGATGCCCCGATTGGCCGCCACCCCGGGCATGACTGGCGATTCGCTGTGATCGAGGACGGGCGGCCCTCGGTGACCCACTACGAGGTCCTTGAAGCCTTCGGCAAGGCAACCTTGGTGGAAGTTCATTTGGAAACCGGCCGGACCCACCAGATCCGTGTCCATTTTTCGGCGCTGCGGCACCCCTGTGCGGGAGATCTCACCTACGGCGCCGATCCACGACTCGCAGCCACGCTGGGCCTGACACGGCAGTGGCTGCACGCCCGGCAACTTGGCTTCACCCACCCCCGCACCGGGGAATGGGTGGAAGTCAGCAGCGAGTATCCGGCGGACCTCCAATACGCGTTGGATCTGCTCGCCACCGGCTCGGCTTAGGGAACCCAGCATAAGGAACCCCGTCCAGGTTCGCCGTCCGGCCGGAGCCGGGACGGTAGACTGTCGTGGTGACTTCCAGCAATGATTCGTTCGTCCACCTGCACACCCACACCGAATACTCCATGCTGGATGGAGCGGCCCGGCTGGGTGAGCTGTTCGATGAAACCGAACGGTTGGGCATGCCCGCCCTGGCCACCACGGACCACGGCTACCTGTTCGGAGCCTTCGACTTCTGGCGCAAGGCCACGGACAAGGGCATCAAGCCGATTATCGGCGTCGAAGCCTATGTGACCCCCGGGACCGCCCGGGGCGATAAGGAACGCGTACGCTGGGGCGACGAAAGCCAGCGCAAGGACGACGTTTCCGGTGGTGGCTCGTACACCCACATGACGCTCCTGAGCTACAACAACGTGGGCATGCGGAACCTGTTCCGGGCCTCGTCCATTGCCTCCCTTGACTCCGTTTTTGGCAAGTGGCCACGGCTGGACCGCGAGTTGCTCAACACTTACTCCGAGGGCTTGATCGCCACCACGGGTTGCCCGTCCGGGGAGGTCCAGACCAAGCTGCGTCTTGGGCTGTACAAGGAGGCCGTGGAGGCTGCTGCAGAATTCCGCGATATCTTCGGTGCAGAGAACTATTTCTGCGAGTTGATGGACCACGGGCTGGATATTGAACGGCGCGTGACCGGAGATCTCCTGCGCCTGGCCAAGGAGCTCAACCTTCCGTTGGTGGCCACCAACGACCTCCACTACACCCACGAGCACGATGCCAAGGCCCACGAGGCACTGCTGGCCATCCAGTCCGGTTCCACGCTCCTGGAGCCGACCTATGACAACGGCGGTTCCCGCTTCGCCTTCTCAGGCAGTGGCTACTACCTGAAATCGCCGCAGGAAATGCGGGAACTGTTCCGCGACCACCCTGAGGCCTGCGACAACACGCTGCTGATCGCCGAGCGCTGCGAAGTATCGTTCAACACCGGCGCCAACTACATGCCGCGCTTCCCTTGCCCGCCCGGGGAAGACGAGACCTCCTGGCTGGTCAAGGAAGTAGACGCCGGCCTCAAGTACCGTTACCCCCAGGGCATTCCGGACAAGGTCCGCAAGCAGGCCGACTACGAGCTCGGCGTCATTACGTCCATGGGCTTCCCGGGCTACTTCCTGGTGGTTGCCGACTTCATCAACTGGGCCAAGAACAACGGGATCCGGGTGGGTCCCGGGCGTGGTTCCGGTGCAGGCTCCATGGTGGCTTACGCCATGCGCATCACCGACCTCGACCCCCTGCAGCACGGCTTGATCTTTGAACGCTTCCTGAACCCGGACCGCGTTTCCATGCCTGACTTCGACGTCGACTTCGATGATCGGCGCCGCTCGGAAGTGATTGACTACGTCACCAAGAAGTACGGCGATGAGCGCGTGGCGATGATCGTCACGTACGGAACGATCAAGACCAAGCAGGCGCTGAAGGACTCCTCCCGCGTGCTCGGCTACCCCTTCAGCATGGGCGAGACCCTGACCAAGGCGCTTCCGCCTGCTGTCATGGCCAAGGACATTCCGCTGGCGGACATCCAGAATCCGGAGTCCAAGCGCTACAGCGAAGCAGGCGATTTCCGCCAGCTCATCGCCACCGACCCCGAGGCCGCCAAGGTCTTTGAGACGGCCTTGGGTATCGAAGGGCTGAAACGCCAGTGGGGTGTCCACGCCGCCGGTGTCATCATGTCCTCGGACCCCATCATTGACGTTATTCCCATCATGCGCCGTTTCCAGGACGGCCAGGTCATCACCCAGTTCGACTATCCGACGTCCGAAGGCCTCGGGCTGATCAAAATGGACTTCCTGGGCCTTCGAAACCTGACGATCATTTCGGATGCCCTGGAAAACATCAAGATGAACCGCGGTGTTGACCTGGATCTTGAAAACCTGGAACTCGATGACGCGGCGTCCTACGAGCTGCTGGCCCGCGGCGATACCCTGGGCGTTTTCCAGCTCGACGGCGGACCCATGCGGTCGCTGCTCAAGCTGATGAAACCTGACAACTTTGAAGACATCTCGGCAGTCCTGGCGCTCTACCGTCCGGGTCCCATGGGTGCCAATGCCCACACCGATTACGCCCTGCGTAAGAACGGGATCCAAGAGGTCATTCCCATCCACCCTGAGCTGGAAGAACCGCTCAAGGAAATCCTTGGTGGCACGTTCGGCTTGATCGTGTACCAGGAACAGGTCATGGCCGTGGCCCAGAAGCTGGCCGGCTACTCACTCGGCCAAGCAGACATCCTCCGCCGTGCCATGGGTAAGAAGAAGAAATCCGAACTGGACAAGCAGTTCGCCGGATTCTCCCAAGGCATGCAGGACAACGGCTACTCCATGGCCGCCGTCAAGACCCTGTGGGACATCCTGCTCCCGTTCTCCGACTACGCCTTCAACAAAGCCCACTCTGCCGCGTACGGCGTTATCTCCTACTGGACGGCTTATTTGAAGGCGCACTATGCGCCGGAATACATGGCGGCATTGCTGACTTCCGTGGGCGATGACAAAGACAAGTCAGCCATCTACCTCAACGAATGCAGGCGCATGGGCATCACGGTCCTGCCGCCGGACGTCAACGAGTCCTCGTTGAACTTCACCCCGGTGGGAACAGACATCCGTTTCGGTATGGGCGCCATCCGCAACGTCGGTGTCAACGTAGTGGATGCCATGGTCTCCACGCGCACCGCCGAGGGCAGCTACACGTCGTTCAAGGACTTCCTGTTGAAGGTGCCGGCTGTTGTGTGCAACAAGCGAACCATCGAGTCGCTGATCAAGGCGGGAGCTTTCGATTCCTTGGGGCACCACCGCCGTGCTTTGGCGATGATCCACGAAGAAGCCATCGACTCGGTGATCACGCTCAAGCGCAACGAAGCGATTGGCCAGTTCGATCTCTTCGCCGGTTTTGAGGACCAGGAGCCCGAAGCATCCCTCACCACGGAAATCCCTGACCTGCCTGAATGGGAGAAGAAAGACAAACTGTCCTTCGAACGGGACATGCTGGGTCTCTACGTGTCGGACCATCCGCTGCAAGGGCTCGAAGGAGTCCTCAGCCAGCACGCGGAACAGTCCATCACCTCGATCATCGCCGAAGATGGACCCCACGACGGCGCTATCGTCACCATTGCGGGCATGATCACCTCATTGAGCCGCAGGATCGCCAAGGCCAGCGGAAACGCCTACGCCCGGGCGGAGATCGAAGACCTCGGCGCCTCCATGGAGGTCATGTTCTTCGGACAGGTCTACGGACCCATTGCCTCTGTGCTGGCGGAAGACCTGATCGTGGTGGTCAAGGGCCGGCTGCAGCGCCGTGACGATGGAGCGGTGACCCTGAACTGCATGGAACTCTCCGTTCCTGACCTCAGCGAAAGCGTCAACGGTCCGGTGGTGATTACCATTCCTACGTTCAAGGCAACAGAGGCCGTGGTGACGGATCTGCGTGATGTCCTCCGGACGCACCGCGGTAATTCGGAGGTCCGGTTGAAGCTCATGGGTGATACCAAGGTGGAGGTCATGGGCTTGCCCGTCCATATGCGGGTCAACCCCAGTCCGTCCCTCTTTGGCGACCTGAAAGTTTTGTTGGGTCCGGCCTGCCTGGATAACTAGCAGGCCGGACGCTGTCCGTTCAGATCTCGTAGTCCAACGGGGCCGGCTTGCTGTAGGCGCCGCTGTGGTAGAGCAGGGGAGTGCCGTCGTCGCCCACCTGGCCATCGACCACCTCAACCACCACTACCGCGTTGTTCTCGAAAGAGAGCCGCATCTGGATCTTGCCCACAAGCCAACCGCTGACATCCTTGAGGATCGGCACCTCGTGGGGGCCTGGCGCCCAGTGGTCCCCTTCGAACCGGTCGCGCGTCCGTGCGAAGCGGTTGGCGAGGGCTTGGTTCTCAAGCCCCAGCATGTGGACGCCGATGTACTCGGCGTTGGCCACGGCAGGCCATGAGCTGGAGCTCCTGGCCATGTTGAAAGTGAAC
The DNA here is from genome assembly GCF_050435325.1 of Paenarthrobacter sp. TE4293. NCBI lineage: Bacteria > Bacillati > Actinomycetota > Actinomycetes > Micrococcales > Micrococcaceae > Paenarthrobacter > Paenarthrobacter sp. TE4293. The sequence goes on from NZ_JBNJRY010000013.1 coordinate 80,547, forward strand.
CGGGGCGGTTCGGCGGACAACGAGGCCACAGACGTGGCGGTGAAACCGAACGGCTTTCCGTTCAGGTTTGCCGTGATGATGGCAACCCCGGCGGCATGCCGCCGGAACATCTCCCTGAAAGTCTGTTCAAAGCCGGATGGTTCGTTTGCCACGTGGATGTATCTCCTGGACTGGGGGTCTGCGTCTCCCTTCAGCGTATTCCTCCAGCGCTGCGGGACCCTCATTGTGTAGAGCCTGCATGAACCTTTGTTAATGTGAGGTGTATGACCGAGCCAACCCTGCACGCCCCTGCTGTCGTCGAACCGGCTCCGGCCCGGCCACCCCGCCGTTCCGGGGAAGCCCTCTGGTGCGCCCTTCCTGCGGCCGCCGGTGTCGTCCTTGGCCTGCTCTGGTGGCTGCTCGCTCCCGGTGGGCTCAACCTTGTTTCGGGCAACCCGGAGCTCGCGGACGCAGCCAACCCTGCATCCTGGCTCCCACGGGATTTGGTCCTCGCGGGGTTGGTTCTCCTCGCGGGGTGTTTTACGGGGGTCATGCTGGACGGAAAACTGCAGGGTTCCGGCGTGGGTCGCCGCCTGGCGTTCGCGCTCGTGGGCGGCGTTCTGGGCGGGATCGTTGCGTGGTTGGCTGGCCTGCTTGCTGCGCAGCTGTGGGGCCCGGCCCCGGACCCTGCCCTCGGCCCCGGGTTTGGCTTCACGCTTCGCTCCTACGCGGTGCTGGTGCTGTGGCCGGCTGCGACGGCGTTTATCACGTTCGTCCTGGCGCTGTTCGGGGTTCTGTCGAAGAAGCCCGTAAAATAGCCGGGTGACCACTTCTTCGGATACCTCCGCCCGCGCTGCCGCCTCCCTCGATTTTCGGAGCATTGATTTCCGGGGCCGCCATCTTTCCCTGGCTGAGCTGCGTGCCGCGGTGCCCAGGGCACGCCATCAGACGATGGCCGACGCCGAGCAGAAGGTCCATGACATTATTTCCGCCGTTCGTGGCCGCGGATTCGCGGCCCTTTCCGAGTTGGCAAAAGCCTTCGACGGCGTCGACCAGGTCCACCCGCGGGTTCCGGCAGAGGCCCTCACCCAGGCCTTGGCCGGGCTGGACCCCGATGTCCGTGCTGCCCTGGAGGAATCGATCAGCCGGGCACGGCAGTTTGCTGACCAACAGCGGCCGGCCAACGTGGACGTTGCACTGGCCGACGGTGCTGTGGTCAGCCAGAACTGGATTCCGGTCGGACGCGTTGGGCTTTATGTGCCCGGCGGACTCGCTCCCTTGGCCTCGTCGGTGATCATGAACGTGGTCCCGGCAGTTGCTGCCGGGGTTGAGTCCATCGCGCTGGCTTCCCCTCCGCAGAAGGACTTTGGCGGACTGCCGCATCCCACCATCCTGGCGGCCGCCAAGCTCCTCGGCATTGACGAGGTCTATGCCATCGGCGGCGCGCAGGCGATCGTTTCCTTTGCCTATGGCATCCCGGGAACCGGGGACGAGTTGCCCATCGAGCCCGTGGATGTGGTGACAGGCCCTGGCAACATTTTCGTTGCCACGGCCAAGCGGCTCGTCAAGGGCGTGGTGGGCATTGACTCCGAAGCCGGCACTACCGAGATCGCCATCCTTGCCGACGCAACCGCTCAAGCCCCGCTGGTGGCTGCGGATCTCATCAGCCAGGCGGAGCATGATCCCAAAGCAGCCTCCGTCCTGGTGACGGACTCCGCTGACCTGGCGGACGCCGTCGTGCTTGAACTGGCACGGCAGGCGGCGGCCACCAAGCACAGCGCCCGGGTTCTTGAGGCACTGTCCGGACCGCAGTCCGGCGTGGTGCTGGTGGATGATCTTGAACAGGGCATCGCGGTCTGCAACGCCTATGCTGCAGAGCACCTGGAAATCATGACGGCGGACGCCGCCGCCGTTGCATCGCGGATCCGCAATGCCGGTGCGATCTTTGTGGGTGACTACAGCCCGGTCAGCCTCGGCGATTACTGTGCGGGGTCCAACCACGTCCTTCCCACCAGCGGGACGGCCGCCTTCTCGTCAGGTTTGAATGTCACCACCTTCCTCCGTGCCGTGCAGGTCATCAACTACACCCGGTCAGCACTGGAGCAGGTCAGCGGCCACATCGTGAGCTTGTCGGGCGCCGAAGACCTCCCGGGGCACGGCGATGCGGTCCGGATCCGCTTCTCATAGTCGGGCCAACCACTACATATAAGGGTGCCCACCACTACATGTAGTAATTACACGCTTGTCATTACGGTGTGAACAACCGTAAACTGGTGCCGGAAGTGAAACTTCCGGCACCATCTGCGTCTCCGGCAACCGGCCGGGCACGGTTCCGTGCCGGAGCAGTCAGGGGAGGCCCAGCGTGTATTGTCCGTTCTGCCGGAATCCCGACTCCCGCGTCGTCGACAGCCGCATGGCCGACGACGGCTCCTCCATCCGCCGCCGCCGTCAGTGCCCCGAATGTGGCCGCCGGTTCACCACGGTGGAGACTACCAGCCTGTCGGTCATCAAACGGTCCGGCGTCGGTGAGCCCTTCAGCCGCATCAAGGTCATCAGCGGCGTCCGGAAAGCCTGCCAAGGTAGGCCTGTCACCGAGGATGACCTCGCCATGCTCGCCCAGGAAGTTGAAGAGAACATCCGGTCCTCCGGCGCGGCGGAAATTGATGCGCACGAGGTCGGCCTGGCCATCCTGGGTCCCCTGCGGAAGCTGGACGAGGTGGCGTACCTGCGCTTTGCCAGCGTTTACCAGGCTTTCGAGTCCCTGGAAGACTTCGAATCGGCCATCTCGCTGCTTCGCCACGAGCATGAAGAGCATGCGAAAGCCGGCGCCAAAGAAGCCAAGGACTCAGAGAAGAGCCAACTCTAGCTCCGGTGGCGGTGCGGAGGGGAAGCCGCACCGCCACCGGCACCGAAGCAAGAGCTTTTGTCCGGGTCAGCGTCCTCCGGAAACAGGAAGCACCGCGCCGGTGATGTACCCGGCCTCGGCTGACATCAGCCACATGACAGCCGCTGCCACCTCGTCAGGCTCAGCGCCACGCCCCATCGGAATAGTGGGGTTCAATCGTTCCACCCGGTCCGGCACGCCTGCGGCTGCGTGCAGTCCGGTGTTGGTGCTGCCCGGGGCCACAGCGTTGACCCTGATGCCTTGTTTGGCCACTTCGGCCGCCAAACCCACCGTCAGGACGTCCACGGCGCCTTTGGTGGCGGCATAATGGACCCACGTTCCGGGGGAGCCGGCCTTCGTGGCGGTGGACGAGATGTTGACGATCGAGCCACCGCCGCCTCCATTGTCCGTGGAGAGCCTGCGGGCCGCTTCCTGGCACAGGAAAATCATCCCGGACACGTTGACGTCAACAACACGTTGCACGGTTTCCGCCGGCACATCCACCAGGGCGCCAATCAGGTTGCCCGTGATGGCCGCATTATTGACGACGGCGGACAGTGGGCCGAGGCCTTCGGCTTCGTCGAACAAACGCACGACGTCGGCAGGGCGGCTGACGTCCGCCTGGACGGCCAGTGCCCTGCCGCCCAGGCCGATGATTTCCTCGACAACAGTTTTGGCGCCTGCACTGTCCTCGGAGTAGTTGACCACGACGCCGTATCCAGCGCGCGCTGCGGCGACGGCTACGGCTGCGCCGATACCGCGGCTTGCCCCTGTGATGATCGCCGTTCGGCCGTCGCTGACCGCCCCCTCAGCCATCTCCGGCCTACTTGGCGAGCTTGTGGTGCAGGGCAACCTCAAGCGCGGCGCCAACGATGCCGGCGTCGTTCTTCAACTTGGCGGTGACGATCTTGGTCCTCAGCTCAAGGTGCGGGAAGTACTCGTCGGACCGCTTGGAGATGCCGCCACCCACAATGAAGAGTTCGGGCGAGAACAGGAACTCAACGTGCTGGAGGTAGCGGTTGAGCAGGACACCGTACTCGTCCCAGCTCAGGCCATCGCGTTCGCGTGCCACGGCAGAGGCTTTGGTTTCGGCGTCGTGTCCGTCTACTTCAAGGTGGCCGAGTTCGGCGTTGGGGACCAACTGCCCGTTGAAGATGAAAGCAGAACCAATGCCGGTCCCCAACGTGATCACCAGAACCGTGCCGTCGACTCCTTCACCGGCACCGTACCGGGCCTCCGCGAGGCCGGCTGCATCGGCGTCGTTGATGACCTCGACGGGACGCCCGAGCCGCTTGGTAAACGTCGCATCGATGTCAGTGCCGAGCCAGGTTTTGTCCACATTGGCCGCCGAGTTGACCACACCGTGCTGGATGATTCCAGGGAAGGTCACTCCCACCGGAGAGTCAGCCGCCGGGGCATCGGGACGGCTGGACAGTTCCTCGACAATTTGGGCGACTACCTCGGCCACAGCCTCCGGAGTTGCGGGCTGCGGGGTGGGAACGCGGAAGCGGTCACCGATCAGCTTGCCCTTCTTCAGGTCGACGATGCCGCCCTTGATGCCGGTGCCGCCGATATCGATACCGATCAGCGGTGCGTTCTTGTGGGTCTTCTCATCCTTCTTGGACAATGCAATTCCGATCATGGCAGGAGGGGATGGGCATGGCGCAGCCGCCCGGGCTGCATGGACCTTCCGACGAACTCAGGGGAGGGTCAGGATTTCCGCGCCGGTCTCAGTGACCAGCAGGGTGTGTTCGAACTGGGCCGTGCGCTTGTGGTCCTTGGTGACAACTGTCCAGTCGTCGGCCCACATCTCCCATTCGATGGTGCCGAGAGTCAGCATGGGTTCGATGGTGAAAACCATGCCTGCCTCGATCACGGTGTTGTACGCCGGGGCTGCGTCGTAATGCGGAATGATGAGGCCTGTGTGGAAGGCTTCACCCACGCCGTGGCCAGTGAAGTCCCGCACCACGCCGTAACCGAAGCGTTTGGCGTAGGACTGGATGGCGCGGCCGATTACGTTGATTTCGCGGCCGGGAGCCACGGCCTTGATGGCCCGGTTGAGCGACTCCTGCGTGCGCTCAACCAGCAGACGGGATTCTTCATCCACGTCGCCAACCAGGAAAGTGTAGTTGGTGTCCCCATGGACGCCATCGACGAAAGCGGTGATGTCGATGTTCAGGATATCCCCGTCCTGGACCACGGTGGAGTCGGGGATGCCGTGGCAGATGACCTCGTTGAGCGAGGAACACAGGGACTTGGGAAAGCCCCGGTAGCCGAGGGTGGAAGGGTAGGCATGGTGGTCCAGCAGAAACTCGTGGCCGACCTTGTCCAGGTAGTCCGTGGTGACACCGGGCTGGAGATGCTTGCCGACCTCGACGATGGCCTGGGCGGCGATTTTGCCGGCGACGCGGATCTTCTCGATGGTCTCGGCCGACTTCACTTCGGAGCCTGTGAACTTGGCCGGCGCTTTCTTGCCGACGTACTCGGGCCGCGGTATGGAAGCCGGGACAGGCCGTTCGGGGCTGACGGTTCCCGGGGTGAGGGCGCCGATGGGTGCAGTCGAAGCAAGAGAAGGCATAGATTGATCATATAAGGCGCACAAGAGACGTAAGTAACAAAGTGTGGCTGGGTTCCTGTGACCCCGCCAACGTTACGCGTCCAGCCGCCCGAGGACTGAGGAGGAGATGTGACGGAGTACTGGTACAACGTCAAGACGCACGAGATCGAAGAGGACGCCATGTCCGATTGGACCCAGCTGATTGGCCCCTATAAAACCAGGGAAGAAGCCGAGCACGCCCTGGAAAAGGTCAAGGCCCGGAACGACGCCTGGGACGCCCAGGACGACGACTAGAAGGAATGTTCGGGTCCGGGGAACTGCCCGGACCTGACGTCCTCACCGAAGGCAGCTGCCGCATCACTCAGGGTGGAGCGCAGATCAGCATATTGCTTGACGAACCTGGCCATCTTGCCTCCACGCAATCCGGCCATGTCCTGCCACACGAGGACCTGGCCCGTCGTGCTGCTGCCGGCGCCAATACCCACCGTCGGCACCCGCAGTGCGGCGTCCACGGCAGCGGCCGTCCCAGCCGGAACCATTTCCATGAGCACGCAGAAGGCGCCGGCATCCTGCAAGGCGACGGCGTCGTCCACGAGGCGCTGAGCGTCGTCTCCGCGGCCCTGGACCCGGTATCCCCCAAGGGCGTGTTCACTCTGCGGGGTGAAGCCGATGTGGGCCATGACCGGGATGCCGGCCTGAACCATGGCCTTGACGGTGTCCGCGTAGTAAGCGCTGCCCTCGATCTTGACGGCGTGCGCCAGCCCTTCCTTGAGGAACCGGACGCCCGTAGCCACTGCCTGGCCCGGCGAAACTTCGTAGCTGCCGAAGGGAAGATCCGCCACGATCATCGCCCGTTTGGCCGCCCGGCTTACTGCCCGAGTCAGGGGGAGGAGCTCGTCGACAGTGACGGGAAGGCTTGTCTCATTGCCGAACACGTTGTTGGATGCCGAGTCCCCGACCAGGAGCACTTCGATTCCGGCCTGGTCAAAGATCTCCGCAGTGTATTGCTCATAGGCGGTGAGCATGGCGAAGCGGCCGCCGTTGTCCTTGGCCTGCTGGAGGTGGTGGATCCTGACTTTGCTGATCGGCTTCGCGTTGGCTGCAACGGGCGCCGTGGCAGCCGATGCCGGGCCGTTCCCATAAGGTGCGGGAACTTCGTCGGGCGTGGTGGACTCAGGGAGGTTGCTCGGGGCCATGGGTAGAGCCTAAGCGGTGCCGACGACGCCTGCCACCAGTGTGTGCGGCGTCACTGAATGTAAACGCTGTGTTACGCGCATGTACTGCTGCGGCATTAGCACCGAACTCTTAGTAGAGTGAAGGCTGAGTTGTCGTGGCTTCACACCGGTGGAACCAGCGGCATGGACACTGAATCGGAAAAGAGGCCCTATGGACCGCCAGCAAGAGTTCGTTCTGCGGACGATCGAAGAGCGTGACGTGCGCTTCGTACGCTTGTGGTTCACCGACGTCGTGGGTTCCCTCAAATCGGTGGCGCTGGCGCCCGCAGAGGTTGAAGGCGCTTTTGAAGAGGGCCTTGGTTTCGACGGTTCAGCAATCGAGGGACTTGCCCGCGTCTTTGAGTCGGACATGCTCGCCCAGCCGGACCCCTCAACGTTCCAGATCCTGCCGTGGCGCGGTGAGACGGAGCAGACATCGCGGATGTTCTGCGATGTCCTGACGCCCGATGGTGAGCCCTCCGCTGCCGACCCCCGCAACGTCCTCAAGCGGACCCTGGCCAAGGCTGCGGACATGGGGTTCACCTGCTACACCCACCCGGAGATCGAGTTCTACCTGCTGAAGTCCAAGGACCTGGGCCCCGATGGTTCGCCGGTTCCGGTGGATGAAGGAGGGTACTTCGACCACGTTCCGGGCGGCGTCGCCCAGGACTTCCGCCGTACGGCCGTCACCATGCTCGAATCCGTGGGGATCTCCGTTGAGTTCAGCCACCATGAAGGCGGCCCGGGGCAGAACGAGATCGACCTCCGTTACGCGGATGCCTTGCAGACCGCGGACAACATCATGACGTTCCGCACGGTCATCAAGGAAGTCGCCCTCCAGCAGGGCACCTACGCCACCTTCATGCCCAAGCCGTTCACCGACCACCCGGGCTCAGGCATGCACACCCACTTCTCGTTGTTCGAGGGTGACACCAATGCGTTCTTCGAAGCAGGAGCTGAATTCCAGCTGTCCAAGACGGCACGCCAGTTCATCGCGGGCATCCTGAAGCACGCTCCGGAATTCACGGCCGTCACCAACCAGTTCGTCAACTCCTACAAGCGCCTCTGGGGCGGCGGGGAGGCCCCGAGCTACCTGAGCTGGGGCCACAACAACCGCTCCGCTTTGGTCCGGGTTCCGCTGTACAAGCCCGGCAAGGGCCAGTCGGCGCGCATCGAGTACCGGGGCATCGACTCCGCCACCAACCCGTACTTGGCTTACGCGGTCTTGCTGGGCGCCGGGTTGAAGGGCATTGAGGAAGGCTACGAACTTCCCGCTGCGGCCGAAGACGATGTCTGGTCGCTGACCACCGCGGAGCGCAAGGCCATGGGACACGCCCCGCTGCCGGCCAGCCTGCACGACGCCATCCGCGCCATGGAGGAATCCGAACTGGTGGCCGAGATCCTGGGCGAGCAGGTCTTCGAGCACTTCCTGCGCAACAAGCGCGCGGAATGGCAGGACTACCGCCTCCAGGTCACTCCGTATGAGTTGCAGCGCAACCTCGGCATTCTCTAGGCCCGGCCATGAGCCTTGCACGTCGGCTCATCTCGGCCGGATTCAGTGATCTCGAAAAGGCCGAACGTTTCCTTGCTGCTCCTGAACTCGACGGGATTGACCAGGACGCACTTTTCGCCGGGCTTTCCATGTCGGCGAGCCCGGATACGGCCCTCCAATCGCTGGTCAGGCTTCTGGAGAAGAATCCCGGACTGAAGAAGCCGGCTGCTGCCGAGCAGGACATCAGCGAACCAATGTACCGCCTGTTGGGCGCTTCCGAGGCACTGGGGGAGTTCCTCATGCGGCGGCCGGAGAACCTGGATGTCTTCGATGTCCGCGTCAGCCCGGAACCCCTCCAGGCCTCCAGCGAAGAGCTCCGCGCCATGCTGCTTCGTTCCGTGAAAGCCGAGCCCGGTGCCCAGCGTCCGGTCGCCGGTATCACAGGCATGCCGGCCTACGCGGCCCTTCGCAGCGCCTACCGTCGGGGGCTGACGGAACTGGCCATCAAGGACCTTTGTGCTGCTTCGCCCCAGGACTTCATGCCGGCCGTTGGTGCCGAACTCGCGGACCTTGCAGGAGCAGCCATTGAGGCTGCCCTCGCTGTCTCCCGGGCCGAAGCGGCTGGACAGTACCACACTGGGGAGGTCGCCGACGTCGGGCTGGCCGTTATCGGCATGGGCAAATGCGGCGCCCGCGAACTGAACTACATTTCCGATGTCGATGTCATCTACGTCATCGAGGCCGGGGAACTGGAAGATGCCCGTGCATCCACCATCGGGACGGCGCTTGCCTCCGGTATTTCCAGGGCGATTTCCTCTTCCGCGCCCGAGCCCGGGCTGTGGGAAGTCGATGCCAACCTCCGTCCGGAAGGAAAATCGGGACCCCTGGTCCGCACCCTGCCCTCCCACCTCAGCTACTACGCGCGCTGGGCCGAAAGCTGGGAGTTCCAAGCGCTCCTGAAGGCCCGGACCATCGCCGGCGACCGCGACCTTGGCCAGCGTTATGAGAAGGCGGTTGAGCCTTTGGTGTGGGCTTCTGCCGGACGCGAGGGATTCGTCGAGTCGGTGCAGGCGATGCGCCGCAGAGTAACCGATTACATTCCTGCTGCCGAGGAGCAGCGCCAGATCAAGTTGGGCCGCGGAGGCCTGCGTGACGTCGAATTCACGGTGCAGTTACTGCAGCTCGTGCACGGCAAGTCTGATGAGTCGCTTCGTTGCAGGGACACCACATCCGCCATCGCAGCTTTGTCGGCCGGCGGGTACATCGGCCGCGCTGACGCAGCCGCCTTCGACAACGCTTACCGTTACCTGCGCCTGTTGGAGCACCGGATCCAGTTGTTCCAACTGCGGCGGACCCACCTCATGCCAGTGACCGAGGACGCCCAACGATTCCTTGCCAAGGCCGTTCTCGGGCCCTTTTCGTTGGAGCGACCCCATCCGGACCAGCTGATGGCGACCTGGCAGAAGACGAAGAAGTCCGTGCGTGAATTGCACGAGCGGATCTTCTACAGGCCGCTCCTCAATACTGCCGCGAAGCTGAGCAGCGAGGACGCGAAACTCAGCCCTGAAGCAGCGCAAGGCCGACTCGCCGCCCTTGGTTACTCGGATCCCCAGGGTGCCATGCGGCATATCGAAGCGTTGACGGCGGGCGTCAGCCGGCGCGCGGCGCTGCAGCGCCAGCTGCTTCCCATTCTGTTGGGCTGGCTCGCCGAAGGCGTGGACCCCGACGCCGGTCTGCTCGCCTTCCGGCGGGTCAGCGAGGCCCTGGGAACCACGCACTGGTACTTGGGTTTGCTCCGCGACTCCCAAGCGGCCGCGGAACGCTTGTGCCAGGTGCTGGCCAATTCCCGATTGATATCGGATCTCTTGGAAGTGTCTCCGGAGTCTGTGGCCTGGCTGGGGAGTGACAAGGATCTGGTGCCCATCCCGTTCGAGGCACAGTGGCAGGAGATCCAGTCGAAGCTTTCCCGCCACCCGGATCCCGAAAGTGCCATGAGGCTCATACGCCTGATCCGGCGTCGGGAGATCCTGCGTACGGCGATTGCGGACAGTGCCGGTTTGTTGGACCAGGACGCCGTGGGTCTTGCCCTCGCCGAGACCGACCGGGCGGCTGTCCTGGGGGCGTTGCATGTGGCCGAAGCCGCCGTTGCCGCCGACGGTCCGCTGAAAACCGATGTCCTGGTGGTTGCCATGGGCCGGCAGGGAGGACGGGAAATCGGCTACGGCTCGGACGCGGACGTCATCTACGTGCACCGGGCCCGGCCCGGTTTCTCCGACGCAGAGGCCCAGGAGCAGGCGACGGCGATAGTCGCCAAGGTTTCGAGCTTCCTGACCCAGCCCCTCAAGCCGGCGATCATGGCCGAACGCGTATTGATGGTGGACGCCGACCTGCGCCCTGAGGGCAAGAACGGGGCGATGGTCCGGTCCTTGGAGTCATACGCCGAGTATTACCGACGGTGGTCCCTGATCTGGGAAGCCCAGGCACTGCTGCGTGCACGCCCCATGGCCGGTTCGGATGACTTGGCCGCCGACTTCGTCAAACTTATTGATCCCATCCGCTATCCGCAGGAGCTGGCGGAGCAGGACGTGCGGGAGGTTCGCCGCATCAAGGCCCGCGTGGAGTCCGAACGCTTGCCGCGTGGCGCTGATCCGGCGCGTCACGTCAAGCTTGGCCGCGGCGGCCTGAGCGATGTCGAGTGGCTGGTCCAGCTGATCCAGCTGCAGCACGCCGGCGAGTTTCCCGAGCTTCGGACCACTTCGACTCTCGATGCCCTCGCCGCCGCTGAGAAGCTGGACTTCATCGACCACGAGGACGCGACGCTCCTGAGGGACGCGTGGCGCCTCGCCAGCCGTATCCGCTCCGCGAACGTGATCGTGACAGGACGGGCGTCAGACCTCTTGCCGTCATCGCGGAAAGACCTTGAAGCTGCGGCGCGGTGGTGCGGCTATGCCCCCGGACATGCGGGCCAGTTCGAAGAGGACTACTTACGGCTTAGTCGCAGGGCCAGGGGAGTGTTCGAGAAGATCTTCTACGGCAACTAATCTCTGGAGAGCGTCTCAGTGGCCTTCTCCCGTGCGTGCCGCAACATCGCAACCACCGGGGCTCCGGGTATCAGCTTGCCGTCATCCACGTAGCCCTCTTCGCGGTCCCGCAGTGTTTCCACCATCCGTGCGCGCCAGCGGTGCAGTGTTCCCTGGCTCGCCGGATCGTCGGTGAGGTTGAAACGCTCCTGGGGATCGGCGTCGAGATTGAACAGTTCCTCGGTTCCTTCTCCGGAGCCCCAAATGTATTTGTGGTGTCCGTCGGTCGCCCAGTGGAGGTTCTGTCCCCAGTACACGTGTTCGCCGTGCAGGATGTCGCGGACGGCCTCGGTGCTCTTGCCGCGCACCACGGGCGCCAGGGACTTGCCATCGACAGACTCCGGGATCGGCAACCCGGCCAGGTCCAGCAGGGTCGGCATGATGTCCCGCAGTTCCACTACGTGGTCCACCACGGTTCCACGTGCTGCGTCCTTGGTTGCTGGTGCATCGGCGATGATGAAGGGCACGCGGGAGGAGCCCTCGTAAGGCACCGCCTTACGGAACATATGATGGTCGCCCATCATCTCACCGTGGTCGCTGGTGAAGGCGATCACCGTGTCGCTGTCAAGGCCAAAATCCGCCAGTGACTCCTTGATCCGGTTGATCTGCAAGTCGATCTGCGCCATCAGGCCGTAGTACCCGGCCCGTGCCCGATGGACCACATGGTCCGGCATCCTCCCGTAGCTGGCCTGGTAGTCACCGTCGCTGCGGTGATCGTCCCAGTGGTGTTCCCAATTGCCTTCCACGGCTTCATAGGCGGGAATGCCGAGATACTGTTCAAAAGCCCACGACGGCGGATCGTACGGTGGGTGCGGACGGTGGAAGGACAGGTAAAGGAAGAATGGCTTGACGGGGTCGCGCCGGTGCATCCACTCAATCGCTTGAGTGCCGATCCAGTGCGTGGGGTGCAGATTCTCCGCTTTGTCCCACGGTCGGGCGACGATCGAGTTGCAGCTCACGCCATGATCGAAATACTCGGCATCGGGCCCCATTCCGGGTTGCCTTCGGAGCCACGGAACGTAGTCATCAAATTTGGGGAAGTTCTGCCCGTGTTCGCGCCGTGCGTGGTGGAGGTAGCCGTCGTGGAGGATCACGTCGTCGAAGCCGAGCCGTGATCGCTCGGGCCACACGTGCATCTTTCCGATGGCTTGTGTGTGGTATCCGCCTTTTCTGAACTCGTCCTGTATCGTCACCGGGTGGACTGCGTGGAAGGGAACACCATCGTTGTACCCCACCCTGCCGTGCCGTTCCTGCGACTGTCCCGTAAAGAGGGCTGCCCGGGCAGGGACACAGGATGGAGTAGCAGAATAGGCCTTGGAGAACCGGACACCGTTGCGGGCCAGTTCATCGAGGTGGGGTGTTTCCACGTAAGGGTGGCCGTCCGAGGACAGGCAGTCGCCCCTCCATTCATCGACGCAGATCAAAATGACGTTCGGCTGGCCCATCGTGGAGGTTCCTTCGAGGTAGGGAACAATTGCTATAACCCTAGTAGGAGGACCGTGGGCAATGCTCGAAAATGACTCATATGAAGGCTTTTCGATCGAGAGTGGTCAAGAAGACGTGGGTGACATGTGGCTGATACCGCTAAAACTCCTCGACGACGATTCGCGTGCCATACACCTTGATGCTGTGGCGGGGCTGTCCATCAAAGAGGGGCAACGCGGGTTTGTCGGAGACCCGCTGCGCATGATGCTGATCGGCCTTGAGGAAGATTCCCGGCTGCCATATGTTATTGAGTCCGGCGGAAAGGCTGTTGGCGTGCTCACCCTCCAGTCCGGTGCTGCGCGCCTGGCAGGATGGGCCGACGACGATTCCGCATGGCTGCTGAGGGGGTTCCTCATTGATGCGCGAAGCCAAGGGCGTGGTCTCGGATCAAGGGCGGCGTGCGCGGCCGTGCAGGAAGCGCGCAAGCTGACGGCTCGCCTGGGTGGCGGCCAGGCCGGCGTCGTGCTATCCGTCAATGAACGCAATCCGGCGGGGCAGGCCGCCTACCGCAAGGCTGGGTTCGTCGATGCTGGCCGGTACCTTGGCGGCAGTTCCGGTCCTCAGCGAATCATGCACAAGGCTCTCGGGTGACCTGGCGTCAACCACGGTTGACGGCTTCCAAGGACGTCAACTATGGTTGACAATATGGAGGTGGACCGGATGAAAACACTGGTGGGATCGATGGATGGAATGGGCCCGGCCGAGGCGCTCCACGCAGTGGCCGAACTTCAGAAGGAAGTAGGCCGGCGGGAAGCTTCGCTGGTGCGGGCAGCCCGGCAGTCAGGATTGTCGTGGGAGGCCATAGCTCTCTGCCTGGGCGTCAGCAAGCAGGCGGTCCACAAGAAGTACGGCAAGCAGTAGCAGGGCGTCCGCGGCGCAGGGCGCTTGGGTCTGTTCCTTGGTGGCTGGGTGTTCTAGGATTCTCCCGTGACAATCATGGTGGATTCGGACGGGGCCGCTTTTTCAAACGCGTGCTGTTTCCGCTGTGAGCAGGCGGGTCCGCACTGGGCCTCCCGTCACGGCCGCGCCGGCACGTTTGCCTGCCGCCGGTGCTTTGCCACCTTCCCGGACTGTGAACCTGGCGGGGGAGTCCAGGGCGTCGCTTCAGCTTCCGTCGACGGGACGCGGGTCCTCGAAACCAAGTAGTCTGGACGCGCGTCGGCCTAAAAAACGAGTACACGCTACTCGTGCCCCGGCCACGGCGCGGGGAGCAGCATGGTCCGTATGACAACGTATGTGATTGAACCAGCGGCCCTGATCCATCGCTGCCAGTGCTGCGGAGAAGAAACCGACCGGGTGTTCTGCGCTGACTGTGCGGCACCGGAAGAAGTCGGCCAAGCGCCGAGGACCGGGCACTAAGCCTTCCCAGCCCTCGGGGCCGCGGCACTGTTGCGCCCCATGGCGCTGTGGGCTGCGCCGACGCTAAGTAACCTTATAGACTTCTTTCTGTCACTGTTCTCAAGACAGAGGGAAAGTCCATGGAATACAACGGAAGTTCGACCGAGAAAGCTATCTTGGCGGGGGAGTTGGACCGGCGCCATGTGGGTCAGTCCATCAGCTTTCAGCCCAATGACTTCACTGTGGTCTTTGGAACCATCGCGGGCATCGCCCGGACGGAAGCGCTCGTCTATTTGTCCCTGAACGGAGTTGGGGGCGGAACCCACCTGAAGGACGAATACGACCTTACCGTCGATCACAAGGTCTATCTCCAGTTGGACCCGCTCGGCAGCGCGGAAAAGGGGCTCTCGGAAGCGGCCGGTTTCGTCAAGGAAAAACTGGACGAAATCGCCAGGAACATCCGCGAACGCGATCAGGACAAGACGGAGTAGATCCCGCGCATACAAAAGGCCGGCCCGGGGCATAAAACTCCGGGCCGGCCGTTTCTGTGTCTTGCGGAATGCCTGCGGACCAGGCCCGCCCCTGCGGCATGGTCTGCTTAGACGCATTAGTAGGGCTCGAACTAAACAATGACGTTTGTCTGGTGTGCTGCTCCGCGATGGTCTCCGTACGGATACGGATGTCCTTCGCAGGGTTGGAATCGGCCCAGACCTTCTCGCTGCCCATGCTCATTGCGCACGGACTCGATGTGAAAGTGGTCCAAAAAAATCTTAGGCACTCGTCAGCCAAGACGGCGCAGGACACGTACGGGCACAAGTGGCCCGACAACGAGGAAACAGCACGGGCCGCGGTGGCGGGCGTCCTTGCAGACCGACTCAAATCGCGGACTGAACAGCAAGCATAGAAGACAAAAAGGCCGGCCCCGAGGTGATGAAACCTGGGGCCGGCCTTTTCTGTGTCTTGATTCTTGCGGACTGTCTGCGGACTGTGCCCGCGTCTGCCGCATGTTCTAGCTAGACGCCGTAGTAGAGCTCGAACTCGTACGGGTTCGGGCGCAGTGAGAGCGGGCGGATCTCATTTTCGTACTTGTAGTCGATCCACGTATCGATGAGGTCCTGGGTGAAGACGCCGCCGGCCTGCAGGAACTCGTTGTCCTCCCGGAGGGCCTCGAGGGCTTCTTCCAGGGAGCCCGGTGCCTTGGGGATGTCCTTGGCTTCTTCGGCAGGGAGCTCGTAGAGGTCCTTGTCGATCGGAGCCGGGGGTTCGATGCGGTTGCGGATACCGTCGATGCCGGCCATCAGCTGGGCAGCGAACGCCAGGTACGGGTTGGAGGAGGGGTCCGGAGCGCGGAACTCAATGCGCTTGGCCTTCGGGTTGGTGCCCGTGATCGGGATACGGATACCGGCGGAGCGGTTGCCCTGCGAGTAGACCATGTTCACGGGGGCTTCGAAGCCCTTGACCAGGCGGCGGTAGGAGTTCACCGTCGGGTTGGTGAAGGCCAGGACTGCGGAGGAGTGCTTCAGCAGACCACCGATGTACCAGCGCGCGGTGTCGGAGAGACCTGCGTAGCCCTTCTCGTCGTAGAACAGCGGGTCGCCGTTGCTCCACAGTGATTGGTGGCAGTGCATGCCCGAGCCGTTGTCACCAAAGACAGGCTTCGGCATGAACGTGACTGACTTGCCCCAGGCGTCGGCGGTGTTCTTGATGACGTACTTGAACTTCTGCAGGTCATCGGCAGCCGCGGTCAGCGTAGTGAACTTGTAGTTGATCTCGGCCTGGCCGGCAGAGCCAACTTCGTGGTGGGAGCGCTCAACCTCGAGGCCGGCCTTGTCCAGCTCGACGCACATGGCATCGCGAAGGTCAGCCTGCTTGTCGGTCGGGGAAACCGGGAAGTAACCGCCCTTGACGGGGGTCTTGTAACCGAGGTTGCCGCCCTCTTCCTTGCGGCCCGTGTTCCAGTGTGCTTCTTCGGAGTCGATCTTGTAGAAGCTGCCCTGCGGGGAGGACTCGTACTGGATGTTGTCGAAGACGAAGAACTCAGCTTCGGGAGCGAAGAACGCGGTGTCGGCGATGCCGGTGGAGGCCAGATAAGCTTCGGCCTTCTCTGCTACGCCGCGCGGGTCACGGTGGTAGGGGTCACCGGTCCGGGGGTTCACGATGGAGAAGTTCAGTGCAAGAGTCTTCTCGATGCGGAAGGTGTCGATGAAAGCCGAGGTCACATCCGGGATGAGCTGCATGTCGGACTCAGCGATGCCCTGGAAGCCGCGGATGGAAGAACCATCGAAAAGCTGACCATTGACGAAGAAGTCGAGGTCAACGCTCTTGGCCGGCACATTGAAGTGCTGCTGGACACCAGGAAGGTCGGTGAAGCGGATATCGACGAATTTGACGTCTTCGTCTTTGATGAACTTGAGGACTTCGTCCGCAGTCTTGAACATCTATGCTCCTTATGCATATCAAGTAACAGGCCCGGAAGGCCGCGTGGTGCAGCCCATACCAAAGCTCCGGAGACACAAAGCATCCCCTTGCAGTGGTGGCTGGCAACTCATACCACCATAGGGAGATGGGATTTCCCGGGGGTGTCAGTATTGTTTCCGGCAGGTTACAGAATCATCTGTCGTGTAAACGGTAGTCGGCTTTGCGGTGTCAGGTCCACGCGGGTCCGCTGGGCGAACAACGCACTGCCGGAGAGCTTGCTTACAGGTGCCGCAGCTGGAGCGAGTCGGACGCCATGCTGGCCAACCGCTAGGCTTGAGGTGTGGTTGATCGAAAAGACATAGGCTCCTGGTTGAGCGGTCCGGACACCTCCGGAATCTCCAAGTATCCCGGTGAGAGACTTGGGTTGCCTGAGTCTGGCCCCGGCTCCATTGCGCGCGCCGGGCGCCGCATCCTGGGGATCGTGGTGGACTGGACGATTGCGTTGGTTATCAGCAACTTTGCCTTCGGTGGAAACCAGTGGGCCACCCTGGCGATTTTCGCCGTTGAACAGATTCTCCTGATCGGCACGCTGGGCTACAGCATCGGACACCGGATTGCCGGAATCCATGTGGTCCGCTTGGGCGGTGGTCCGGCTGGTCCCGTCGCCGCAGTGGTACGGACGCTTCTCCTATGCCTGGTCATCCCGGCAGTCGTCTTCGATCCCGATCAGCGTGGCCTGCATGACAAGGCCATGAACACCATCCTCATCCGGATGTAAGAACAGCTTTACAGCAACTAAAAAACCGCTGCTCCCCGTCCGGGGAGCAGCGGTTTTTTGTTGTCATAAAGAACTCAGCGTCCGCGTGCGGCCTTGCGGTCCGGGCGGGCTTTGTAAGGGTCAATGCCCTTGGGGATCGGCAGACGGTTCCCCAAGGAGTTGATGCGCTTGCTGACAGCGTTGACTTCAATTTTGGTGAGCTCATTTTTGAGCTTGCCCATGGTCTTGGCCAGCTTGTTCAGCGGCACCTGTCCCTCACCGCGGCCGGATTCGAGGACGTGGATGGTGACGTTCGGGAGAATTCGGGCCAGGCGCTTGCGCTCGGCATCTACAAGGGGCTTGACGCGGTGTGTGGGGCCTTCGCTGACCAATACGACACCGGGGCGGCCAATGGCCATGAATACTGCATCCTGCGTGCGCGGATTAACGGCCACCGGCTGGTCCTGGGTGACCCAACCGCGGCGAAGGGTGCCCAAGGCAGCGCCTGAGGCGCCCGGCTGGTTCTCAATCTGGGCAAAAGCTGCCTTCTCCGCCCGGCGGGACAGGATGAACACTGCCGCCAGGAGACCGAGCGGAATACCAATGATCAGGCCTGTGACCCAGTTCTCCAAGAGGAAGCCAATAAGGAAGGCAACAGCCACCACAGCAAGGAAGGCCAGCACCATGATCCACACGACCTGCGGATCATTCCGCCGGGTCATCTTGAAGACTTCAGCGATCTGCTTCAGTTGGCTAGGCTTTTTGGCCTTGGCTTCCTTGGGCTTGCGCTGGAACAGCCCACGCTTGGGTGCGTCGGCCGACGGGGTCGATTTGGAATCAGGGGAGTTCGCCATAGTGCGTTAATTCTACGTGATGTACGCCCAGACGCCGGACGCATCGGGCAACGGCGCCGGCGTGCAGATGATCGATTTTCGATTTCCCCGTCATGTTTCGGTCCGGAGCGGCACTTCATTGAGGTGACTCCCAGAGCCGGAGTGACTCACTGCTGCGCTACCCCACGTTCGACCCCCCCATAGGAACCAAATGCCCGATTTGCCGCCACTGCTCACTATCGTCCTTGAGGAAACCGGACAACTTGACCGCGAGTCAGCCATGTATCGGCGCCTTCTGTCTGCACGCCTGCGCCTTGAATCGCAGTTCGCCATCCTGCACGTTGCTGAGCCATTGACGCCGGACGTGATCGCCGGGCTTTGCCGACACATCGCGAGCAAATATGTCATCTTCATGCGGACTTCCCATCAGCTGTCGGCAAACTACGTCGCCACGCTCTTCGAATACCTCAAGTCACGGACCGTCTATCTTGCAGAGCCGGTGATTTACACGGGACCCATCCCCAAGAACGTGGCGGGAACCAAGCTGGATGACGCGTACCATTACGCCCGGGACACCGATGTTTTTGGCAGTGCCTTCAACACCAGGAGGTTGTCCGACGCGCTGGAAGCACTTGGCGATGTGGATCGTTCGGCCATCTACACCAGCTACCGGATGTACTGGTCAATAGCGAAGGTCAGGCCGCTGGCCACCGGTTTCTCTACGGCATCAGACACCAAGGCCGCGATCGGGCTCAGGATTTCCGTGGAAACCAAGCGGCTGATGCCCGTCATGCCTGTGCAGTCGAAGGAAATCAGGCTTCAGGTTTTGCGCTACGTGGCGCTGTTCCTCCGGGGAAGCAGGGGGCAGAAGGCATCGTCCATCACTTTGAACCATCTCCGGGACTTGATCCGCGGTTTCGAGCTGATGGATCTCTTGGGCATGGTGGAAGCGTTGCAGCCCTTCGAGGCTGCATGGATCCGCTGGCTGGATGATCCGGCGGCAGACAAGCAGTTCTACAAACAATTAAACGACAAAGATGCCTACTTGGTTTTCCGCCAAAACCAGACGGCGAAGCGCAGCAACCACGAGTTGCCGCTGTATGAGTTGCTGTTCGGTGAGGACAACCTGACGATCACAAAGTGCTACCTGGCGCGCAACCTCCGGTCCGGCCACGCCAGGCCCGGCAGTTACAACTTTTACAACCGGCCGATCCGTCCTTCCTCGACCATCCTGTTCTTCGACCGCCCCCATCAAGCGGACGACAATGCCGAGCACCTCTACGAGTACTTCACGTCGAAACATCCCGAATACAGCAACACCTACTTCGCAATCAACCCCAAATCGCCCGACTGGGAGCGACTGGAAGCGAAGGGCTTCAACCTGATCTCCATCTTCACCAAAGACTTCTACGAGAAATTTCTGGTATCCGACCTCGTGGTGTCTTCCCAGATCTACACGATCCGGTACAGGGGCAAGTCATTCGCGAACTCCCGGTTCGTCTACCTCCAGCACGGGATCCAACTCAATGACATGTCCGATTGGGTGCTCTCCAAATACTTCGATGTCTTTGTTGTGACGGGAAAGATCGAAGCGGACTACATGAGCAAACTGGCTCCCGTGGAGACCCTCAATTGTGGTTTGCCCCGCTATGAGGCCCTGGCCCGCGACCCCCACGGACAACAGCATCTTCTTTTCATGCCCACATGGCGCTTCAACCTGCATCAGTCATCGACTGAACATTTCGCCCAGTCGAGCTACTACCAGGCCATCGACCGGTTGCTCTCGGACGCCCGGCTCGTGAAGTTCCTTGAGGACACAGACAGGATCATGCACGTAAAGCTTCACCCCAACGTGGAAAAGCGCTCCGGCCAGTTCAGGTTTTCCGAACGCGTGGTGAAATCAGACCTGAGCTATCGGGAAGCCATACGCTCAGCCGAATTGGTCCTCACGGATTACAGTTCTGCCGCACTTGATGCCGCCTTCATTGGCACCCCTATTGCCTACTACCACTGGGACGCAGCCGACTTCTTCAGGGATCAGCCCTACGAAAGCCGGTTGGACTACGTCGCCGACGGATTGGGTCCGGTGTTCACTGAGCACTCCGCGCTGGTCAGCCACATTGTCCAGAAGGACTTCGCCGTCAAGGACCCCACCTATGTCCGGCGTCGCGAGCGGTTCTTCGAAGGCGTGGATCCGGCACGCATTAACCAAAAGATCGTGGAAAGGATGTTGAGTCTGTGACGACGCTGATTCGTGGCTTAAAACGACGCATCACCAAAGCAGGCCGCGCGGCGGCATACTCGCCCGCGGGATCGGAGCTCGCCAGGGCGGTGCTGGCATCCGACGCCGATTCACCCGTGCGGCGCATCATCAAAGCCAAGGGCTGGGACGGGAAGATCCGCCGCTTGGCCTCCGACAACCTCCCACAGGGGATCTACTTTGCAAAACTCACCCTTCGAAATTGGGAGTTGTGCAAAGGGCAGCAGTTCCGACTCTTCCAGGATGGGAAAGTGGTCTACGGCAATATGGTCGAGCCGCCCGCGCGGGGCTACCCCCTTGAGTACCGAAACATTATGGTCAGCTCGGACGATGCCTCCCGTTTCACTGTAGACATTGATGTTCCTTTTGAGGTGAAGATAGGCCGGGGAGCTTTCACTACTCCGCAGCAGCTCAAATACGATGAGCAATACGGCGTGGAGCAGCACGGAGACGTCTTTTACTCCTTGCGCGGCAACACGGCCAGCCCGAAGAAGATGCTTGTCACGTTCCCTGGGTTTGGCCCATCAACCACCCGGATCTCCTACGCGGTGAGTTACCTCAAGGACCTCACGGAGAGGGACCTGCAGGACACCTTGATGGTGTGCTTTCAGGACCGCTACCTGGTGGCCGGTTCCTACATGATGGTGGATAACGCGGGGAGGCCGCTGGAGAGCCGCGTTGGGGGAGCGATTGAAGGCTTGCGGAGACGGTTCCACATCGATCCGTCGAACATGTTGTTCTTCGGCGCCTCCAAGGGCGGGTCCATCGCCATCCAGTACGCCAAGGACTATCCCCGCGCGGCTTTGCTGCTTGCAGTGCCGCAAATGAACCTGCCGTACTACTTCAACAAGCCGTTTTTCAAAGACAACCTTTTGCAGAACCGCAGCCTGCGCGATATCGAACAGCCGGAGGACCGCCTCCGCGGATACTTCGCGGAAGGACGCAAAATAGACTACTTCTATACGAATTCAGATGAGCTCAGCAATCACTCGCTGATTGAGCTGGCGGCCGACGTACCCAACCTGTCCAAATACCGCATCAACGGTGAACACTCGGAGGTTGCCCGTACCGCATTGCCGGCCATGCTGGGCGTCATCCGCAGATTCCTCAACGGCCCGGTCGATGAAGTATTCGGTTGCGAAGAGATGCGCACCTTCCGCCATGGGGAGACGCTTCAGGTGCAAGTGCGCATCGATCCGACAGGGTCCGGAATTACTGGAGCGAACTGGTTCATTGGGGGGCGTTCAGGGCGGACACAGTTCCTGCAGCTCATGACGGAGCACTCCTACAACTTCGTCAAATATACGGCCATCGAGCAGAGCCTCCTTCCTGCCTATGACCCCATCGATCAGCTCACACAGTTGATGGCCATAAAACCGGATGGCACCACGTGGACTGCTACCTTGCCGGAGCCCGTCAAACCGGGATCGCGGATAGCACAGAAGACGTTGAGCTCCCAGGCGCTCGCTCTCCATGCCGAAACAGTCCGGGACTACACAGTGCTCGACGGCGATGTCTTCGCCCGCTTCCGCTACCGCTGCCTCCCCATGGGCCAGGAGGGCGACACGATGGAAGTCCACTTCGTTTCCGACGCCGAATCAGACCCGACAGATATCACCGACAGGGGTGCCCGAACGGCCTACAGGGCAGTTATCCAGCCCCTTGATGGCTGGTCACTGGCAAACCTTGCCGCCGTGAGATTCGTCGTCGCAGCCGCCGTCCGGCGCTTGCACATAATTGTCCACGCCGACGCCCCCGACGGTGCGGCCGATGTCCTGTCAGCCATCGAGTGGGAGGACACCAGCATTATGGTGGGCGACTCCGGGGAGGCCTTGGCCGGTGTCGGACAAGAGCGATAGCAGCAGTAAGTACCCAGCCCCAAAGAACCAGGTCATTCGCTCTTACGCGGATGTTCCCGGGATTCGGAACAACGTCGTGCATCTCAAAGACACGCCCGGTTCCGAATTCACCTCCTCTACTGTGGAATTCGCAGGAACAGGAAATGTCCTCTTCGTCGAGGACGGAACGAGGCTGCGCAACACCAGGCTCCGTTTCCTGGGAAACGATGCTGTCATCCATCTGCGGAAATCGCAGGGATTCCTGCGACTGGTGGCCACGGTCTTTGAAGAGTCTGTTTTCTATCTGGGACCCGGAGCAACGTTCACGGCCGAAGCGCGGGTGCTTCCCACCGAGCGCAAACACGTCATTGTGGGCCGGGATGCCATGTTCTCCTCCCGGGTTGCCTTCAGAACCGCGGACCCCCACTTGATCTACTCAGTGGAGAACCGCCAGCGGATCAACCCCAGCGAATCCATCTGGGTCGGGGACCACGTGTGGTTGGGCGAGGACACGCTGCTGCTCAAGGGCGCAAGAGTGGGCTCGGGCAGCGTTCTTGCCGCTCGTGCCTTGGTTACCAAGAGCGTCCCATCGAACGCGACGGCGGCGGGAGTGCCGGCGAGGATCGTCAGCAACGGGATCTTCTGGACGCGGCCCTCGGTGCATGGCTACACAGGCGCGCAGACGCAAGCGAGCCTGGTCCATTCGGGCGACGAGTTCATCTTCACCTCCGACGAACAGGTTGCGGACATCCAGGCACTGGAACGCGGACTGGACGCTGCCACATCCGGCATTGGACGGGCTGCATGGTGCTTCCAGCTGGATCAGATGGACGGCAGGAACCGGTTCTTTATCGGGTGAAGCAACTCAGCCGCGCCGCCTGATGAGGCGACGCGGCTGAGGACTGGGTTGCTGGGCTGTGGGGTGCTTGGGTGTTTAGCCGTGGGCGGCGAGGATGGTGGAGGCTTCCTGGCGGGTGGTGCCCGAGGACTCGATGTGGGCCAGGGCGGCCGGGATTTCCCAGCCCTTCT
>NZ_JBNJRY010000014.1:0-77821 GCF_050435325.1 Paenarthrobacter sp. TE4293
TCAGCCCGGCAGGCAACATGTGCGGACGTAGCTCAGCTGGTAGAGCACCACCTTGCCAAGGTGGATGTCGCGAGTTCGAATCTCGTCGTCCGCTCCATTCCCAAGAAAGCAGCTCCCCGGAGCTGCTTTTTTTGTGCCCATATCCGGCCCATTTCATAAACGTCACCTGAGCTAACCGATACACCTCAGATGAAGTCGCTTTATCTAATGTGATTCGACTCGCATAATGTACTGCGAGCTCATCACCGTTCCACGCCAACTGGCAGGAGTACCCCCATGAACCAACAGACGGCTTCCAAGTCCGTCCTGAGGCGCAAGCCCATCGACGACATCGAGGAAGAAAGCAAACACAGCGGACTTTTCAAAAGCCTTGGCCTTTGGCAACTGACGGCCATCGGCGTCGGCGGAATCATCGGCGTCGGAATCTTCTCACTGGCAGGTCTCGTGGCCCACGGCAGCGAAGGCAACCCGGGCGTTGGACCCGCAGTACTCTTTTCCTTCCTGATCGCCGGCCTGGCGTCCGGTGCAGCGGCACTGTCCTACGCCGAATTCGCCGGCATGATCCCCCGCGCAGGCTCGGCGTACACCTACGGCTACGTAGCGTTGGGCGAGATCATCGGCTGGTTCATCGGCTGGGACCTCCTGCTGGAATACATCGCCATCGTGGCTGTGGTGGCCATCGGCATCTCAGGCTATTTCGATGCGTTCCTTTCGGGCATCGGAATCCACATGCCAACCTGGATGACGTCCACCGCCGATGAAGGCAAGGGCGGCATCATCAACCTCCCGGCAATCCTTGTCTGCCTGCTGGTCACCTGGATCCTGAGCCGGGGTACCAAAGCCTTTGGCCGGTTCGAACTTGTCGCGGTGGCCATCAAGGTCATCCTGATCCTGTTCATCATCGGATTGGGCATTTTCTACGTCAACACCGAGAACTACAACCCCTTCATGCCCAGCGGCTTCGGTCCCGTCATTGCCGGCGCCGCGACGGTCTTCTTCGCTGTGTTCGGCTACGACGCCATGAGCACCGCCGCCGAAGAAGCCAAGGACGGCAAGAAGCACATGCCCAAGGCGATCATCCTGTCCTTGATCATTGCCATGCTGCTCTACGTTGCTGCCACGCTGGTCCTTACCGGCATGCAGAACTACAAGGACATCAATCCCACGGCTGGTTTCGCCTCGGCGTTCCAAGGCGTCGGACTGCCCGTGATCGCCACCATCATCTCGGTGTTTGCGGTCCTCTCCATCCTGACCGTCATGCTGACCTTCCTGTTGGGCGTTACCCGCGTGTGGTTCTCCATGAGCCGCGATGGCTTGCTGCCCGGCTGGTTTGCCAAAACGGACCGCCACGGCACTCCGCAGCGGGTCACGTGGATCGCCGGCATTGCCTCGGCCTTCCTTGCCGGAGTCTTCCCCATCAAGGAAGTTGCCGACCTCACCAATATCGGCATCCTGGCAGCCTTCGTGGTGGTCTGTGTTTCCGTGATCGTGTTCCGATACACCAAGCCCAACGCCCCGCGGACCTTCCGCTTGCCGCTCATGCCGCTCGTCCCCGCTTTCGGTGTCCTGGCATCTGCCTTCCTGATGTTCCAGCTGCACTGGGAAACGTGGGTCCGGTTCGGTGTGTGGCTGGTCATCGGCTTGGTGATCTACTTCGCCTACGGTCGCAGGCACTCCCTCATGAATCCGGACAGCCCGCGGCACAAGGTGGAAAGTACGCCGTTGGCGTAGTTTGTCCACAGCCCCGTCCGGGACCCTTGGCACCCCTGCGAACTGGTGTTAGGGTCGGACGCGGAGGAGCGAACTGGCTCCGCGATGGAAGGGAGGTGCCCGTGGGTTTAATTGACGACCTGAAGGGCAAGGCTCAGGGTCTCATTCAAGGCAACGAAGAAGCCATCAAGAATGGCATCGAAAAGGCCGGGGATTTTGTGGACGAAAAGACGGGCGGCAAATATGCCGGCCACGTCGACAAAGTCCAGAATGCCGCTTCCGACTTCGTGGCCAAGAACGACGGTCAGCCTGGACAGGCTCCCGTCACGGATGAGCCAAAGCAGCCGTAGCTGCCTGAGCCGCCGTACCAGATACGTCAAGGGGGCACCGGTCCCGCCGAGAGGCGCCACCGGTGCCCTTGGCGTTTAATCATGCAGTTCCCCTGACGCGGGATTCCAACAACCGGTCCGGTACTTTGGACTCTATGCCTTCCGCCTCCCCGCCCACGACACCAACCCGTTCCACCCGGGAGACGCTGGCCCCACCGATTACCGCCGGAATCGTCACAGCGCTGGTGGGCTTCACCTCGTCATTCGCCGTCGTCCTGGCAGGCCTGCAGGCCGTGGGGGCCAATCAGGCCCAGGCGGCCAGCGGCCTGCTGGCGCTTACCCTGACATTCGGCCTCGGAATCCTGTGGCTTTCCTGGCGTTCCCGGATGCCTGTGACACTCGCCTGGTCCACGCCCGGCGCTGCGCTGCTCGCCTCCGCCGGAGTGGTCGACGGCGGCTGGCCGGCCGCCGTCGGTGCGTTCCTGATCGTCGGGGTGCTGATCGTCCTGACCGGGATGCTGCCGTTCCTGGGCCGCTTGATGGCCAAAATCCCCACGGCTCTGGCTCAAGCCATGCTTGCCGGAGTCCTGCTCCCCCTATGCCTGGCGCCGTTCAGGTCGTTGGGATCGGTACCGCTCTTCATTGCTCCCGTGGTGCTGTGCTGGATTGTCCTGATGAAGTTCGCGCCACGGTGGTCGGTACCCGGATCGCTGTTGGTCGCCCTCGCCGTCATCGGGATCCACGTCGTCGCCAATGGCGTGCAAGTACCTTGGGACAGCCTCCTGCCCAAGCTGGAGTGGACCACCCCCGCCTTTTCCTTGGAAGCAGCCGTAGGACTGGCGCTCCCCTTGTTCATCGTCACCATGGCTTCGCAGAACATTCCCGGCGTCGCGGTTCTCGCATCCTTTGGATACACCACCCCGTGGCGGTCCTCGATGCTGGTCACGGGAGCGGGCACCCTTGCCGGCGCACCCTTCGGAGCGCATGCGATCAACCTTGCTGCCCTAAGTGCAGCACTGGCGGCAGGCGAGGAAGCCGGGAAGGACCGGGGGCGGCGCTGGATCGCAGCATTCGTCTCGGGACTGGCGTACCTGGTCCTGGCAGCCGGTTCCGCGGCGCTCGTGACCCTGGTGGCCGCAGCCCCGCCGGGACTCCTGGAGGCGGTCGCCGGCCTGGCGCTCCTCGGAACCCTCGCCTCGTCCATCTCCTCAGCCCTGGCCGTGGCCGAAGAGCGGATTCCCGCGTGCATCACTTTCCTGCTGGCAGCGTCGGGGCTCAGCTTCGCAGGGGTTGGGGCTGCCTTTTGGGCGCTGGCCGGAGGCATTCTGGTCCGCTGGATGCTGAAAAACCGCGAACCCCGTCAGCAAGCCTGAATCAGGCAGGCTCGTGGTTCTGGGCCTCCCGGGCAAGGGCTGTCAGCCTGGACACGGCCCGGAAGTACTTCTTGGTGTAACCGCCGGTCATCATCTCTTCAGTAAAGAGCTTGTCGAAAGGCACGCCGCTGGCCAGGATCGGCACATCCTTGTCATAGAGCCTGTCGGCCAACACGACAAAGCGGAGGGCCACAGCCTGTTCCGTGATGGTTTCCACGTCGCTCCACACCACGGCCTCGACGCCTGAGATGAGTTGCCGGTAGCGGCTGGGGTGAACGGCCGCCAAGTGGTTCACCAGGGTACGGAAGTCATCCACTGCCACGGTCTTGCCGTCGAATTCGGCCTTCATGCGGTGCTTGAGTTCTTCGGTCTTCAGCGGGGCCGGTGCAGCGGGCAACCCACGGTGCCGGAAGTCCTCGCCGTCGATCCTGACAACATCGAACTGGTCGGCAAGGACCTGGATCTCGCGTTGGAAATCGACGGCGGCAAAGCGCCCTTCACCCAGTGAGCCAGGCAGGGTGTTGGACGTGGCAGCGAGCTTGACGCCGGCGTCGGCCAACTCACGCATGAGGCGGGACATCAGCACGGTGTCCCCGGGATCATCGAGTTCGAATTCATCGATGCACACCAGTTTGTAGCTGCTGAGGGCTTCCACCGTTTTGCGGAAGGACAACGCGCCAACCAGGTTGGTGTATTCGACGAACGTACCGAAGGCCTTGGGTCCCGGGGACCTGTGCCACAGCGAAGCCAAAAGGTGGGTCTTGCCCACACCGAAACCGCCATCCAGGTAGATCCCTGCCCTCGTGGCGGGGGCCTTCTTGCCGAACAGTTTCTTGAAGAGACCGCCGGACTCGCCGTTGCCCACGCCATCGGCGAACGCGGAAAGCAGCTTCACTGCATTGGCCTGGCTCGGCTGCGAGGGGTCGGGCCGGTAGCTGTCGAACGAGACCTCTCCAAATCGCGGAGAGGGGTAGAAACCCTTGAGGAGTTCCTCCACGGAGACTGCCGGTGTACGGGCAGCCAGTTGTTCGATCTTTACCACGGTGGTCCGTTCCTTCGGTATTAAGTCCCCAGCAAGAATACCGGCATCGGAGGACGCGGGAAGGATACGTGACCAAGCCCATGTTTCACCGTGTGACCGCGGGGAAGCATTCCTGGCGGCCCGTGGTTAGTGTTGGGAGCACGCCGGGCCCACACCTGCACCACTTTCCATGGCCTGGCTCCCGTCCGTTGTCAGTGAAAGGCCATCACCATGTCCTACCCCGTTGAACAGAACGAAAAGTTCGCCTCGTACGCGAACCCCGAACGCCTTGTCTCCACAGAGTGGCTTGCGTCAGCCCTCGCTGACGGCGCCATCGCCGACGGCAAACTGGTGGTCGTTGAGTCCGATGAAGACGTCCTCCTGTACGAAACCGGGCACATCCCGGGGGCCGTCAAAATCGATTGGCACACAGATTTGAACGACGAGGTCACCCGTGACTATGTCGACGGCGCCGCGTTCGCTGCCTTGGCGGCTTCCAAGGGGATCTCCCGAGACAGCACGGTTGTCATCTACGGCGACAAGTCCAACTGGTGGGCTGCCTACGCACTGTGGGTGTTCACGCTTTTCGGCCACGAGGATGTCCGCCTCCTGGACGGCGGCCGCGACAAGTGGATCGCCGAAGGCCGGGAACTGACCACCGAAGCTTCACAGCCGGCCGTTGGCGAGTACCCGGAAGTGGAGCGCAATGACGCACCCATCCGCGCGTTCAAGGAAGACGTTCTGGCGCACCTGGGCAACCCCTTGATCGATGTCCGCTCCCCCGAGGAATACACGGGCCAGCGCACCCACATGCCCGCCTACCCGGAGGAAGGCGCACTGCGGGGCGGCCACATCCCCACAGCTGCATCGATTCCGTGGGCCCGCGCCGCTGCAGAAGACGGCACCTACCGCAGCCGCGAAGAACTGGAAGCCCTGTACCTCGGCGAGGCCGGGCTCAAAGCAGGCGACGACGTGGTGGCCTACTGCCGCATCGGAGAACGTTCAAGCCACACGTGGTTCGCACTCAAGTACTTGCTGGGCTTCGATACCGTGCGCAACTACGACGGCTCCTGGACCGAGTGGGGCAATGCGGTGCGCGTTCCCATCGTCAAGGGCGCCGAACGCGGTTCAGTCCCTGCAGCCTTCGCAAGCAACTAACCGCGTCTCCAAAGGCCCCGTAGTGTTGCAATACGGAAAGTGCATTCAGGACGGTTGTGCGTAAGCTGGAAGAGATGAGTACGAACACTTTGCCCACCGCCTTGGCGGAAATCGTTGATGACTTCCAGGCACTCACGGAGCCTGACCGTCTCCAGCTCCTGCTTGAGTTCTCCAGGGGCCTGCCGGAGCTGCCGGAGCGTTTGAAGGACCACCCGGAGTTGCTGGAGCAGGTTGTGGAGTGCCAGTCTCCGTTGTTCCTCACGATCGAGTCCGAAAAGAATCCTGACGGCCCCCGGAAATACCGGCTCTTCTTCAAGGCTCCGCAGGAGGCGCCGACGACCCGCGGCTTCGCCGGTGTGCTGCACGAGGGCCTGGACGGGCTCACTGCCGAAGAGATTCTTGCCGTTCCGGACGATATGCCCGAGCTGCTGGGATTGACCCGGGCCATCACTCCCCTGCGCATGCGGGGAATGACCGCCATGCTCGGCCGCATCAAGCGCAAAGTTGCGGCCGCAAACCGGCTGGGAAACTGAAAGGCGCCACTACACGGTATGGCCAGGAAAATGGCTTCACAGGGAACGCCGGCTACCGCAGCTCTTGCTGCGGCCGGCGTTCCTTTTGAGCTGCACCCGTATGCCCACGACCCCTCGGCAGCCAGCTATGGCCTGGAAGCAGCGGAGGTCCTGGGCATCGAGCCCGCCAGGGTCTTCAAAACGCTCATGGTGGACGTTGAAGGCCGGCTGGCAGTAGCCGTTGTCCCTGTGTCCGGAAACCTCGACTTGAAGTCCGTAGCTGCAGCGCTTGGAGCCAAGAAGGCTGCCATGGCTGATCCCAAAGCCGCTGAACGCCGCACAGGGTATGTCCTGGGCGGCATTTCCCCGCTGGGACAGCGCCAGTCCTCCCCCACGGTCCTCGACGAATCAGCGTTGGGCTTTGACGCCATCCTGGTATCCGGTGGCCGACGGGGACTGGACATAGAACTTGCTCCAGCGGACCTGATCCGGCTGACGGAGGCTACCGTCGCTCCCATCGGCACCACGCCGGCCGCCAAGGGCTGAACTAGCCGTTGATTCCCGGCTGACCCGGGGCACTCCCCTGCACCGCAGCGTCGGCCTGGCCCGGGTTGTTCCGCGGAGCCAGCTCCCGTTGCAACCATGAGTGGACCACGCGTTCCCACCTTTCGGGATCCACGTTCCATTCCTTGGTGTGCCGCGCACCGTTGAACGGCTCAAAGGTGACCATCTCCGGGTTCTTTTCGGCGAGGCTTGCGGACGGTCCGAAGGGAACGTAGTCGTCGTCAAGGCTGTGGATCACCAGGGTGGGGGTGCGCAGCTCGACGGCCCGGGCTTCCCAGTCCATGGCCTTCAGGTCAACGGGAGCCGCGAGGCCGGTCAGCCTGCGTCCCAGCGGGTGTCCCAGCATCAGCTGTCCATAGCGCCCCACGGTGTAGGGGATCCTGTTCATTTCGGCGTGGTGTGCCATCACGTTGACCCAGTTGATGACGGGGGCATCCAGGACCAAGGCCCGGATGAGATGCCGATGCTTGGACAGATCGGCGGTCTGGAGGCTGATCGCTCCGCCCATGGACCATCCGAAAAGAACCACTTCCTTGGCCCCGTGTTCGAGTGCATAGTCGATCGCGGCCTCCACATCATGCCATTCCGTGGATCCCAATCCGTAGCGCCCGTCCAGTGCCGACGGAGCCAGGCCATCATTGCGGTAGGAAATGAGCAGGCTGTCCAGCCCCAGATCCCGGGCCGTGCGTACCGCCCGGAGACCTTCGAGCCGCGTAGCGCCGCGTCCGTGCACCATGATCGCCCAGACCGGTGCCGGGGACGAAGCATCGGCGCGGATCAACCACGCCGGCGCCGTCCCGCCGTCGACCGTGATATTCACATCCTCCGCTGCCAGGCCGATCGCCGCAGGATCGGGGTAGGTTGCACCACTCCACCAGCCGCGCCGTGCCTCCGACAGGTTCCCGCTGTACACCTCTTCCACTTCGCGAAGGACCGTCTGTTCGGCTGGCGAGTACGAGACGATGCGGCCGATCCGAGCGTGCCCCTGGCCGCCTGAGAAGAAGAGGCTGAAGACACCGTCAATGGTCGAATCCGGGGTGGCGGCGAGGATGACCTGTGGCCCTTTGTCGCCCCGGATGACGGCGAGGACTTCCTGGTCCTCATGCCGGGCGGCCGGCGTAATGACACGGCGGGCAAAGTAAACGGCGAGCGCGGAGGAACCGGCTCCCACCAGTCCGGCGAGGCTGCCTCCGGCGATGAAGCCGGCGATCGCCCATTTGGTACGGGGGGACATTTTGTTCTCTGCAGCGTCGCTCGCTGACCGGTTAGTCGATGCCATGCTTCCATTGTTGCTGGTCCGTGACGCTGCCCGCCGCAGGTGGGGAGCGCGCGGCGTACCTACCCCTGGAATCGGGGACCAAAAGCCTGCGGACTCAGGTTCTGAGCACTACGCTGTAGCCATGAGTGATCCCATAGTCATCCTGACTGAAGAGCCCCTTGGCCCCGACGACCGCGTTAACATCGCCAAATTGGTGGATGGCGGTGACGTGCCCCTTGTTGTCCTGGTTCCCGCCAATACCGAGCGACATCTGCTGGTGGACTTCCTGGAGAATCTGTCGTTGCTGGATATCGCCAAGGCATTCCGCGAACTCACGTCACAGTCACCGGACCCCGAGGTGGAGCGTGCCGAGGCCTCGGATACGTTGGCTGCCTCGCTGGCGGCTTTGGCCGGCCTGGGCGGCGGGGTTACGGGGGAAGTCGTCGACGGCGATGCCGTGGCCGGCTTGGTAGCAAAGGTCCGGGCGCTCGATGCAGCACAAGCGGTTGTCGTGACGCGCCCCCATGCCATAGCCGATACCTTCCACACCGACTGGGCCAACAAAGCGCAGGATCAACTGGGGCTCCCGGTGCTCCACCTGTACGCGGGTTCGGGATTTATCGGCGACTCGTGAGCGTTGCATAAGACATGAACACTCCTGAAAACACCAGCAAGACAACTTCTGCACCCGTGGAGAAGAGCGATGCCCAATGGCGCGAGGAGTTGACGCCCGAGGAATACCGCGTGCTGCGGCAGGCGGGCACCGAACGGCCGTACACCGGCGAGTATTGGGACACCCACACCGAGGGCGTCTACCAGTGCCGTGCTTGCGGCAGCCAGTTGTT
The DNA here is from genome assembly GCF_050435325.1 of Paenarthrobacter sp. TE4293. Lineage (NCBI taxonomy): Bacteria > Bacillati > Actinomycetota > Actinomycetes > Micrococcales > Micrococcaceae > Paenarthrobacter > Paenarthrobacter sp. TE4293. The sequence continues at coordinate 8,771 of NZ_JBNJRY010000014.1, forward strand.
CACCAGCAGGGAGAAGTTTGATTCCCATTGTGGCTGGCCCTCGTTCTGGGCGCCGCTGGCTGAAGGCACTGTCCGCTACCTCCATGACCGCACCATGGGAATGGACCGTGTGGAGGTCCGCTGCGCGAACTGCGATTCCCATCTGGGCCACGTGTTCGAGGGAGAAGGTTACGGCACTCCCACCGACCAGCGGTTCTGCATCAACTCCATCTCGCTGCGTCTGGTCAACCCCGACGAAAGCTAGCCGGATCCGGACGGACGTGCCTGCCGGCGCGTTCGTCCGGTCTCTGACGGCTGAAACAGCGGGTCGCACTTGACCTCGAACTGTGCAGACGCATCTTGAGAGCAAGAGTTTCTAATGCTTGAGACAAATTTGGATTAGCAATGCTTTTCGCTTGCTACGCTCGGCCCAGAAGCAATCACTACTTCGGAAAGGGCCGAGCTCCATGACAACCATCGCCACCTCCACCCTCCCGCGTGTCACCGCCGACAACGCCGAGTGGACATCGTTGAAGGCTGCGGCCACTGCACTGCAGGCATACCAGGAACAGGATGGTTCCATCGCCGATCCTTCTGCACACGCCGATGCGGCTGCGCTCGTGGCAACGATCTCCGACGCCATCGCAGCGCTCGCTCCCCTGTTCCCCCACGACGCCAGGTACCTGGAGTTGCTGGTGCAGGACTTTGGACGCTGGGCGCAGGGCGGCTTCGGCATCCCTGACTTCCTGGACTCACTCCAAGCGTTCCAGCCGCAGGAACTGCGCGTAGACGGGCTCCAGCACTTGGTGGTGTTCCCCATGTACACGCAGAACGGCAGCACCAACAGGCTGGTCGAAGCGGTCCTGATCGAGGTCATCTGGCCGGAGTTCATCGCAGGCCTCGAAGCCGGAGAGTACTCCAACAAACTCTTCGTCCCCATCCGATTCATCGATTTCACCCCCGGGTATGACACAAACTCCGCGGTGCTGTTCCCCGAAACCGTTGCCGTGCGTGAAACCCCTACCTTCACCTGGGGTGCCATCTTCGCCGACCGGGAAGCTGCCCGCTTCCGCCGCGTCCTCAAAGCAGCCGCGGCAACCACGTCCCTGGAGCTTCCCGAGGACGCAGCACAGCTGATCGAAGACCAGGAACTCACACAGCGCACGTTTGTCATGTGGGACCTCATCCACGACCGCACCCACATGCGTGGCGACCTTCCCTTCGATCCGTTCATGATCAAGCAGCGCATGCCGTTCTTCCTCTACTCGCTGGAAGAGTTGCGCTGCGACCTGACGGCATTCCGCGAGTCCGTCCGCATCGAGAAAGACGAGAACGCCGATCCCGATGCACGCAAGCACGCGAAACTGGTTCAGTATGCCGTGATCTTCGACCGGATCTTCCGCTTTGCCATCACCGGCAGCCGGGTCCGCAACTACGACGGACTCGGTGGCCAGCTCCTGTTCGCATGGATGCACCAGCACCACGTCCTCCACTGGACGGACAGCAAGCTCTCCATCGACTGGGAAGATGCCGCCGCTGTCGTGGTGGAACTCGGCGCCAAAATCGAAGAACTCTACTGGCGTTCCATCGACCGCCCGAAGGCCGCCCACTGGCTGGCAGCCTATGAGCTCATCTCCGGTACCGTGACAGCCCACCCGGCGTCGGTCTGGGCCAAGGGCCCGGATGCCCTGCCTTTGGACGGCCCTCCGCGCGGGCTCACCGACCAGGTCCTCGACGATGAATTCCCCCTGTCCATGTTCTACGAAGCACTGGAGAAGAAAATGCGTCCTGTCATCGAGTCCACCACCGGCATCACCGGCGCGACAGCGGCCTGATGACCACTCTGACCATCCTTGTGACCGGCGGTAGCAGCGCGACCGGCATCGCTGCGGCGCGGGCGTTGGGGGCCGCCGGTCACAGGGTGTTTACCGTGGGCTCGGACGAGGTCCGGATCCAGGCGGCCGCGAGCGAAGCCGGAAACGGAGTGACACCCCTGGTGTGCGACCTCGCCGACCTTGGCTCAGTACGTGCCCTGGCGGAGGGCCTCCACAGCCGCGGCGTTGACGGCGTTGACGGTGTCATCCATCTGGTGGGCGGCTGGCGGGGCGCGAAGGGCATTGAAGACCAGTCTGACGAGGACTGGGATGCCATGGAACGCAGCGCGGTCACCACCCTGCGCAACGTGTCCCGCGTGTTCTACAGCCAGCTCGAAGCATCTCCGAACGGCCGGCTCGCCATGGTTTCATCCACTGCAGCGTCCGCCCCCACGGCCGCGGCCGCCAGCTACGCAGCAGCCAAAGCGGCTGCCGAGGCCTGGACCTTGGCCGTGGCGGACGGATTCCGCCGGATGCAAGCCGAAGAGCAGCACAGCGCGGCAGCCATCTTCGTGGTGAAGGCGCTGGTGGATCCGGCGATGCGCGCCGCCCATCCGGAACGCCGATTCCCCGGGTACACGGACGTCGAAGACCTGGCGGCCGCCGTCGTCGGGCTGTTCGGCGAACCGGCAGCAAACCTCAACGGCCAGCGCATCGTGCTGGCCAAATAGACTTGAAAGCGTGAATGAACAAGTGACGAGCACAACAGAGGCCATCCACAGCGCCAAAGCTACCGCCGGACCCAGCCAACTCCACGATCCTTCGGTTCGCGGATTTGCCTCGGACAACTACTCCGGCGTGCACCCTGAGATCCTGGTTGCGTTGGCCGCTGCCAACGGCGGCCACCAGGTTTCCTACGGTGAGGACGTTTACACGGCACGCCTCCAGGACGTTCTGGAACAGCAGTTCGGACCGGGCATTGAGTGTTTCCCGGTCTTCAACGGAACAGGTGCCAACGTCCTGTCGTTGCAGTCCCTGCTTCCGCGGTGGGGAGCGGTGATCTGCGCATCCACCGCCCATATCAACATGGACGAGAACGGCGCACCTGAGCGGATCGGCGGAATCAAGCTCCTGCAGGTACCCACCGGGGACGGCAAGCTCACCCCTGAGCTGATTGATCGCGAAGCCTGGGGCTGGGGCGACGAACACCGGGCACAGCCCCTGGCCGTCTCCATCACCCAAACCACCGAGCTTGGCACCTGCTACACCCCCGAAGAAGTACGTGCCATTGCCGACCACGCCCATGCCAAGGGCATGAAACTGCACATGGACGGTGCGCGCCTGGCGAACGCCGCCGCCCACTTGGGTGTCCCCCTGCGGGCTTTCACCCGGGACGCCGGCGTGGACATCCTGTCCTTTGGCGGCACCAAGAACGGGCTGCTCTTCGGCGAAGTGGTGGTGGCCCTGAACCCTGAAGCCGCCGACGGACTGAAGTTCCTGCGCAAGATGAACATGCAGCTCGCTTCAAAGATGCGCTTCATTTCGGCCCAGTTCATCGCCTTGCTGGAAGACGGGCTGTGGCTTCGGTCTGCCGCCCACGCCAATGCCATGGCAGCACGCCTGCGCACTGCCGTGGAAGCGATCGACGGCGTCGAGCCCACCCAGGCGACACAGTCCAATGGCGTCTTTGCCATCCTTCCGCCAGGTGTTGCCGATCGCCTGCGGCAGAGCTTCGCCTTCTACGATTGGGACGCGGCCCGGGGAGAAGTTCGGTGGATGTGTTCCTTCGACACCACGGAGGCCGACATTGACGCCTTCGTTGCGGGCATCAAGCGGGAACTTGGTTCCCTTTAAGCACGTGCGCCCGGGGCGGCGAGCCTGCACGGAATCGCCGCCCCGGACGCATAACCTGCGAGGGTGAACGCCCTCGCACAGGTTCCCTCGGACTTTCTTGTCGCCTTGGGAACGCTACGAAAAGCACAATGCCGCAGCGAACTGCGGCTTGACGAAATCCCTGCGCCCGCACGGCTCGCCCCTTACGCAGTGGCCTTGGGAGCCGAAGTCTTTAGTCCCACCGCGGCCACCCGGCAGGTCCCTGTCCACGGGCCGGCTGCGAAGGCCTTCGCAGCGAGCCAAGCCAACTCACCGGCAAGCGAAGACGACGACGAACTGGCCACCGGCCGCTTCATCCTGCTTTACGACCCCGACGGATCGGCGGTGTGGGAAGGCGAGTTCCGGATTGTCACCTACATCCGGGCCCAAATGGACGCAGAGATGGGCAATGACTCCATGCTCGGCTCTGTCGCCTGGACGTGGCTGGTTGACGCCTTGGAGAACCATGCCGCCCCCTACCGGGCCGCCGGGGGCACCGCAACGAGAATCCTTTCTGAGAGCTTCGGCACACTGGCCGAACGTCCAGACACCATCGACATTGAACTCCGTGCTTCGTGGACCCCGGCAAGCGCTGACGTCAAGGCCCACCTGGAGGCTTGGTCGGACATGGTCTGCACTTTCGCAGGGCTCCCGCCCCTCCCCCCGGGCGTCACGGGACTTCCCAACAGGAGGCTCAATTGACCACTGACGACGCATCGCCCGAAGCGCCACCATTGGAGCCAGCACCCCGTCCTGGCATGAATCGGTAAGCTTAAGCCACCATGACCCCTGAAAACCTGGATAAAACCACAGCCGGCGATCCGGTTGCTGATCCCACCACACACATCAAGGTAGACGGCTTCGACAGCCACGTCCCTGAAGTCATCGATCTCGATACTCCACGCGAAGGCGTGCCTCTGGTCATCGATACTCCGTCCGGACTGGAGCGATGTGCCGCCGCCATCGCTGCCGGAACCGGACCGGCAGGTGTCGACGCAGAGCGGGCCTCCGGCTTCCGCTACGGCCAGCGTGCTTTCCTGGTCCAGATCCGCCGCGAGGGCGCCGGGACGTGGCTGATCGATCCCGAGCCGTTCGACAACCTGGAGATCATCAACGAAGCCCTCCGCGGCGTCGAGTGGATCCTGCACGCCGCCACGCAGGACCTGCCCTGCCTTTCCGAGCTCGGCATGTGGCCGGACAAACTGTTCGACACCGAACTTGCCGCACGCCTTGCCGGCCTGCCCAGGGTGGGACTTGCTGCCGTCATCGAACAACTCCTCGGATTCGGCCTGGCCAAGGAGCACTCCGCGGCAGACTGGTCCACCCGCCCACTGCCCGAACCGTGGCTCCGTTACGCGGCCCTCGACGTCGAGGTCCTCGCGGAACTGCGCGAGGAACTCATCGAGTTGCTCGAGGCCGACGGAAAACTGGAATACGCCGAACAGGAATTTGCCGGAATCCTCGCCGCAGGTATCTCACCTCCCCGCGTGGATCCATGGCGGAAGACCTCGGGCCTTCACCAGATCCGGGACCGGCGCCAGCTGGCAGCCGTTCGTGAACTGTGGCTGGAACGCGACCAACTGGCGCGCAAACGCGACGTGGCTCCGGGGCGCCTGATCCCCGATTCGGCCCTCGTCGCCGCCGCAAAAGCCATGCCCACCACGGTCCCACAACTCCTCGCCACCAAAGGATTCCACGGCCGGTCGGCCCAACGGGAGGCACCGCGTTGGCTGCGCTGCATCACCAACGCCCGCACCTTGACCGATGTGCCTCCCCTCCACCTGCCCACCAATGCTCCACCGCCGCCACGCGTGTGGGTGGACCGCGACCCGGAAGCGGCCGCACGGTTGGCGACCGCACGGCCCGCGCTGCAGGCAAAGGCTGACGAGCTCAACCTGCCGGTGGAGAATCTCCTTACTCCGGACTTCCTGCGCCGCATTACGTGGCGGCCGCCGGCTGATGTTTCGCTGGACACGGTTGCCGCTGAACTCCGTGCGCTTGGTGCCCGGGAATGGCAGATCTCCTTTGCCGCGCCCATCCTTACCGAAGCCTGCTTGAATCCCAAGCCCCTTCCGGCCAAGGAATCCAAAGCCAAGGACAGCCAGCAGCCCCAGGCAGCCCAACAGTCCCAGGACTCCGCCTGACGGGCTCCTGCACCAGGCCCGTTACCCGAACCACGGTTCGCGGTAGCGGGCCTTTCGCGTCTTCCAAACGGCCCGCCGGTTCTACGGCGACACACCTTGCACGCTAAGTTACCGGCGAGTAACATTGCATCAATGCCAACCGGAGCACCCGCCACGCGGGCCGGCACCATGTCTCAACGAGGAGTTAATACATGAGTCCAACACGCAGTGCCCAGAGGAACGTCCGCGACGTCGTTTTCGTCGATGGCGTCCGCACACCCTTCGGCAAAGCCGGCGACAAGGGAATCTACGCGGGCACCCGGGCCGATAACCTCGTGGTGAAGTGCATCCGCGAACTGATGCGCCGGAACCCGTCGTTGCCTGCCGACCGCGTGGACGAGGTAGCCATTGCCGCCACGACCCAAACCGGAGATCAAGGACTGACCATCGGCCGCACAGCGGCATTGCTGGCAGGGCTGCCGCGGACCGTTCCCGGATTCGCCATCGACCGCATGTGCGCAGGTGCCATGACGGCAGTAACGACGACGGCGAGCGGCATCGGCTTCGGCGCGTACGACGTGGTCATTGCAGGCGGCGTGGAACACATGGGCAACCATCCCATGGGTGCCGGGGCCGACCCCAACCCCCGTTTCATGTCCGAGCGGCTGGTGGACCCGGCTGCCCTGAACATGGGGAACACGGCGGAAAACCTGCACGATCGTTTCCCCGCCATTACCAAGGACCGCACGGATGCCTATGCCGCAGCGTCACAGGCCAAGCTCGCCGCGGCGTACTCCAACGAGCAAATCCAACATGACCTCGTCCCCGTCGCAACCATGAAGCCCGGACAAGGCTGGACCCTCCACACCACGGACGAACCCCCGCGCCCGGGGACCACAGTTGCCGACCTCGCCGAACTGCGTACGCCTTTCCGGGCCCACGGACGCGTCACCGCCGGCAACGCCGCAGGACTCAACGACGGCGCCACAGCAGCAGTTCTGGCATCGGCCGAAGCCGCTGAAGAGCTGGGCCTGTCCGTCAAGATGCGGCTCGTCTCCTACGCCTTCGCCGGTGTCGAACCCGAGGTCATGGGCATTGGCCCCGTGCCGGCAACGGAAAAAGCCCTCAAGAACGCCGGGCTTGGAATTGAGGACATCGGGCTCTTCGAGATCAACGAGGCCTTTGCCGTCCAGGTGCTGAGCTTCCTGGACCACTTCGGCATCGCGGACGACGATCCGCGCGTCAACCGCTACGGCGGGGCGATCGCCGTCGGACATCCGCTGGCTTCTTCCGGTGTTCGCTTGATGAACCAACTTGCGCGACAATTCGAGGAAGATCCCACGGTACGTTACGGCATCACCACCATGTGCATCGGCCTTGGCATGGGTGCCACAGTGATCTGGGAAAACCCCCACTACACCGATGACGCACCCTCCAGCACAGACCAGGCCACCACAGCCACCACCGAAGGAGCCGCAGCATGAGTGCCGCCGAATTCCAGAAGCTCGCCGCCCTCTTCCCCGATGAAGTCGTGACGCATTCCTATGTCCAGGACATCCAGCTCCCCGGTGCAGGCACGTTCGCCCTTATCACGCTGGACAACGGTCTGGACCACTCCAAGCCCACCACGCTTGGCCCCAACACGCTGGTTGAACTGGGTGGCGTCCTGGAGAAGCTCAAGGAGCGCGCGTCCCTCGGTGAAATCGTAGGCGTCGGCGTTACCGGCAAACCGTACTTCCTGGTGGCGGGCGCCGACCTTTCGGCCGTCAAAACGCTGAAGGAACGAGAGCATGGCCTCTGGATGGCCCAGCTTGGCCACGCCGTCTACAGCACCCTCGCAGATCTGGGAGTGCCAAGCTTCGCCTTCATCAACGGCCTTGCCCTGGGAGGCGGGCTGGAGATCGCCTTGCAGTCCACCTACCGGACCGTGTCCACAGGTGCCGGCGCCCTTGCATTGCCCGAAGCCTTCATCGGCCTCGTGCCGGGCTGGGGCGGTGTCTATATCCTCCCGCGCCTGATCGGTCCTGAAAATGCCGTTAAGGTCATGATCGAGAACCCCCTGAGCAACAACCGGACCCTGACAGGGCCGCAGGCCTATGAGCTCGGCGTTGCCGATGCCATGTTCGAACCGGCCGACTTCGTTGAGCAGTCGCTGGCTTGGGCAGCACGTGTCATCTCCGGGGAAGTAGAGCCCGAACGGAAGAATGCCGTCGATGCCACCGATGAGGGCGTTGCCGGGCGCTGGGCAGCCGCCGTGTCGGCGGGACGGGCTCTGGTTGAGGCAAAGACCTCCAACGCCTCTCCCGCACCGGCCAAGGTATTGGACGTCATGGAAGCCAACCGCACCATGACACAGGCGGAATCGGCCGAACTGGAGTGCGAGACCCTCGCAGGCCTGATGCAGACCGACGAATTCCGTTCGACGGTGTACGCGTTCCTGGATCTCGTCCAGAAGCGCTCCAAGCGACCTGCCGGCGCCCCTGACCGTAAGCTGGCCCGTCCGGTGACCAAGATCGGCGTCGTGGGTGCCGGACTCATGGCGAGCCAGCTGGCGTTGCTGTTTGCACGGCAGCTCAAAGTCCCCGTGGTGATGACGGACATTGACCAGGCCAGGGTGGACAAGGGCGTGGCCTACGTCCACTCCGAGGTGGACAAGATGCTGGCAAAGAAGCGGATCAAGCCCGACGCCGCCAACAGGACCAAGGCGCTCGTGACCGGTTCGGTCTCCAAGGCAGCGTTCGCCGACGCCGACTTCGTCATCGAGGCAGTCTTCGAAGAGCTCCATATCAAGAAGCAGGTCTTTGCCGAAGTCGAGGCCATCGTCTCCCCCGAGTGCATCCTGGCCACCAACACGTCTTCATTGTCAGTCACAGCCATGGCGGAGGACTTGAAGCACCCCGAACGCCTGGTGGGCTTCCACTTCTTCAACCCCGTAGCTGTCATGCCTCTCTTGGAGATCGTCAGGGCGCCTAAGACCGACGACGCTGTCCTGGCGACCGCTTTCGAACTCGCCAAGGGCCTCAAGAAGACCGCGGTGCTGGTGAAGGATGCCGCGGCGTTCGTCGTGAACCGCATTCTTCTGCGCCTCATGGGCGAAGTCATCGCAGCCTTCGACGAGGGAACCCCCGCCGACGTCGCTGACACTGCGCTGCGCCCCATGGGCCTGCCAATGTCGCCGTTCACCCTGAGCGCCATGGTGGGCCTGCCGGTTGCGCAGCACGTCCAGGAATCCCTGCACACGGCCTTCGGCGACCGGTTCCCCGTGTCCCAAAACCTGCAAAAGCTCATCGACAACGGCGTGAAGTCCCTCTGGGTCCCGGGCCCCGACGGAACCCCTGTCATCCCGGCCGAGACCCTGGCCATCCTGTCCTTTGGTGACACCCCATCCACGGGCGAAGAGGTCCTCCGACGCACCCAGGATGCCTTGGCAGAGGAAATCGGGCTCATGCTCGAAGAAGGTGTTGTTGCCGGTCCTGAGGACATCGATCTGTGCGTCATCATGGGCGCCGGCTGGCCGATGTTCCTCGGCGGAATCACACCTTATCTTGACCGGGTGGGCGCCTCCGAACGCGTCAATGGCAAGAGGTTCCTGGAACCGGGCATCGCCTCGGCACCTGCCTAAGCCGCACGTCCCCCAGGCGTCCTTAACGACGAGGGCCGTGGCCGGAGCACCTGCTCCGGCCACGGCCCTCGTGGTGTTCGGCTAGAAGAGCGCCACCTTGGGCGCCCGCGGGAAGATCTCGTCCAGTTCCGCCCGTTCCTCCTGGGTGGGGACCCAGCACACCGCATCGGCGTTCTCCCGGATCTGCCCGGGACGCGTGGCTCCGGCGATGACGCTGCTGACTCCAGGCTGCGCTGCCAGCCAGGAGAACGCCAGTTGCAGTTCGCTGATGCCGCGCTCCTTGGCGAACTGGCCGAAGCGGCCCAGCTGGTCCCAGTCAGCGTCGTGCACCAGGTTGGTGCGGGTATGGCTCAGCCGTGAGCCCTCCGGGGCCTTACCGGCTGAGTACTTACCCGTCAGGAGCCCGTTGGCCAGCGGAAAGTATGGGAGCACGCCCAAGGAGAAGGCCCCCGCCGCGGGAAGTACTTCCAGCTCAGCACGGCGGTCCAGCAGGTTGTAATGGTTCTGCGTCGAGATGAAGCGGACGCCTCCGGCCTGACGGCCGACGTACTCGGCTTCGGCGATCTGCCAACCGGCGAAGTTGGAGTGTCCGACGTAGCGGACCTTTCCAGAGGTCACCAGATCGTCCAAGGCCGCCAGGGTCTCTTCGATGGGGGTCAGCGGGTCCGGCGTGTGGAACTGGTAGAGATCGATCCACTCGGTGTCCAGACGGCGGAGTGATGCCTCGACGGCTTTGATGATGTAGCGGCGCGAACCGCGGGCCCCGAAATCGTTGCCGTTCACACCGCGCATGTCCATGCCGAACTTGGTGCCGATCACAACGTCGTCGCGCCGCCCCTTCAGGGCCTTGCCGAGCATGGTCTCGCTCAGGCCCGGCTCGCGCCCGTAGACATCGGCGACGTCGAAGAAAGTCACGCCGGCATCGAGCGCGGCATGGACGACAGCGTCCGTGCCTTCCTGGGATTCGGTCGGTGTATTGGCGCGGCCCAGATTGTTGCAGCCCAGCCCCACAGCTGAGACGGTCAGTCCGGAATGGCCAAGGCGTCGGTATTCAGTCATGAATTCAGCCTAGCCGCCGCTGTAGGAGATTCCCGATTCCTCCATGGCGTCCTCAAGCTGGGCGATGGCCACGGGCCCCATGCCGTGGAGCTTGGAGATTTTCGTTTCGCCAAACTCCGCCAACTGCTCCAGAGTTTCAATTCCCTCATGCGCCAAGGCACGTCTCGCCGGTGCAGCGAGGCCCTTGGGCAGCGGGGTATGTCCGGGCCAGTTGCTCTTGGACGACATGGGGATCCCTCCTGGTGCGTTGGGGTGCTACTTAGAGAGTAAAGCCCACGCCCTGCTTGGGCGAGTGCTTGACCCGGAATGCACCGGGGTCGCCGTAGGGTGCGGCGGCAACAGTGAGCTTGGTGAAGTCCAGGTCCTCACCACGAACGCAGATCTTGATGGCGTTCACGGCCTTATTGACGTCGGGGCAGAGGCAGAAGATGTTCAGGTGGCCATTGCCGATCTCGGACCGGTCAACGACGCCGAGCCCACGCCACGCCAGTTCACCCGTGAGGGCCGCTTTGGCTTTCCGTTCAAGATGCCGGTCCCGCTCGGTGCCGTCCTTGCTCTTGAGGGCGATCTGGGCAACCACCCAGAACTGCTCGGACTCCGGGATCTCGGCGTACCCGTCTTCCTGGCACTGTGCGGCAAAGGCCGACATCAAGCCCTCCACGGACGATTCGTCGCCGACTTCTGTTTCATCGGTCTTGCTCTGGTGACCCACCACGCCGTGATTGATCACGAACTGCTGGTCCTCGTCGTCGTACCAGGCTTCCCGAAAGTGAAGGATTCCCTCGTCGTCCCGCTTGTACGTGCGAATTATGCCGCTCATGCCCGTCCTTTCCTGAACCATTCGGCGCTGGTGCTGTCGGCACCGGTGACGTCGAACGGTTTGTTCATGGCCGCTACTGCCTCGAAGAGGACCGCGCATTCCGTGCGCATAGCGTCCACTGTTTCGTCCGGATAGCCCATGGCCACCCGGTGCTGCTCAAACTCGTCTTCGTCATCAACAAAGACGCCGTGCTTGGTGGAGCGGATCACGTCCAGGTCCATGTCGATCATATGGAACTCCGTGACCCCGGGCTTGATGGGGTTCCAGCCGTGGGCGGTGGCCAGGTCAACGTAAATCCGGAAGTCCCCCGGGTAGCTCTCGTCATAGAAGGTCGCCACGAATTCGCCGGTCCGAGGGACCAGCAGGACAGCATCGGAGGCCGTGTAGAAGGCTGCTCCAGGACGCGAACAGAACTCCCCCGCGCCCTGGAAGATCCACCACCCGTGAATGTCCTCGCCGAGATACCTGCCAGGGACCACCCAATGGGCTTTGCCGTCCCATTTCCTGTTCCTCGACACCACAAGGTCACCGGGCTGCAACGCGCCCGGTTCGCGGTGGTCCGTCACAGCGTCGGCAGACTGCCGGTGGTGGGGTGTTCCTGGCCTGGGAGGGGCCTCGCAAACGGGACTTTGGTCCCCAGAACCTGCGCCACGACGTCGTGGGTGATCTTCTGGGCAGTCAGGCCAACGCGCTCCAGCACCTGGCTCCGGGAACCATGGACCAGGAATTCAACGGGCAATCCAACCTCGTTGAGGGCGGTGTCAACGCCCGCTGCACGCATTTCCTGCCGGATGCGGGAACCGACACCGCCTGCCCGGACACCATCCTCAATGCAGATGACCAGGCGATGGCGGGCAGCGAGGGCAATGATTGACTTACGGACAGGCAGGACCCAGCGGGGGTCCACCACCGTGGAGCTGATGCCTTGGGCACCCAAGCGGCCGGCCACGTCCAGCGCCAGTTCCGACATGGCACCGACGCTCACAATGAGGACATCGTTTTCGGTGGAACCCTCAGGCCGCCGGGCAAGGATGTCCACGCCGTCGTGGAGCCGTTCAATGGCTTCGACCTCGGAACCGACGCTGCCCTTGGAAAAGCGCACCACAGTGGGGGCGTCATCGATGGCGACGGCCTCCCGCAGTTCCTCGCGGAGCCTGGTTGCATCACGGGGCGCTGCCAGGTGAAGTCCCGGAACAATCTGGACCATGGCCATATCCCACATCCCGTGGTGGCTGGGCCCATCGGGGCCGGTGACCCCAGCCCGGTCCAGGACAATCGTGACGCCTGCCTTATGCAGGGCCACATCCATCAGGAGTTGGTCAAAGGCACGGTTCAGGAAGGTCGCGTAAACCGCCACCACGGGGTGAAGGCCGCCGAAGGCCATACCCGCAGCGGATGTGAGGGCGTGCTGCTCGGCAATGCCGACGTCGATAACGCGCTCCGGATGCCGCTCGGCAAATTTGTGCAGTCCCACGGGAATAAGCATGGCCCCGGTGATGCCGACGATGTCCTCGCGCTCATCGGCAATATCAGCGATCTCTTCAGCGAACACCGAGGTCCATGACCTGGCGCCGGGCATCTCCGTGGATTCGCCCGTTTCGGGGTCGATGATTCCCACGGCATGGAACTGATCCGCCTCATTGGCCAGGGCCGGGGCGTAACCGTGGCCCTTCTCGGTCATCGCGTGGACGATTACCGGGCCGCCGTAAGCTTTGGCGGTGTTGAGCGCATTTTCCATGGCCTGGAGGCTGTGCCCGTCCACAGGGCCGATGTACTTCATGCCCAGGTCTTCGAACATCCCCTGGGGAGCCCACCAGTCCTTGATGCCCTTCTTCATGGCGTGCAGGCTCTTGTACGTGAACTGCCCGGCGGGTCCGCCGCTCTGCAGCTTCTTCTTCCACCAGTCCAGCATGCGCTCATAGGCGGGCGTGGTCCGCAGCGAGTCAATGGTGGGGCGCAGCGAGGCGAGGTAGTCGGCAAAGCCGCCAACGGTGGGTGCGTAGGAGCGGCCATTGTCATTGACCACGATAACGACGCGACGACGTTTGTCCGCGGCGATGTTGTTGATCGCTTCCCATGTCATGCCACCGGTCAGGGCGCCATCGCCCACCACGGCGACGACGAACCGGTCGCCTTCGCCGGTCAACTGGCGGGCACGGGAAATACCGTCGGCCCAAGACAGCGAGGACGACGCGTGGGAACTCTCCACGATGTCATGCTCGGATTCGGCACGGTCCGGGTAGCCGGAGAGCCCGCCTTGTTGACGGAGCGTGCTGAAATCCTGCCGGCCCGTGAGGAGCTTGTGCACATAGGACTGGTGCCCGGTGTCGAAGACAATACTGTCCCTCGGAGACTCGAAAATCCGGTGGACAGCCAGGGTCAGTTCGACAACGCCCAGATTGGGCCCGAGATGGCCACCTGTCGCGGCTACGTTGGTGATCAGGAATTCCCTGATTTCGCCGGCCAGTTGTTCCAGCTCGGTGCCGGACAGTTTGGCCAGGTCCTGTGGATCCTTGACGGTTTCCAAAAGTCCCAACGGCCCTCCTTAGGGTGAATGACGTGCTTGTTAACTTTAGCGCGTGCCCGCGACCCGCGCGTTCCCCACGCCATCGCACTGCGTGGCATGGACCCGCGGAACGCCAACAGCCCCGGCTGGTCAGTCGACCGGCCGGGGCTGTAGGCATCTGAATCAGCTGGAAACCAGCTGGTCAGCTATGCGGAGATCTGGCGCAGAACGTACTGCAGGATGCCACCGTTGCGGTAGTAGTCCGCTTCACCCGGGGTATCGATGCGCAGAACGGCGTCGAAGGACTTGGACGTGCCGTCCTCCGCCGTGGCAGTCACCTTGAGCGTCTTCGGCGTGGTGCCGTTGTTCAGCTCGGTGACGCCTTCAACTGCGAACGTTTCCGTACCGGTCAGGCCCAGCGTTGCTGCCGACTCGCCGGCGGGGTACTGCAGCGGAAGGACGCCCATGCCGATCAGGTTGGAGCGGTGGATGCGCTCGTAGCTTTCAGCGACGACGGCCTTGACGCCCAGGAGCGCGGTGCCCTTGGCTGCCCAGTCACGGGATGAACCGGAACCGTACTCCTTGCCTGCCAGGACCACCAGCGGCGTTCCCGCGGCCTGGTAGTTCTGCGCGGCGTCGTAGACGTATGCCTGCGGCGCACCTTCCTGGCTGAAGTCGCGGGTGAAGCCACCCTCGACGCCGTCCAGGAGCTGGTTCTTGATGCGGATGTTGGCGAAGGTACCGCGGATCATGACTTCGTGGTTTCCACGGCGTGAACCGTAGGAGTTGAAGTCCTTGCGCTCCACACCGTTGGCCAGGAGGTACTGGCCGGCGGGGGTGTCCGACTTGAACGAGCCGGCCGGGGAGATGTGGTCCGTGGTGACCGAATCGCCGAGCTTCAGGAGCACGCGGGCGCCCGAGATGTCCTTGACGGGATCCGGCTGCGCCTTCATGCCCTCGAAGTATGGGGGCTTCCGGACGTAGGTGGAGTCCTCGGCCCAGGCGAAGGTGTCGCCGGCCGGGGTGTCGAGGGCCTTCCAACGGTCGTCGCCGTCGAAGACGCCTTCGTAACCCTTGGCGAACATCGCCTCGTCGATGGAGGAGTCGATGACTTCCTGCACCTCGGTGGGGTTCGGCCAGATGTCCTTCAGGAAGACCTCGTTACCTTCGGAGTCCGTGCCCAGGGCATCGGTGTCGAAGTCGAAGTCCATGGAACCGGCCAGGGCGTAAGCGATGACCAGCGGCGGCGAAGCCAGGTAGTTCATCTTGACGTCCGGGTTGATACGGCCTTCGAAGTTACGGTTGCCCGAGAGGACTGCCGTAACGGAGAGGTCGTTGGCCTGGATCGCTTCGGAGATTTCCGGTTCCAGCGGGCCGGAGTTGCCGATGCAGGTGGCGCAACCGTAGCCGACGATGTAGAAGCCGAGCTTCTCCAGGTACGGGGTGAGGCCGGACTTCTCGTAGTAGTCCGTGACGACCTTGGAACCCGGGGCAACCGAGGTCTTGACCCACGGCTTGGACGTCAGGCCCTTGTCAACGGCGTTGCGTGCCAGGAGGGCAGCTGCCAGCATGACGGAGGGGTTGGACGTGTTGGTGCAGGACGTGATCGACGCGATCGAGACTGCACCGTGGTCCAGTTCGAATTCGCGGCCATCGGCCGTCTTGACCGTGACCGGCGCCGACGGACGCCCGTGGGCACCGTTGGCGGCGGACGCAACGCGTGCCGTTTCCGTGGTGTGCGAATCAGCATGCGTGAAGGACGGTGCGTCCGATGCGGGGAAGGATTCGTCCAGGGACTCGTCCACACTGCCGTCTTCGATGGCAACGTAGTTGTGGATGTCCTTGCGGAACTGTTCCTTGGCATCGGTGAGTTCGATGCGGTCCTGCGGACGCTTCGGGCCGGAGATGGACGGAACAACCGTGGAAAGGTCCAGCTCGAGGAACTCGGAGAAGCGCAGTTCGCGGGAAGGATCGTGCCAGAGGCCCTGTTCCTTGCTGTATGCCTCGACGAGTGCCACGTTCTCCTGTGACCGGCCGGTCAGGCGCAGGTAGTCCAGGGTGACGTCGTCGATCGGGAACATGGCGGCAGTGGAACCGAATTCCGGGCTCATGTTGCCGATGGTGGCGCGGTTGGCCAGCGGAACAGCCGCCACGCCTTCACCGTAGAACTCAACGAACTTTCCAACAACACCGTGCTTGCGCAGCATTTCGGTGATGGTGAGGACCACGTCGGTGGCGGTGGCACCGGCCGGGATGTTGCCGTTGAGCTTGAAGCCAACAACGCGGGGGATCAGCATGGAGACGGGCTGGCCGAGCATGGCTGCTTCGGCCTCGATGCCGCCGACGCCCCAACCCAGGATGCCGAGACCGTTGACCATGGTGGTGTGCGAGTCGGTGCCAACGCAGGTGTCGGGGTAGGCGCGGAGAACGCCGTCCACCTCACGGGTCATGACGGTGCGTGCCAGGTACTCGATGTTGACCTGGTGGACGATGCCGGTTCCCGGGGGGACAACCTTGAAGTCGTCGAACGCCGTCTGGCCCCAGCGAAGGAACTGGTAGCGCTCACCATTGCGCTGGTACTCGATCTCCATGTTGCGCTCCAGTGCGCCGGAGTTGCCGAAGGCGTCGATCTGGACGGAGTGGTCGATGACCATTTCCGCAGGCGCCAGCGGGTTGACGCGCTTGGGGTCGCCGCCGAGTTCCTTGACGGCTTCGCGCATGGTGGCGAGGTCAACTACGCAGGGAACGCCGGTGAAGTCCTGCATGATGACTCGGGCGGGGGTGAACTGGATTTCCGTGTCGGGCTCCGCATTGGGATCCCAACCGGCCAGGGCGCGGACATGGTCCGCCGTTATATTGGCGCCATCCTCAGTCCGCAGGAGGTTTTCAAGCAATACCTTAAGGCTGAACGGAAGGCTGTCTGCGCCCTCTACGGAGTTCAACCGGAAAATTTCATAATCGGTGCCGGCTACATTCAGTACGCCTTTGGAACCGAAGCTGTCCACAGTGCTCATGGCAGGACTCCTCTCGCAACAGTTTCATCTTTGTCGCGTGGTTGGCCGCTAGCCAGTTAGGCGCACCTTACTTAGCCGGGCGGCATCTCTCTTGGTCACCCCGGTCCACGGCGTTGATTCCTGCGGAGCGGGACTACTACGCCCATCGTAGTGGCATACGCCCCAAGAGTGGCAGGCGCCGCCGAAAGCCGGTGCCGCCCGCCGCACTCCGGTGCAGGGACGGCACCCGGCTATGAGGACGGGACGATCAGCGCCACGGTTTCAAGGTGGTGCGTATTCGGGTAGAGGTCGAAGGCGCGGAGCGACTCCAGCCGCCAACCACCGTGATGGAAGTAACCCAGATCACGCGCAAAGGAGGCAGGATCGCAGGAAACATAGGCGATGGCCCGGGGACCTGTTGCCATCAATTGCTTGACCACGGCCTTTCCGGCTCCGGCACGTGGCGGATCAAGTACCAGCGAGTCAAAGCTCCTGGCACGCTGATGGAGCACGCGCTCGACCCGGCCCTGGACAATTTCCACCTGCGGCTCGCCATGCAGGTTTTTTCGGGCGTCCCGGCTGGTGCCGGGGGCACCTTCCACCGACAACACCGAACCGGTGACACCGACGGCGTCGGCCAGTGGGGCCGTAAACAGCCCGGCGCCGGCGTAGAGGTCGGCAACGGCTGCGCCGGGTTGCAGGTACCCACCCCGGGAAAGATAGGCGGTCACAGCGCTCACGAGGGTGTCCGGCGCGTCCTTGTGGATCTGCCAGAAACCTTCGCCGGAGACACGGTATTCATGGCCCGCGGCGCTTTCCTGAACCCAGGTCCTCCCCCGCAACTGCAGGACTTCCCCTTTACCCGGGTCGAAGCTTGCAACCGAAACATCGTGCGGCAGCTGCGACAAGATGCTGTGCAGCCTCTTCGGGCTCGTGCCTTCCTCCGGCGCCAACAGCACCAGCGGGCGCGAACCATTGGCCGGGACGGCCACCTCAACGCGGGCAATACCCGACAGGTCAAGATCCCACAGCTTCAGCTCATTGACGCCCGGCAGTGCCAGGGGCATGTCCTTGATGGGCAGCACCGCATCCGATCGGTGGGCATGCATGCCCAGCCGTCCTTTGGGGGTCACGGCGAAGCTGGCACGCGTACGCCAACCAAGTCCTCGGTCATGGTCGTCCCCCACCGCTTCCACGTCGGTGGCGAGGTCGAGCCCGGCCAGGCGCTTGAGCTGTTCAGCCAGCACGTCGGCTTTAAGCGCACGCTGATGCTCCAGCGACACGTGTCCGAGCTCGGCACCGCCTACCGGCGGTCCACCGCGGCTCCAGGAGGCCAGCGAGTCTGCCGCCTTCCAGAAGTGCGGCACGCGGTGCGGCGAGGCTTCAAGGACTTCGACGACGTCGGCACGCCAGAAGCGCGACGAGTCACCGGAGTCGGTCAACCGGATACGGACCTTCTCCCCCGGGATGGCATGGCGGACGAAAATGACACGCCCTTCGTGCCGCGCGACGAAGTGCCCTCCATGCGCGATGGGGCCTATGTCGACGACAAGTTCTGAACCGGGCTCCCGTTGCTGGTGGTCAGCGGGGTGATCGGTGTGGGGGGAATTGCTGTGGAGGGTCATTTAGGTATCCTGCAGTGCCTTTGCTTCTTCGGACGACTTCAGCTGCCACGGAACACTGGCAACCATGACTCCAGGTTCAAAGTGGAGCCGCGTCTTGATTCTGAGTGCTGTTTGGTTGTGGACCAGTTGTTCCCACCATTTGCCCACCACATATTCGGGGATGTAGACCACGATCAGGTCGCGGGGCGAATCGCGGCGCATGTTCTTGATGTAGTCCATGATGGGGGTCACGGTTTCACGGTAGGGGCTGGCAAGGACGGTCAGGGGCACGGGAATTTCAAGCTTCTCCCAGTCCCGGACTGTGTGTTCGGTCTCTTCGGAGTTGATGTCCACCGTGATCGCGTCCAGGCGCGATGGCCGCGAAGCGCGGGCATAGGCCAGTGCGCGGAGTACCGGCTTTCGCACATGGGACACAAGGAGGACCGCGTGGACCCGCGTCGGGAGCGCCCGCGGGGACGAGTCCTCGTCCACGGCGAGTTCCTTGGCCACATTGTCATAGTGGGCCCTGATGCTCCACATGATGAGGAACAGGACGAACATGGCGAGCAATGCGATCCACGCACCCTGCTCGAATTTGGTGATCAGCACAATAACCAGCACCAATGCCGTCATGCCGAAGCCCACCATGTTGATGGTGCGGGACTTGATGATCCGGCGGCGGATGGCCTTGTCGCGGGCAAGTTTGAGTTCACGCCCCCAATGCCGGACCATGCCGAGCTGGCTGGCGGTGAAGGAGATGAAAACACCCACGATGTACAGCTGGATCAGCTTGGTGACATCCGCGTTGAACGACAGAATCAGCACCAACGCGCCGGCGGCCAACGCCAGGACACCGTTGCTGAACGCCAGCCGATCACCGCGGGTCCGCAGCTGGCGGGGAAGGTAGCCGTCCTGGGCCAGGATGGAGCCCAGCACCGGGAAGCCATTGAAGGCGGTGTTCGAGGCAAAGACCAGGATGACGCCCGTCGCCGCCACGACAATGTAGAAGGGAATGGACCCCGCCCCGAAAATGGTGTCGGCGATCTGGCTGATGGCGGGATTCTGGATGTACCCCTCCGGCAGCGGCTTGCCATCCACCAGGAATTCCGTGGCCGGGTCCAGCACGATGTGGACCTTGGTGGCATTGGCCAGGAACAGGATGCCGGCCAACATCGCGGCCGCGATCGCTCCGAGCAGCAGCAAGGTGGTGGCCGCGTTCTTGCTCTTGGGCTTCTGGAAGTTGGGCACTCCGTTGCTGATGGCCTCGACGCCGGTCAGGGCTGCGGCACCCGAGGAGAAGGCCCGAAGCAGGAGGAACGCCCCAGCCAGGCCCACCAGGCCTTCGTCGAAACCGGACTGCGGGACGATGGTGAAGTTGGCCGACTGCGCTTCCCCCAGTTGCCCTGTAGCAAACTGGAAAATGCCCACCGCGGTCATGCCGAGGATCGATGCCATGAAGATATACGTGGGGACGGCGAAGACCGAGCCGGCTTCCTTGATTCCTCGCAGGTTCACCAACGCCAGGATGACCACACCGACCGTTGCGATGAGCGCCTGCTGGCCGTGCAGCGAAGGAATGGCCGTGGTGACATAGGCCGCCGCGGAAGACATGGACACCGCCACCGTCAGGACGTAGTCCACCAGGAGCGCCGAGGCCACCGTCAGACCTGCGTACTTGCCCAGGTTGACGTTGGCGATTTCATAGTCACCGCCACCCGAGGGGTAGGCGTGGACATTTTGGCGGTAGGACGCCACCACTGTGAGCAAGACCACCATGACGGCGAGTCCCACCAGCGGGGAGAACGCAACCGCGCTGACGCCGGCCAAAGCCAGCGTCAGCAGGATTTCATCAGGGGCATAGGCGACCGAGGACAGCGCGTCCGAGGCGAAGATCGGCAAAGCGATGCGTTTGGGCAACAAGGTGTGGGACAGGCGGTCATTCCTGACTGGCCGGCCCACCAACACCCGCTTTGCGGCATTCAAAATAGTCAGCACTCCGCAAAGCTACTCTGAATCCCCAGCGATGTCATGACGGTTGTCGCAGGGTTCACCACGCCGCAACGGTAAAGTCATACCGAGCGGGACGGACAGCACACATAAAGGAGACATGGTGGCTCACTTCGTGATCATGGGTTGCGGCCGTGTTGGCGCAACCCTGGCACACACTTTGGAGGATGCCGGCCACTCGGTCGCCATCATCGACCAGGACGAGCGGGCTTTCCGCCGACTGCGCAATACGTTTACGGGCCGCAAGGTTACCGGTGTCGGTTTCGACCGGGACACCCTTAAGCAGGCCGGCGTGGAAGAGGCATATGCCTTCGCCGCCGTCTCCAGTGGTGACAACTCGAACATCCTCGCCACGCGCGTGGCCCGGGAAACCTTCCATGTTGCCCACGTGGTGGCCAGGATCTACGATCCCGGCCGCGCCGAAATTTACCAGCGCCTCGGCATCCCCACGGTGGCAGCCGTCCGCTGGAGCGCCGACCAGGTCCTCCGGCGCATTCTTCCCGAGCAGCATTTGGCCGGGGATTACCGCGAGCCCTCAGGCAGGCTGGTACTGGCCGAAGTGGACCTGCATGAAGACTGGATCGGGCACAGCCTCACGTCCATCGAGGACGCCTCGGGAATCAGGATTGCCTTCCTCACCCGCTTCGGTGAGGGCTTGCTGCCCCAGGCCGGGACGGCCTACCAGGAAGGCGACACAGTCCACGCGATGGTGAGCCTGGACAGAACATCCGAGGTCAGCCGGATCCTCGCCAAAGCACCCGCCAAGGAGTCTTAGTGAAAGTTGTCATTGTTGGCGCAGGAAGCGTCGGCTCGTCCATCGCGCGGGAGCTTCTGGCCCACAAGCACCAAATCCTGCTCATCGACCTGAAACCCGAGGTCATTGGCCGCAGCGGGCTGCGGGGTGCCCGCTGGTTGGTGGGCGATGCCTGCGAACTCAGCACCCTGCAGGACGCAAAACTTGAGGATGCCGACGTCGTCGTTTCCGCGACAGGTGACGACAAGGTGAACCTCGTGGTGTCCTTGCTGGCCAAGACCGAGTTCGGCGTCGGGCGCACCGTGGGGCGTGTGAACAATCCCAAGAACGACTGGAT
This sequence comes from Paenarthrobacter sp. TE4293, assembly GCF_050435325.1. Taxonomy (NCBI): domain Bacteria; kingdom Bacillati; phylum Actinomycetota; class Actinomycetes; order Micrococcales; family Micrococcaceae; genus Paenarthrobacter; species Paenarthrobacter sp. TE4293. Next base: position 30,261 of record NZ_JBNJRY010000014.1, read on the forward strand.
GTTCAATGACTCCTGGGGCGTCGACGTCGCGGTCAACACTCCGCAGCTCATGACGGCGCTGGTGGAAGAGGCGGTGGAGATCGGCGACATCGTTCGCCTGCTGACGCTTCAGACAGGCGTGGCGTCGATCGTTGAGTTCACTGTGCCGCACGATTCCCACGTTATTGGCAGCACCGTGGGCGGGATCGACTGGCCGGAGGACGCTACGCTGGTGGCCATCCTGCGCGACCAGGCACCCATCACACCGACCCGTGACGATGTCCTTGATGGCGGCGACGAATTGTTCTTTGTCACCACCATCGCGGCCGAGGACGGTCTCCGGGCGTTGTTATCGCCGGGTTCCGACGACGGCCAGGAACCCCGTGAGGGAATGTCCGACGCCGCCGATCAGTCCACCGAGGACGACGGCTTCGACGGCTGAGCTGCAGGCCTGGTCACCAGCCAGGCCACCCAAAGCCCCAGGATGTACAGCGGGGCGCCCATCAGCAGCCTGGTGGTCGCCAACGCTGTCAGGCCGGCCTCCGCCATGAAGTACAACGGGACCTGTACCACCAGGCGCAGGGCCAGTACAGCCACCACGATCCACGTTCCAAGCTTGTAGGCCCTGAGCCGTTCCGGGTCCTTCCGCCACTCAAGGCCCTCGTTCCGCACAAAGCCGAAAAGAAGCCCGGCCACGGGCCACTTGAGGATGATCGAGAGCACCATCGCGACAATGTAGGCGATGTTGGTGAAGAAGCCGAGGACGTAGAAATCCTCCGCTTTGCCCGTGGTGTTGGCCAGCCACGCAGAGATGCCGACACCAACAACGCCGGCCAACGCCTGCGTCAGGGGTCGGCGTTGGATGAGCCTGACCACCGTGAAGACGGCAGCAGCAGCCAAGGCCGACACCAAGGCCGGGGTCAGGTCCCTCGTGATGGTGAAAACCACCAGGAACACCAGGCCCGGGAGGATACTTTCGGCAATGCCCTGCCATCCACCTGCGGACTTCAGCATGTCCACATGTCCCGCGCTGTTCCGATGCAGGCCGGCCTTTTCGGCGTAGCCCGCAGCAAGATCGGACATACTGGCGCCCTCGGCTGGCGGCTTCGCGGAACTGTTCAAGGGGGCTGCGTGGTCTTCGGGGGCCGAGCCCCCGCCTTCTGGTGGTTCTGATCCGTGGGCCACGGTCATAGATGCTCCTGACGGGAAAGTATTTCGTAGCGTGGGTTGAACATGGCCGGCAATCCGTCGACGTGTGTGACCATGCCATTCAGGCGGACCTGAACACCGGCTTCGATGCCCGGTACCCGTGTCCTGCCCAGCCAGATAACCCGGAGGCGGTCGTAGGCCTGGCGCACTCCACCGGAGCTGCCCGTCGATCGGGTGCCGGGCCGCAGGTCATCGACCACCACAGCGGAGAAGAACGGCTGCTCGCTGGGTGGCTGGTGCGTGACCGACTCTATGAAGCCGGTGCATTCGGCCCTTCCCCGGACAGGAAGATCATGGACTCCCTGCGTCCGGGGCTGCCGGCCGGCCACGCCTCCCTTGCCCGACGTGTCAGCCAATCTGCGTGATCTCCGGCCCTCGCTCGGGCTGCTGCATCGCCGGGGAACCCTGCGGAGCGCCGGCCTGGCCGGGAACGGCAGCGTCCTTGGGCAGACGCAGCTGCAGCAATTCGCGCGGAGGCATCGGGTTGTCACCGCGGACAACTACAACGCGGCGGAAGAGCTCTTCCAGTCCCGCCGCGGCCTCGCGCTCCAGCGCAGCCGCACCACCAAGGACGCCACGGAGGAACCAGCGAGGTCCGTCCACACCCATGAAGCGGGCAGCACGGAAACCGCGGCTGCCGTCGGCTGCTTCTGCGGGCAACTTGGCGACCAGTTCGGTCCCGAACGTCCCCGATACCTCTTCGGTTTCCCCACCCTGGCTTGCTACCGACTGGGTGATCTGTTCCCGGATCTCGTCCCACAGGCCTTCGGACCGCGGAGCCGCAAACGCCTGGAGTTGCAGGCTCGATCCATCGAGGTCCATGGTCACGGCCACCACGCGCTGGGTGGCTTCTTCGACCTCAAGGCGCAATTGCAGACCCTCGGCCGGTGCGATCAGCAGCGCGCCGAGGTCGACGTATCCGTCACGGTCATCGATCTCATCGACGTCCAGGGGACCCTTGGCGAGCCGGAAGTCACCGGGCTGGCCTGATACAGGACTCTGTGCTTCAGCACCGGATTCCTCGACGGTGCCGGCGGTTTCCGACCGCTCGTCCTTGGACTTCTTGCCGCGCCCAAAAAGCATTGGGTTTTCTCCTTAGTAGTGGTCTATCCCCAAGTAAAGCGCAACCACGCTAAACCACGCCGCAGCGACAGGCGGCAGCCTGCGGCCCCTGCCGGTCCCAGTGGGTTTGATCAGGCCTTCGGGGCGTTGAAACCCCCGGTGGACCCGAAGCCGCCGGTTCCCCGAACGGAATCCGACAACTCGTCGACGGTCACGAACCGCGCGTACTCAACACGCTGAATCACCATTTGTGCAATTCTATCGCCGCGCTTGAGGTCAATGGCGTGGTTTTGGTCGGTGTTCAGAAGCGTCACTGCGATTTCCCCGCGGTAGCCGGCGTCCACAGTGCCAGGGGCGTTCACGACAGTCAGCCCATGCTTGGTCGCCAGCCCGGAACGCGGGTGGATGAGCGCAACAAATCCATCCGGCAGCGCAATGGACACACCGGTGGGAACGAGCTTTCGTTCTCCGGGCGCGAGATGCACGTCCTCCCTGGCCCGAAGATCGGCGCCGGCATCGCCGGGGTGCGCGTAGGACGGGGCTTCCAGCCCGGCGTCGAGCATTTTCAGCTGCACGTCCAGGGTGGGGGCGCCGTAGCTGGCTGGGGTGTCCCGGCCGGCTGCGGCTGAGGGGGCGGCGTCTGTACTGAATACTGCGGTCTCGTTGCTCACAGTGGTCCATTCTACGGGGAGCTGCAACCCGCAGGCCCGGGTGCCCGATAAGCTGGAGGCATGCCTACGCCTGACCAGTCCTCCCCTGTGCCCGCCCGGAACACCCCCTCGGCCACGGAGGTCCTGTACACCGAGAAGCTGTGGCCGTCCGTGTGGATTTGGGTCGTAGTGGTTGGTCTCTCGGGTGCCGGCATCCTGATGTTCGGCCCCATCAGCGCACTTACGGGCATCATCGCCGCGCTGGCCCTGCTGGCCATCATGACCACGATGTTGGTGCTGTCCACGCCCACCATCACCGTCACGCCGACCACTGTGCGGGTGGGCCGGGCCAGCATCGACCGTAAGTTCGTCGGTTCAGTGGAGGCGTTCACCAAGGACGAAGCCACCGCGGAGCGCGGCCCCCGCCTGAATGGCCTGGCCTACATGTGCTTCCGTGGCTGGATCGACCCCGTGGTCAAGATTGAAATCACGGACCCTGCCGATCGCACCCCGTACTGGCTGGCCTCTTCCCGGAAGCCGGCTGAGCTGGTGTCGGCCTTAACGGCCCCGCGGGGCTAGGGACTCCCTGCGGGCGCGCCCTGGCATGTTGTCTGCCTAGCTCTCACATTCAGTGCAATAGAGGTGGCCGCCGCGCTCGGTGGCAATTTGGGACCTGTGCTTGACCAGGAAACAGTTGAAACAGGTGAATTCGTCCGGCTGCGGTGGCATGACCTGAATCAGCAACTCTTCCCCGGACAGGTCCGCTCCCGGCAACTCGAAGCCGTCGGCGAGCTCCGTTTCATCGACGTCCACCGCCGAGGATTGCTTTCCCGATTGGCGGGTCTTCAGCTCCTCGAGCGAGTCCTCGCTGACGTCTTCCTCGGTCTTTCGAGGGGCATCGTAGTCAGTGGCCATGGTCCTTCCCTGTCCTCCAAACCTGCTGTGGGTGGATCCGGCGGGCTCATCCGCCACCGGTGTAAGGGTGCAACGCCGGACACCCCGGATTTGTGCCCGATATCGGCCAGATTGTCCTCCGCCTGCCTGGAAAAGTCCATAGCCCCTGTCTTGGCCCGAAAAGACCCGGGATACGGCCGGTTTTACCGGAATATCACGGCACGCCATCGCTCCTAGTAGGAAAAGGGCCCGACGGGTGGCAGAGTTTCGAATGTCAGTTATGCCATGTGGTGGAGGGTGTTATGCAGGATCTACGACTGGTAGGAGTCCACGACGACGGCGGGCATCTGCTTTTGAGCGGCCCCGGCGGTGCGATGTTCCAGCTTCCGATCGACGAGGCCTTGAGGGCCGCGGCGAGCCGGACCCCTGCCCAGGTGGCGGCCCGCGCCGCCAACACACCCATTGCCATGTCTCCCCGGGATATCCAGTCCAGGATCCGCAGCGGAGCCACCGCAGCCGACGTCGCAGAACTCTCCGGCCTGCCCCTTGCCAACGTCCAACGCTACGAGGGACCCGTCCTGGCGGAGCGTGAGTACGTGGCCCGGCAAGCCCGCAACATCGAGGTAGCAGCCCCTGCTCCCGGCCACGACGCCTACCGCTCTGCCTTTGGCGACAATCCGGCCACGCTGGGCGAAATGGTGGATCACCGGCTCGCCGCCCATGGCATCGACTCCTCTACGGTGGAATGGGATTCGTGGCGCCGTACGGACGGTTCCTGGACCGTCGTCGCACGTTTCGAAACGGTGCCGGGCACCCACGGAAGCATCGGCGAGGAACCTCCCGCCATGTGGACCTTCAGCCCCCAGCGCAAGTCCCTGCAAAACGCCAACCGCTGGGCCCAGCAACTCAGCGAGCTCGAGCCACTGGACGGACCCGTCCCGGCCCGCAGGTTGGCCGCTGTGTCCGACCGGCCCTTCGATTTCGAAACCGATGCCGAAACGGCAGCCCGCGCCTCCGCGAAGGAATCGGACAGCCTCCTGGAAATGCTCCGTTCACGCCGTGGCCAGCGCCTGGGCGTGGATGAAGACGGCGACGACGCCTTGGCAGTCCTGCTCAGCAACGTTCCGGCAGCCCACCCGCGGCCCGGTGACGAGCACGACGATCCCGAAGAAACCGTCACTGCAGAACCTGAACCGGCCACCCCGGCGGTTGAAGAACCAGCGCGCAAGGACGGGCGCCCCTCCATGCTGTCGCGCCTGAGCCTGGCTCCCCGGCATTTCGAGCCCCACGTCGACGATGACGACGATTCGCTGAAGCTTCACAATGGGGTCAGCACGGAAACGCGTGAAATCACGGTGGTAGCGAGCCCGCTGCGCCCCGTCACTTCACTCTCGGGCCGCAAACCCGCAGGGCTTGACGAACTTCTGGGGGGCAGCGTTGCCCGCGATGGAGACGGAGCACTGCAGGAAGAAGCGCGCGGTGAAAGCCGCAACGACAAGACGCCGGCGGGCAACGTCGAGGAACCTGAGGACCCCAGGGACGTCGACGCCCCTGTTGAACGCCAGCCGTCCAGGCCCAAAAGGTCCAGCATCCCGAGCTGGGACGAGATCGTTTTTGGGGCCCGGGGAGACTAGTCCTGCCGCCTAGCCGCGTTGAAGGTCCCCGGCGCCCGGCCAGAGGCAGGCGTCGATGTCGAACGGAAGCGGCTGGTCCGCCCCTGCCATCAGGTTGGCACCGTGTGCCGTGACGCGTCGCATGTAGTGGCGGCGGCACAGCGTTTCGTAACCCACGACGCCCGTATCCGGGGTGTTGGTGGAGTCGTCTTCTTCGCTGGTGGTCGCTACGTCGCCCACCATCACCTGTTCGCCTTCCACCACCATGATGCCGTTGACCGTGCGGGCGTTCTGCGTAGCCCTGCGGCCACACCAGCACAGAGCCTCCACCTGCAGCACCTGCACCTTGTCCGCCAGCTCAATCAGGCGCTGGGAGCCGGGGAACAACCGCGTACGGAAGTCTGAGGTGATGCCGAACGCGAACACGTCCACGTCCATCTCATCCACCACGCGCGCCAACTGCTCCACCTGGGCCGGTGAATAGAACTGCGCTTCGTCGCAAATGAGGTAGTCCACGCGGAGTCCGCTGGTGCGGCGGACCACAACTTCGTCCCAGAAATCCGTGCTGCCCTCAACCTCCACGGCGTCGGTTTGGAGGCCCAGCCTGCTGGAGATCGTGGAGTCGCCGGCACGGTCGTTACAGCTGAAGCGGACACCCCCACGGCCCCTGGCACGGTGGTTGTGGTCCATCTGGAGGGCGAGCGTGGACTTGCCGCAGTCCATGGTGCCGGAGAAGAAGACCAGCTCAGCCACGTTTGCCCTTCCTGCCGGCAGCGGCGACGCATACAAGGGGAACTTCGCGTTCGGCCTTTGTCAGCGAACCGTGCTGCCCTACGACCTCCAGCGAAGCGGGACGGGCACGGCGGGTGTCGTAGAGGGCCAGGGTGTCGCGGGCAGCGATCATGATGTCGCCAATGCGGGGTGCGACCTCCGGACGGACCGTGCCGAACAACCCGGCGTCCACGCCCTGCTCCCGGGTGAAAGCCCAGATCCGCTCACCGAAGCGGCGACGCCAGGAGGCGAGGAGGGCGTCCCGATGTGCCACAGTGGCGTCCGGTTCAAGGTACAGGTGCACCATGCGGGGCTCCCCTGCTGTATGCCGGACACCGGCCACCAGGGTTTCATCAGCGGAGTAGTCGAGCCGCTGCGACTCAGGAACGTCCACCATTCCATGGTCGCCGGTCAGCAGGATGGTGGTGCCTGCCGGCAGCGTCGCGGAGAGCCTCTTCACAGTGGCATCGAGCTCTTCGAGCTGATGTTCCCACCGGTCCGACTGGGAGCCATAACGGTGCCCGGCTTTGTCGAGTTCATTGACATAGAAATACATCAGGGAACGCCCGCCACCGGACATTGCCTCCGCGGCTGCGGCCGTCCGTGCATGCAGGGTTGTGCCGCCAACAAAACGGCTCCCCCGCAAGGCGGCTTGCGTCATCGGCGAATTCCCGAACTGCGGCAAGCTGACAGTCACCACATCCAGTTCCCCGGCAACGCGTTCGAAGACGGTGGGATGGGGCTGCCACTCAACGGGGTCCACCTGTGAATCCCAGTTGCCCAGGAGATTGACCACCTTGTCCTGCGCCGGATCCAGGACGTCGTAGCCCACCATGCCGTGTTGCCCGGCGGGCAGGCCGGTCCCCAGGCTCGCCAAGGACGCAGCGGTGGTGCTGGGAAAGGCCGAGTCAAGCCAGCGCGGGACGTTGCGTTGGCCCGCGGCGAGGGCTGATCGGAGGAACGGCGTGTGGGAAGCCTTCTGCTTGAGCAGGTTACGGCCCAAACCATCGGCGAGAACGACGCAGACACGCTGCGATGCCGGCAACTGGAGATGGTTGGTGAAACCGGGCACCCCGAGCGCTGCTGCCGAACTCGTGAAAACTTCGGCGATCGATTTGCTTCCGAAAAGTGGTGCGGAGGGAAGCTCTGCTCCCGGGAGTATCCCGGTGGTTGTGTCCACGTGGTCCTGTGCAGTTTCCCTCAACGCTGGTGTCCGCGGCTCAGGCGGTTGCTGAAGACGCCCGACCGGGGGCGTGGAGCGGGGATGCCGGCGTGCTGGACAGGGCCCGGATTCCCCGTGTTGACCGCACGCAGGGCGCGGGCGAAAAGCTTGGCGTCCTGGACCGCCTGCAGGCCATCGGCTTCAGCGCTGATTCGCAGCACAATGTCTTCCTGGGCGATGGTTCCGCTGTAGCCATGATCGGCCTCGCATTGGGGGTCGCCGCAGCTCGCCGGACCCATGTCCAGCCGTTGGCCACCGGACCATGCGATGGAGACGGTGAGCTCCCGTACAGGATCGGAGGGCTTGTAGTCCTGGGGCTGGGAGTACATGTAGCTGAGGACCACCGAACGGATCTGGGCCACTGGGACCGATTCCGTGGAGATCTGCGCCACGATCTGCTCGCCGGCCTCATCCAACTGCTGGTCGTCGACATGGGTAATCACCAGCATGTCTTCGGTGAGCACCAGCACGGTAATGTGCCTGCGGACCTCGGCGCGATCGAAGTGCGTCTCAAGATGCACCAGGTGGGAGAGGCACTCGCGGCCGTCCAAGGCGTCATCCACGACGTCGGCCACCAAGCGCGGATAGAAACCGGCCTGCTGCAGTGCCTGATCCAGGCTCTGCCCCTGCAAGTTATGGTTGTGCGCTGTGTGGTGCCCGGTATTGGACGGGCGTGATTGAGGCGTCGGAGACTGGGTGCTCATTCCCCCATTTTCACAGATCGTGTAGTGACTTCCTAACCACGCGCTTCGCCCTGTGGCTAACTCCGCATCGCACGGCGGGCGCTGTCCGTGCGCTGCGCGGCATTGCCGATCCAGACCTCGGCGCCCAGGATCGTGGCGCCCGATGGACCGGCCAGGACAGGATTGAATTCCACCAGCGCGATTCCGGGGTGGTCATCCTTCAACTTGGCGAGCCTGGCGGCAATGTCTTCCAGGGCGGCCACGTCCACCGCAGGCAGCCCTTGGTAGCCAAACAGTTTCCGGGAGGCACGCGGAGAGCGGATGACATCGTGCAGGTCCGCGGCGGAGAGCGGCGGCACCCGGTGGGCCCAATCGTCCAACAGGTTTACGGCATCGCCCGCCAACCCAAACGACAGCACCGGCCCCAGCAAGGGATCCTCCATGGCCCGGAACGTGCATGCTTGTCCCACCGGCGCCATGGCTTGGACTTCAAGCGAAGGCGAGCCGTAAGGTTCCAGGGCGCGCCGCATCTGGGCAACGTTCTGGCGCAGCGATTCAGCGTCCTGGATGTCCAGCCGCACCCCACCGAGGTCCAGCCGGTGCCGCAGTGCGGGGTCAGTGGTCTTGAGGACAACGGGCCAGCCCACGGTGTCCGCCGCCTGCACTGCTTCATCCGCTGTTCCGAATCCCAGCGTGGGCACGACGTCGATTCCATAGCCCGCAAGCAGTGCCGCGGCGGCTCCGGCGTCGAGCTTCCTGATCTTTTCGCCAGTGACGCCGGCCAGCATTGCAGCCAATGCCTCCCGGGTGCCATCGACGTCGCAGCCTTCAGGTTCGACGAAGAGTCCTTGGTCCCGGTCCCGCCATTGGGCGTAGCGCACGATGGCCGCCAAGGCGGCCACGGCGGCGCCTGCGTTGGAATAGCACGGAAGGACGGGCTTGCCGGCAGCTCCCACCATGCCTTCCACGTGCTTGGACGGGTCAAGAATTCCGGTGAAGGCAGCAACGACAGGCTTTCCGGACTCTGCGGCACATTCTGCGAGAACACCGGCAAGGGCTTCGACGGTGAGTCCCCGCGCCGGGAGAAGTGCGGCCACCACCGCATGGACGGTATCGTCGGCGAGGCTTTCCTGGAGGCTTGCCCGAAGTGCCGGGAGGGCCATCGACATGCCAGCGTCGAGGTCCACGTCGGTGACAAGGCGCGTGACGTCCAGTCCCAGCGGGCCTGCGCTGTCGGACACCACTTTGCCCAGGGCCACCGAATTGGAATAGACGGCAACTCCCGGGCCTTGGGGAAGCGCCTGGGAGGACACGATCTGGGCTATGTCCATGAGTTGTTCGATGGTTTCAACGCGGATGACGCCCGCCTGGCGCATCATGGCATCGACGGCGGCAGCAGGAGCCTGGGTGGTCCGTACTTCGTGCCCGGGGGGCAGGCTCAGGCCGGTGACGTCAGATTTGGCAACGATTACCGGTTTGCTCCGCGACAACCTCCGGGCAAGGCGGGAGAACTTGCGGGGATTGCCGATGGATTCCAAGTACAAGCCCACTGCGGAGGTATCGGCGTCGTCTTCCCAATACTGCATGGCATCGTTGCCTGACACATCGGCACGGTTGCCTGCGGAGAGGAAGGAGGATAATCCGAGCCTGCGGCGGCTGGCAGCGGCATACACAGCAACACCCACGGCTGCGGACTGGCTGAACAGGCCGAGGCTGCCCCTTGGCGGCATGGTGGGAGCCATGGAGGCGTTGAGGGAGACAGCCGGGTGGGTGTTCAGGATTCCGAGGGACTCGGGGCCGATAACCCGCATGCCGTTGGCCCGGGCGCGTCGCACCAACTCGTGCTGGCGCGCCAGGCCCCGCTCGCCGTCGTCGGCGAATCCGGCAGTGGCCACCACGATTCCCTTGACGCCCGCGACTGCGCAGTCATCCACCACCTTGGGCACTTCCTCGTACGGCACGGCGATGATTGCCAACTGCACAGGGCCCGGGATTTCCGACAACTTTGCGAAGGAGACCATGCCGGCAAGTTCGAAAGCTTCGGGATTGACGGCGTAGACGGGACCCTTGAAGCCGCCTTCGATGATGTGTTCGAGCAATTGGTAGCCGACGGTCCCCCACTTGCGGCTGGCACCGATGACGGCCACGGACGACGGCGACAACAGGTCGCGCACGCTGCGCGCCTCCGCGCGGTGCTCACGGGATTCCATGACGGCCCGCGACTTCTCCGTGGGGTCGATGTTGAACTCAACGCTCACCACGCCGTCGTCGAACTGCCGCGTGAGGTCGTACCCGGCGTCGGCAAAAACCATCAGCATCTTGCGGTTATCCGGCAGGACCTCTGCGGTGAAGCGCCGGATGCCGTTTTCGCGGGCAGCGACAGCCAGGTGCTCCAGGAGGATGGAGCCGATGCCACGGCCTTGATGGGCATCGGAAATGTTGAACGCGACCTCGGCTTCGTCAGGATCATCGAGCCGGTCGTAGCGGCCGATGCCCATGATTTCGCCGCCGATGGTGATCACGAAGGCCACCCGGTTGATATGGTCCACTTCCGTGAACCTCCGCACTTCCTTGCCGGAGAGCCGGGGCTTGAAGGAGAAGAACCGCATGTAGATGGAAGCCTGCGATTGTCCCGCGTGAAACGCCTGCAACGCCTCGCCGTCCTCGGGCCGGATGGGGCGAAGGTGGGCTGTACCGCCGTCGCGCAGCACGACATCGGCCTCCCAATATTCCGGATAAATGCCGACGCCGGGCTGATCCACCATAGGCTTAGCCTAGCTAAAACATCCGCAGTACAACTTTCAAGGATTTACCGACCCCATGGCCCGCAGCCAATCTTCCGCACGCAAAGCCGAGCCCCTCGGCGATTTCACCGAGAACATCGTCGATATTGACGTCACTTCCGAGATGGAAGGCTCCTTCCTGGAGTACGCCTACTCGGTGATTTATTCGCGTGCCCTCCCGGACGCCCGCGACGGACTGAAGCCTGTTCAACGGCGCATCCTCTACATGATGGCGGACATGGGTTTGCGCCCTGACCGTGGACATGTCAAGAGCGCACGCGTCGTGGGCGAAGTCATGGGCAAGCTCCACCCGCACGGCGATGCTGCGATCTATGACGCCATGGTGCGCATGGCACAGGACTTCTCCCTGCGCCTGCCCCTGATCGACGGCCACGGCAACTTCGGCTCGCTCGACGACGGTCCGGCCGCACCGCGGTATACCGAGGCACGCCTCGCGGCCGCTGCACTGACCATGACGGACCACCTCGACGAAGATGTTGTGGATTTCGTCCCCAACTACGACAACCAGCTGACCCAGCCGGACGTCCTCCCGGCTGCTTTCCCCAACCTGCTGGTCAATGGCACCACGGGCATCGCTGTGGGCATGGCCACGAACATGGCCCCGCACAACCTCGTCGAAGTCATCGCCGCCGCCCGGCATTTGATCGCCAACCCGGACGCGACCCTTGAGGACATCATGCGCTTCGTCCCGGGGCCCGACCTCCCCACGGGCGGCCGCATCGTGGGCCTGGACGGCATCCGTGATGCCTATGCCACGGGCCGGGGCTCGTTCAAGACACGGGCCAAGGTGGAAGTGGAACAGCTGTCCGCCCGCCGCACCGGCCTGGTGGTCACCGAGCTTCCGTACATGGTGGGTCCGGAGAAGGTGATCGAGAAGATCAAGGATGCCGTCAACGCCAAGAAATTGACGGGCATCAGCGATGTGGTTGACCTGACGGACCGCAACCACGGCCTGCGCCTGGTCATCGAACTCAAGAACGGTTTCAACCCCAACGCCGTCCTCCAGCAGCTGTACCGCTATTCGCCCATGGAGGATTCCTTCGGCATCAACAACGTCACCTTGGTGGACGGCCAGCCGCAAACGCTGGGACTTTTGCAGTTGTTGCAGGTGTACGTGGAGCACCGGCTGAATGTGGTGCGTCGCCGCACGTCCTTCCGCCTGGGCAAGAAGAAAGACCGCCTGCACTTGGTGGAGGGCCTGCTGATCGCGATCGTGGACATCGACGAGGTCATCCAGATCATCCGGTCCTCGGACGAAGCGTCCGCCGCCCGCGAGCGGCTGATGTCCATTTACGACCTCACGGAGATCCAGGCCAACTACATCCTGGAACTCCGCCTGCGGCAGCTGACGAAGTACTCCCGCCTGGAACTGGAGAAGGAACAGGACGAGCTGCGCCGCGAAATTGAGGCCCTTGAGGCTATCCTGGCCTCCGATGAGCTGCTGCGTGATCTTGTGTCCGGCGAGCTGGGAGTCATCGCAGAGAAGTACGGCACACCCCGGCGTACGGTGCTTTTGGAGTCCGAAGCTGTTTCCCCCACCGTGGCAGCGGCCCTTGCGGCGGCCACACCCGGACCGAAGGGCAAGGCCGCGGCCCTCCCTTTGGAGATTCCTGACGACCCCTGCTGGGCCCTGCTCAGCGTGTCCGGCCAGATCGCCAGGACCTCCAACCAGGAGCCGCTGGCCGAAGCCGGACCGCGGGCCAAGCACGATGTCTTCCGTTCGGTGGTCAAGACCACCGCCCGGGGCGAGATCGGTGCGGTCACCTCGCAGGGCCGCATGCTCCGGCTGCAGGTGATGGACATGCCTGTCCTGCCGCCCGTTTCGGGCCTGCCAAACCTCGCCGGCGGCGTTCCGGCGAAGGATTTCATCACCTTGGTCAAGGGCGAGACCCTGGTCGCCTTCGTTCCCCTGGACTCCATCCTTGCCGTTGGCACTGTCCAAGGCGTCGTCAAGCGCGTCCAGCCGGACTACCCCTTGAACCGTGAGGACTGGGAAATCATTGCCTTGAAGGACAAGGATTCGGTCCTTGCCGTGGAACCGGCGCAGGAGGACGACGTCGATCTCGTCTTCGTGACGAGGCAGGCACAATTGCTGCGGTTCAGTGCTTCCAATGTGCGCCCACAGGGCCGCACGGCGGGCGGCATGGCCGGTATCAAACTGGCCGCGGGCGATGAGGTGATTCACTTCGGTACTGTGCGCGCCAACGATCCTGCCGCCGTCGTGGTCACCATCGCCGGAACCAATGGCGCCCTGCCGGGCACGGCACCTGGCACCGCGAAGGTGACCGCTTTTGAGGAATATCCGGCCAAGGGCCGTGCCACCGGCGGCGTCCGGGTGCACCGCTTCCTGAAGGGCGAAGACACGTTGCTCCTGGCGTGGGCCGGCCATGGACCCGCCAAGGCGTCCTCCGCCGCCGGTGTGGCCCGGGCCCTCCCCCACGAGCACGGACGCAGGGATGGTTCGGGGGTACCGTTGTCACAGCCGGTTGAGGCGATCGGGCCAAGCATGGCCTGGAATGAGACCTCGGAATAACGACCCAAGCACAGCAAAGGCCGGGGTATGGCACTCCGGCCTTTGCTGCAGCCATGGCCCGCTCGGCCACCGCGTGGGCTAGCCGGTTTGGTTGATGCTGAGGATGTTTCCCTCGCTGTCCAGGAACCACGCTGCAGCGCTGCCGTCGGGCATCGTGGCAATGCCATCCTCGGTCTTCAATCCAGGGAAGTCGTAGTCCTCAAAAGTGACGCCCTTGGCGCGCAGTTCCTGCACCGTGGCCTTGACGTCACTGACCGTCCAACCCATCTGGGTATTCTTCGCCGTCCCGGCATTCGATGTCTGGTACACGAAGAAGCCCGTTCCATCGCCGCACCTGTATTGGAGGTTGTCGTCGGCATCCGGATTTTCGGGTTCGAGTCCGAGTTTTTCGCTGTAGTACGCGCGGGCCCGGGCTATGTCCTGTGCCGGTAGGACGGCACCAACCTGCTGATCCTTGAGCATGATTTTCTCTTTCCGGCTCTCCCCCCGGAACGAACTTTACTCTTGGGCGGGCCGGGAAGTAATCGAAAACGACACCATATTTCAGGGTGGGTCGCGGGGTGCGCGGAGCCTCGGCTTAGACTGGCCGCATGCCAATCATTCCTGATGAAAAAGACTGGACCTGGGTGCTTTCCCAGCCCTGCCCCGAGTGCGGATTCGACCCTGCCACGGTGACACCGTCGACGGTGCCGGGCACCGTCTTGAACATGCTTCCCCGGTGGAGGGCCGTCCTCCGTCGTGAGGAGGCAGCCGTACGCCCGAACGACCATACGTGGTCCAACCTGGAGTACGCCTGCCACGTGCGCGATGTGTTCAGCCTGTTCGACCAGCGCCTTAACTTGATGCTGACCGAAGACGATGCCCGGTTCGCCAATTGGGACCAGGACCAGGCTGCCATCGACGGCGACTATGGGTCAGCGGATCCACGAACCGTGGCAGATGAGCTTGAGGCGGAGGGCAAGGAGATCGCGGAATCCTTCGCCCGCGTGGTGGAGGACGATTGGCAACGCACCGGGACGCGCAGCAATGGATCCTCGTTCACCGAACTGACCTTTTCCCAGTACTTCCTTCACGATGTGGTCCACCACCTGCATGATGTGGACGGCTAGGAGGGACTAAAGCATCTTCTCCCACGTCATGCTGCGGTTCACTGGCGCATATCCCATCCCGAGGTACAGTTCGAGCGCCCCGGTGGGGTTTGCCGAATCCACGTCCAGTGACGCGACGTCCATTCCGGCGCCAGTGTAACGGCGCATGGCGTCCGCCAGCAGGGCCTGCGCTATCCCACGGCCGCGGAAGGCGCGCCTCACGCCTAGAAGCTCCGTGTAGCCTTCCTTGAAACCGCGGTCGGAGGCGGAGTCGGGATCGAAACTGGTCAACTGGTACCCGGCCACCTCTCCCGTGGCGGAATCGAGGACCACGGCGCTGAGATCGTGCCGGGCTGTGGGTTCCTCAAGGGTGAACCGCCAGGCCTCTTCGTCCTTGGGCTCACTCCCCCAGTGGTCCCTGAAGGCGTCGTTATGTGCTTGCCGCACCGGCTCAAACAGCGTGGGGTCCAGGGTCCGCAGTTCCAGTCCTGCACCCAGCGGCGCCCTTGGCAGTTCCGCGGACAAGGGCCGATGCATCTCATTGAACCACCGCACCGCACCGTAGCCATGCCCCATCAGGAGGGTCGCCTGATGCTCGTGCTGTTCTTCGGTCTGGATACGAAGCCGGGGCGGTGCCGTGGTGTGCCCGGCGACGGCATCGGCCCGGAATCGCACGCGCACCTGCTCTTCCTGCCAGACCAGGACAGCGGAGCCGATGCCCCGTTGTTGCCATTCGGGGTCCACACAGGCCATTCCGGTGGCTTTGTCTCCTTCGGGGTTCTTGGCGATGCGCCCATACGCGCGCGCTGCCCCGTCGGAGTCCAGGCCCAGCAGCGTGCTGGTCTGCGGCGGGTTCTTGCTGGACTCCAGGATGTGGGCCAGGTCCCCGCGCTTCTCGTACCAGACGGGATGTTCGACGGCGGCCGTCCGGGCAATCAGTCCCGCCCAGTTGTCGAGGTCCGCCGCAGTGGCCGGCCGCCAGTGGAGCCCGGTGGCGTTGGTGTCAGGCAGGGACTGGCTCGCGGCGTCGAAAGGCATGCACACAGGCTACTGAGGAGTAAGCTTCCCTACCAGTTCCGCCGCGCCGGAGCTTCGCGGTGCACCGACTCGGCCAACGGGCAGTTCCAGCCGCGCATCTCCCGGATCGATGTCGTCAGGATTGTGCGTCACCAGGACGACGGTGACGTCCTTGAGGCCTTGCCGCAGGATGGCCATCATTTCCCGGGCAGAACCGGCATCCAAGTGGGCGGTTGGCTCGTCCAGCAACAATACGGAGGCACCTGTCAGGAGCGTCCGAGCCATCGCAAGCCGCTGCCGTTCGCCACCACTGAGGAAGGAGCCACCGGGGCCGATCCTGGCGTCGAGCCCGCCCGGCAACGCCGCCACCACTGCATCAAGTCCGACGTCGGCCAGGGCCTTGTGCATCTCTGCTTCGGTGGGCTTCGCCGTGGCCGGACGGGCCAGCAGGAGGTTGCCGCGGATGGTGGAGTCGAACAGGTGCGCCTCCTGGGGGCACCACGCCGCCGTTCCGGTCAGCGCCACTGTTCCTTGGGTGAGGGGCAGGAAGCCCAACAAAACGGACAACAGCGTGGTTTTTCCTGCACCCGAAGGTCCCGTCACGGCGAGCCAGCGGCCCGGTCCCGCCTCGGCCGTGATCCCTGAGAAGGCGTTCGGTCCCCCGGGCCAGGCAGCCGCGGCGTCCCTCAACTCAAGCCCCACCTTCCCGTCGCGATCCGGGAGCGGCCCGGGGCCGCCGTCGGGCCCTTCGGGGAGATCCGCTGTTGAGGGAGCATCCAAGGCACCGGATGCTGCCACCCGTCCGAGGACGGCAGCGAGCGCCGGAGCTTGGCGCACCGCGGAGACGATGCCACCAAAAGCATCCACCAGGGCGAGCTGCATCAGGACGATCACAGCTACGAGCTCCGGGGGAACAGAACCGTTGGCCACTGAAGGAGCGCCGAGGACTCCCGCCCACAAGGCCGTCAGGGAGCACGCCAGGACGATCACGGCTTGACCGAGACCTTCCGCCCAGGCCGATCGTTGTGCCGAGAGGGTGGCGGCGCGGTCCTTGGTCCGCAGGTCCTGAAGGATCGGCCCGCCGACCCCGTTGGCCGTCAGTTCTGCTTTGGCGTCCAGGGCTGCAGCGACGCCGCGAAGCACTACAGAGCGCATCTGTTGTTCGGCCCTGGCCGCATTCCGGTCGGCCAACATGGCAAGGAGTGGAGCAACGGCCAGTCCCATGACACTTGCAATCACCACGGCGGGCAGTGCTGCGGGCAAGACGACGGCGGTCGTGATGATCGCCGCGGCTCCGACCCCGAGCGCGGTCACGGGGGGCAGCGCAACCCGGGGCAGGAGGTCCCGGAGGGTATCGACGTCATCGACCACTGAGCCGAGGATGTTGCCTCCCTGCAGAAGGCGCCTGAGGGACAGTGCCCTGCGGCTCAACGTTGCCCACAGTGCCCCGCGAAGGCGGGTCATGGCGGCAAATACTGCATCGTGGGTCAGGAGCCGCTCGCAGTAACGCAGTACCGCCCGCCCGATGCCAAAGAACCTGACACCCACGATTGCGCCGAGCAGGTAGAGGATGGGCGGTTGTTCGCTGGCCCTGATGATCAGCCACCCGGACAGACCGGACAGTGCCACGGCGAACAGGGCAGCCAGGACCGCCACGATCCCGGCGGCGGCGAACTTCCACCGGACGGGCTTCAGGATTCCCAGCAGGCGCTTCAGGCTTCCGGTCTTCGGAACGGGCTGGGTGGCAGGGTCGATCGCTGGTGCCACTGGACCACGTTCTGCAGCGAAGGCTGCGTCCCCGGCGCGCACCGCAGGAACAGCGGCGGCCATCGGCGTGTGCTTGCTCCGGAGTGTGCGCTTGCTTCCCAGGGGCACCAGATGGTCCGCGAGAGCGCGGGTGCCGGCATCGTGGGCCACCAGGATCACGGTGACCTCGCCTCGCAGCGACTCGATGGCATTGCGGACCACACTGGCCGAGTAGTCGTCCAGATGGGCTGTGGGCTCGTCAAGCAGGAGGACGGTGGCGCCCGCTTCAACCCTGGCGAGTCCGCGGGCCAGCGCGACGCGGCGTAGTTCGCCGGGACTGAGTTCGGCGGGGTTCCTCCCTGCCAGGTGCCCGGCTTTTGCCTGCAGCAGGACGCGTGTGACGGCCTCGGCGCGGGCGCCGCGGTATCCGTCAAGATACAGTTCGATCTCTTCCTGGACTGTCCCTGCTGCCATGACGGGGTGTTGCGGCACCCAGGCCACTGTTCCCTGCCCGGCTCCCGTCACGGTTCCTGTGACGGCAGCGTCCGGTCCGGGTCCGATCAGTCCGGCAAGGACGGCCAGGACAGTGCTCTTCCCGGTGCCGCTATCGCCGTCGAGGGCAGTGATGCTGCCCTGCGGGGCGGTGAAGCCAACAGGCCCGACGGCGGCCGCGGACCTCCCGCGGTAGGTCACCGACAACCCGGTCACGACGACGCCGGCCGGTGCAGTACGTGAGGGGGCACTGTCTGTGGGGGCACTGTCCGGCAGCTGCTGGTGGATGGGTGCCTCGAGCACTGCGTTGGTGGTCTCCAGGGCGGCCCGGCCGTCGTCGCTGGCGTGATGGGCCGTGCCCAGCTCCCGCAGTGGCAGGTAGCAGTCGGGGGCCAGGATGAGGGCCAAAAGGCCGGCTTCCAGCGCCATATCCCCTGCGACGAGCCTGACTCCGATGAACACGGCCACCACGGCGACGGAGATGGTGGCAATGAGTTCGAGCGCCAAAGCGGAAAGGAACGCCGTACGGAGGGTGCCCATGGTCCGGCTTCGGTACTGCTCGGAGATGTCTTCCAACGCTGCACGCTGTTCGCTGGCGCGGCCCAGGCCAACCAGCACCGGCAGGCCCTTGGCCAGTTCAAGAATGTGGCCGGAGAGTTTACGGAGGGTCGTCTGGGCATCCCTGACGTTGTCCTCCGTGTGCCGGCCAATCAGGACCATGAACAGCGGTACCAGCGGGACGGTCAGGACGATGACCACCGCACTGACCCAGTCGGCAAAAAGTATCCTGGCCCCAATCAGCAGCGGCACGGTGGCGCAGTTGACCAGGGCGGGCAGGTACTGGGTGTAGTAGTCGTCCAGCGCGTCCAAGCCCCGCGTCGCCAGGATCGCCAGGCCGCCGTCGTTCATTCCTTCCACCCTCGACGAACCGCCGTCGGCCAGCGCGCGCCGCAGCAGTTGCGCCCGCAGTTCCTCCTTGACACCCAGGGCCGCACGCCGGGAGGCGACGCCTTGGCCCCAGACCGTCAGCGACCTCAGGACGGCTCCCACGGCACCCCAGATGAGACCGCTGTTCCAGTCCCCCGTTCCCGAGGCGAGACCAGCCAACATCCCGGCAATGGCCTGCGCCATAAGCACCAGGGACAGTGCCTTGAGGGCGGACATGAACCCGATGGCGTAGAGGGCGGATCGGGTGGCAGGGCCGGAGGGGAACACGGGTTTCATGTGGCGGCTAGTCTCCCGCTGGGGTGGTGGTTGACGGGCTGTCCTTGGAGATCAAGACCTTGGCAGCGATCGCCGGAAGGAAGCCGTGCGCTTCGGGGATGTGAGTGGCGCTGACACGCCGTCGGAACACCCAGTACGTCCAGGACTGGTAGGCGATCACCAAGGGCAGTCCCACGGCTGCCACGATGCTCATGAGCCCCAGCGTGTAATCGGACGACGAAGCATTGGAGATGGTCAGGTTGAACGCTGGATCAAGGGTGGAAGGAATGACCACAGGAAATGCTGCCCCAAAGATCGAGGCTGTGGCGCACACAATGAACGCGCCCAAGGCACTGAAAGCCCGCCCTTCGGATCCGGCCCGGGCCAACGTCCAGGCCAGGACGACGGCCACTACCGCGGCCGCCACCAGCGCCCAGGTCCACGGCTCGCCGCTGAGGAACTGTACTGACACCATCCACCCGAACATCGGCAGCACCGCCCAGGGGACCAGCCGCACAAACCAGCGACGGGCACGATGCCGCACGTCGCCGTCGGTCTTCAGGGCAAGGAAGGCCAGGGCATGCACCAGGGCGAAGGCGACGACACCGAAACCGCCCAGCAGGGCGTAGCCGCTGAACCACGACATCGGGCCGCCGCTGCGGTCTCCGTTGGCGTTCAAAGGAAGGCCCGTGGTGGTCAGCGCCAACGCTGCACCGATACCAAAAGCTGCTACGAAGGACCCGACGGCGATGGCCCAGTCCCAGCGGTTCCGCCAGCGCTCCGAGTCAACCTTGCCGCGGTATTCGAACGCGACGGCACGGAAGATCAGTGCCGCCAGGACGCAGAGCAGCGGCAGGTAGAGCGCCGAAAACAGGGAGGCATACCAGAGCGGGAAGGCGGCAAAGGTGGCTCCGGCCGCGGTGAGCAGCCACACCTCGTTGCCGTCCCACACGGGGCCGATGGTGTTCAGCAACACCCGACGGTCGGTGTTGTTGCGGGCGAACAGCTTCATCAGCATGCCGACGCCGAGATCAAATCCCTCCAGGAAGAGATATCCCGTCCATAGCACCGCGATGGCCACGAACCAGATGGTTGGCAACAGTTCCATTGTCAGTTTCCTCTGCTCCTAGTAGGCGAATGCCAGGACGTCGTCGCCGGATTTGTCCGGCCCGGCGTCGTTCTTATCGCTGTGGTCCTTGTCCGTGGCGGGGTGCGCCAGCTCCGGCATCGCCGAAGCCACGCCACCGCGGATGTACTTGACCAGCAGCTTCACTTCGACCACCAGCAGTACGGCGTAGATGGCCGTGAGGACCACCAGCGAGGTCATGAGCTCGCCGGCACTGACCCCCGGCGATACGGCCGCCGCAGTGAACATGAACACCTGGTCGATACCGTTCATGTCAGGGTTGGGGGCCACCACGAACGGTTGCCGGCCCATTTCGGTGAAGATCCACCCCGCGGCGTTGGCTCCGAACGGTGCGAGGATGCCGAAGACGGCCAGGCGCATCAGCCACTTCGACCGGGGTACCACGCCCTTGCGGGTCACCCAGAGCGCCAGGAGCGCGGCGAAGGCTGCTATCCCGCCGAAGCCGATCATCATGCGGAATCCCCAATAGGTCACTTCCATGACGGGCACGTACTGGATTTCCTGGCCGGCGCGCTCGCCGTACAGCGGGTTGTCCGGAAGGTGGGTGCCGTACTTTTCCTTGTACTCTCCCAGCAGGCTGTTGACGCCCTTGACCTCGGTGGTGAAGTCGCCCTTGGCCAGGAAGGAAAGAATGCCGGGCACCTCGATGACTGCAACGATGTCATCGCAGTTGGTGGCTCCCAGGTTGCCGACGCTCAACACCGAGAATCCCGTGCCATCGTGGCAGGCGGCCTCAGCGGCGGCCATCTTCATGGGCTGCTGTTCGAACATCAGCTTGCCCTGCAGGTCCCCGGTGATGGCGGTTCCGGCGAAAGAGATCATGGCCACTACTGCGCCGATCCTCAGGCTGGTCATCCACACGGTGTAGTCGGACTTGTCCCGGCCGGGAATCGCGGCTTCGCCGGGTACCAGCTTGCCGTCCTTGCCCACCACGTCAATGCCGTCATGCCGGCGCCGCCACAGGTGGTACCAGGCGATGCCCAGAAGGAATGCACCGGCAACGGCGAGTGCACCGAACAGCGTGTGCGGTACGGCGACCAGGGCTGTGTTGTTGGTGAAGACGGCCCAGGCGTCGGTCATCACGGGCCGGCCGTCCACCATCTCCACGCCCACGGGGTGCTGCATCCAGGAGTTCGCCACGATGATGAAGTAGGCGGAGAAGACGGAGCCAATCACGGCGATCCACAGGCAGGCCAGGTGCACGCCGCGTTTAAGTTGCTTCCAACCGAAGATCCACAGTCCCAGGAACGTCGATTCAACAAAGAATGCCAGCAGGGCCTCGAGGGCGAGCGGCGCGCCGAACACGTCGCCGACGAACCGGCTGTACTCGCTCCACGCCATTCCGAATTGGAACTCCTGCACAATGCCCGTAGCTACGCCCATGATGAAGTTGATGAGGAACAGCTTTCCCCAGAACTTCGTCATCCGCAGGTATTCGGGCTTGCCCGTGCGGTACCAGATGGTTTGCATGATGGCCACCACCAGGCCCAGGCCAATAGTGAGTGGCACCATCATGAAGTGGTAGACGGTGGTGATACCGAATTGCCAGCGTGCGATTTCCAAGGCGTCCATGGCTGTCCTTTGTACGGCGGACCGAAGTACGATGACGTTACTTCTACGTTTCGTAGAAAACTTCTCTTCTACACAGTGTAGAACAAATGGCTGGCGACGAAACCCATTCTTCAAGTGGCGTAACCCACGCGCAAGGGTCCACTGCGGGTCGCGGCGCGCCGATAGTTCTACCTCACGTAGAATGAAGGTCTGAAAAGCGGTAGATTTATCGTGGAATGTTGGATCATCGCTCCCACTGCAGTTAACCTGCACCGGGAAGCGGAAGGTAGGGAAGAATCGATGGCAAGTCTTGGGGAACTGGAACGGGCAGTGATGGATCTGCTCTGGGCAGGCCAGGAGGCTGCAACTGCCAACACCCTGCGCGATCTTCTGGCGCAGGATTCCGAGGCCGGAGACGGCACTGCGGGACATCAAGGCAAGGACCTCGCTGTGACGACGGTCCTGACCGTCTTGTCACGGCTGGAAAAGAAGGGGCTGGTGGAGCGTGAACGCGGCACTCGTCCGCACCGCTACCAGGCTGTTTCCAGTCGCGCGGACCACACCGCTGAACTGATGCATGAGGTCCTGGGCTCCGCTCCTGACCGCGAGGCCGTCCTGGCCCGCTTTATTGGTTCCGTCACTGAAAGCGAAGCCGCTACCCTGCGCAAACTGCTCGGCTACAATTAGCCACTATGTTCTGGACCTCATACCTGCTTGCGGTCCTGGCATTGATTCTGGCATGGCCGGTGCCGGTCCTGCTGTCCCGGGCCCAGTGGCCGGCACGCTCCCCCTTCACTGCCATGGTGCTTTGGCAGGCCATCGCCCTTGCGGGTGGTTTGTCCATGATCGGGGCGATGCTGGTCTACGGCTTGGAGCCCATAGGCGACAATCTCATCGCCGGGCTCAGGAGCCTGGCCGGCATGGTTTTCAATAACGAACCCACCACTGCGCTGGGTTTTTGGCACCTTTTCGCCCTGTCCGCCGCGGCATTGTTGACAGCGCATCTGGTCTTCACGCTGCTGCTGACCTACTACAAGATCGAGCGCCAGCGCCGCCGCCACCGTGAATTGTTGGCCTTGCTTGCATCACCGTCCGACGACGGCCCCGGCACCGTGGTCATCAACCACGACTCCCCCGTTGCCTACTGCCTGCCCGGCGGAGCCCGATCCGTCACGGTCCTCTCCGATGGACTGATGGCAGCCCTGGAGCCGGCCGAACTCAGGGCGGTCCTCATTCACGAGAATGCACACCTGTCCCAGCGTCATGATCTCCTGCTGTGGGCCTTCGCAGCCTGGCGCCAGGCCCTGCCCTGGTTCCCCACCACCCGGCTGGCCCAGACTGCGGTGAACTCACTGATCGAGATGCTGGCCGACGACGTCGCCCTGCGGACCGAGAGCAAAGGCACCTTGATCAAGGCCATCGCCATCGTCGCCAGCGGAACTTCCCAGCCAGCTATCGGAACCGGGTCACTCAACGCCGGCGGCGCGGTGGTGGAAGCAAACGCTGTGAGCGCCACCGGAGGGGCGGACTCCCCGCGCACGACGGCGTCACGCGTCAGCCGCCTGCTGTCGCCACAGCCGCCGCTCACCCAAGGCCTGCGCATCCTGGTTCTTGTGGCATCGGCCCTGCTGCTGGCAGTACCGACCGCACTGCTGATCGTGCCCGGACTGCTGGGCTAAATCCAGCGCCTTCGAAGGTTGACCGGGCGTGCTGCTACCCGGGGAGCGTAGCTTCATAGACCATGGAAGCGTAGCCTTCCAAAGCCTCCGCGCAACGAGCCATCTGCGCAGCCGCTTCCCCGGCCTGGGGCAGATGCAGGACATCACGCGACTTCAACTCCCGGTACCAGCGCCGCAACCGCTCCAGGCTCTGCTCTTCTTCTTCCAGCTCCGCGAAAGTGAACTTGCCCCGTGAAATTTCCTTCGCGATTTCCTGGTCAAACTTGCCGCAATCGGCCGTGAACTCCGCCCACTCCTCCAGCCGCGCAGCTTCGAAGGCCGCGCGGAAAGTCTCCGCACCCTGGTTTCGCGGCGCAGCGTCCACCAGCGTCCAGGATCCACCCCCTTTGGCTACCAGCGACTCTGCCTTCTGCAGCCCCACGTCAAAGGCCGGATGGGCGGGAAGTACCCACGTCCCGGGGGACAACGGGACCGCCCCCATGCGTCGCAACTCCCGCCAGACAGCCACCCTGTGCCGGGATGGCTGGGAAGGAACCTGGACAAGAATCAGTAACCAACGCTCATCAATCACAATCATGAATGTAGCAGCTGTTACATTGTGAGCGTGGAACTACTCGATGCCGCGTCCTCTCCGGCTCAAGCGACCCAGCGCTGGCCCCTCTACGCGGCGGGATTCACCACCGCCTTCGGCGCCCATGCCGTAGCTGCCGGCCTGGGGGCCGAAAGCGCAGACATCGGGTTGAACCTGTTGGCTTTGGGCATCCTGTTGGCTCTCTACGACATTGCTGAGGTGTTCCTCAAGCCAGTTTTTGGTGCCTTGAGTGACCGCATCGGACCCAAGCCGGTGATTGTTGGCGGACTGCTGGCCTTTTCCGCGGCATCCTTGGTCGGCTTGTGGGCCGATCAGCCCGCCATGCTCGCCGCCGCCCGACTGGGACAGGGCATGGCGGCTTCGGCTTTCTCTCCGGCGTCCTCGGCAAGTGTGGCCCGGCTCTCAGGGAAGTACACCGGACGATATTTCGGGCGATACGGTTCGTGGAAGGGACTCGGCTACGCGATAGGGCCACTGCTGGGAGCCGTTGCCATCATCAGCGGCGGCTTCACCCTGCTGTTCGCGGTCTTGTCCGGGCTGGGACTTGTTGTGGCTGGATGGGCCGCGATGGCCGTGCCATGCCTTGCCCCTCTGCCCCGCCCCCGCTACACCATTGTGGATGTATGGCGCCAGAGCACTGAGAGATCATTCCTCGGCCCCACCCTGGTCCTTGCAGCAGCCACCGGGGCACTGGGTGCTGCGGTGGGCTTCCTTCCGGCGCTGGCAGCACGCGAAGGCTTGGGCACTGGGGGCAGCGTGGCAGTCGTGACGGTGCTGGCCCTCACGTCGTCGCTGATACAACCGCGCATCGGCACGCTGCGGGACCAAGGCATCATCGCCGACAGGCCAGGCATGGTGGCAGGTTTGCTCACCATCGCAGTGGGCACCCTGGTGGCCGGGCTCCTGCCCGGAGTGGCCTGGATCTACCTGGCCGCCGTCCTGATCGGCGCAGGAATCGGCGTTTCCACGCCCTTGGCCTTCGCGCACCTGGCAGATTCAACCCCCTCGGAGCGGCTGGGCCGAACCATGGGGTCGGCCGAACTGGGACGGGAACTCGGCGATGCCGGCGGTCCGCTCTTAGTGGGCGGAGTCGCCGTAGCAGCCGGGCTTCCCTGGGGTTTGGGAGCCTTGGCCTTGCTGGTGGGGGTTACCGCGTTCGCCGCCCCCGCATCCCGCACACCGCGGAAACCTGACGACGATCCGGTTCCCCCAACAAAGACCTAGGCGTCGATGCGCTCCCGGTCCAGCGTGGCAGCACCGGCGATGATGAACTCCTTGCGCGGCGCAACGTCCGAACCCATCAGGAGGTCGAAGACTTCCTCAGCGCGCTGGGCACTGTCAATCCCCACCTTCCGCAAGGTCCGGTGCCGTGGGTCCATGGTGGTCTCGGCCAGTTGCTGGGCGTCCATCTCACCCAAGCCCTTGTAGCGCTGGATGGGCTCCTTATAGCGCTTGCCTTCCTTGGCAAGGTTGGCAAGGAGGACGTGGAGTTCGGCCTCCGAGTACGTGTAGATCATTTCGTTGGCCTTTTGGCCGGGGTTGATGACCTCCACCCGGTGCAAGGGTGGAACAGCCGCAAACACGCGGCCAGCCTCCACCATGGGCCGCATGTAGCGGAAAAACAGAGTGAGCAACAGGGTGCGGATGTGCGCGCCATCCACGTCGGCGTCGGTCATCAGGATGACCTTGCCATACCGGGCCGCGTCAATATCGAAGCTCCGGCCCGAGCCTGCACCAACCACCTGGATCAGCGCTGCGCACTCGGCGTTGGAAAGCATGTCGCCAACGGAAGCCTTTTGGACATTCAGGATCTTTCCGCGGATCGGCAGCAGGGCCTGGAAATCGGACGAGCGGGCAAGCTTGGCCGTGCCGAGCGCGGAGTCACCCTCGACGATGAACAGCTCCGAGCGGGCTACATCGTCCGTGCGGCAGTCAGCCAGCTTGGTGGGCATCGAGGAGGTTTCCAACGCATTCTTTCGGCGTTGGGTTTCCTTATGAACCCGCGCGGAGATGCGCGACTTCATCTCGCTGACCATCTTTTCCAGCAGCAGCGCCGACTGGGCCTTGTCGTTTCGATTGGCTGAACCCAACCGTGCAGTGATTTCCTTTTCCACCACCTTGGCCACAATGGCCCGCACCGCCGAGGTGCCCAGAATCTCCTTGGTCTGACCCTCGAACTGCGGCTCCGCAAGCCGTACTGTCAGGACAGCCGTAAGTCCGGCAAGGATATCGTCCTTCTCGACTTTGTCGTTGCCCGCTTTGAGCTTCCGGGCGTTCGTCTCCACAGCCTTGCGGAAGGTCTTCAGCAGGGCAGCCTCAAAACCGGACTGGTGGGTACCGCCCTTGGGCGTTGCGATGATGTTGACGAAGCTGCGCATGGTGGTCTCGTAGCCGATACCCCAGCGGAGCGCGATGTCCACCTCACAATCGCGTTCAACTTCAGCAATCTTGCTGTGCCCGTTCTCGTCAAGGACGGGGACGGTTTCCTTGAACTTACCGGAACCGTGCAGCCTCCAGACATCGGTCACTCCAGCGTCCGCCGCCAGGAATTCAACAAACTCCGAGATGCCGCCGTCGTGGTGGAATACCTCTTCATGCGCACCGTGCTCGCCTGGAGTTCCGGCAAGCTTGCGTTCGTCGCGGATGGTGATCTTGAGGCCGGGTACAAGGAAGGAAGTCTGGCGCGCCCTGGAGGCGAGGTCGTCATACGAGAACTTCGCGTCAGGCGTGAAAATCTGGCGGTCAGCCCAGTAGCGCACCCGGGTACCCGTCACACCACGCTTCGCCTTGCCCACGACATCCAGCACGGACTTCTCGACGAACGGCTCGAAAGGAGCATCCGGCCCAGGCTTGGAACCCGAGTCAACGAACCGCCCGGGTTCACCCCGGCGGAACGACATTTGGTACGTCTTGCTGCCGCGGTCCACCTGGACATCCAGACGGCTCGACAAAGCATTGACCACCGAAGCGCCAACACCATGCAAACCGCCCGAGGCCGTATAGGAACCGCCGCCGAACTTGCCGCCTGCGTGCAGCTTGGTGAAAACCACCTCGACGCCGGACAAGCCCGTCTTGGGTTCGACATCCACGGGGATACCACGGCCATCATCATGGATTTCCACCGAGTTGTCGGCGTGCAGGATCACCTTGATGTCATGGCCGAAGCCCGCCAACGCTTCATCAACGGCGTTGTCGATGATTTCCCACAGGCAGTGCATGAGGCCACGGGAGTCGGTGGAACCGATGTACATGCCCGGGCGTTTCCGGACGGCTTCCAGGCCTTCAAGGACAGACAGGTGCCGGGCGTTGTATTCAGAACTCGGTGCCACTCGCGGTGTGCTCCTTCAGGGTATATCTCGGGGTGCTACCCAGCCGTAATTTTGCTGGTAATGCAAGGCAAACACTGCCCATACTAGGCTAGCCCCGGCGGTCCGCCGGCACCGGTTGCCACTCCCGGCAGAGCCCAACCTGCATGGTTACGTTACGCACATGTGATACGCGGACAGCGAAAGTGACCCATCCTTGCCATGGATCTGCATCGAATGCTGGTTATATGGATGTACAGAACTACTAAGGAGGCCGACATGACAACAGCAGTTGCCGACCGCACACTTAACGCAGCTGACCGGTGCGATCGTTGCGGAGCCCAAGCGTATGTCCGCGTTGTACTCGAGTCCTCCGGTGGTGAGCTGCTCTTCTGCGGCCACCACGCACGTGCAGTTGAAGCTACGCTTCGGCCCATGTCTTCCGACTGGCACGATGAGACCGAGCGCCTCAACGAGAAGGCACCCGTCCCCGTCGACTAAAAGCCCTGTCGACTAGACACCCTGTCGACTGAGCAGCCGTATCCGCTCAACCGGAAGAAACCCGGTGGGCACATGACGTGTTGAACAACAAGAAGGCTTCTCCCGACCGGGAGGAGCCTTTTTGCTTGCGCTTTACCCGGAGAGGTGCAGCCACCTGTCCTGGTCCGTCAGCGGGCCAGCAGCCAAAAACGGCCCAGCCGGAAGTCCGACTGGGCCGTTGTGTCGCTTGGGAAGGCTTAGTCCAGGTAATCCCGGAGGACCTGCGAGCGGGACGGGTGCCGCAGCTTGGACATGGTCTTCGATTCAATCTGGCGGATGCGCTCACGCGTCACTCCGTAAACCTTGCCGATTTCGTCTAAAGTCTTCGGCTGGCCATCGGTCAGGCCGAAGCGCATGGCCACAACACCGGCTTCGCGTTCGGACAGGGTGTCCAGTACCGAATGCAGCTGCTCCTGCAGGAGCGTGAAGCTGACTGCGTCGGCGGGAACCACTGCTTCCGAGTCCTCAATCAGGTCACCGAACTCGGAGTCCCCATCCTCACCCAGCGGGGTGTGGAGGGAAATCGGCTCGCGTCCGTACTTCTGGACCTCGACGACCTTTTCAGGGGTCATGTCCAGCTCCAACGCCAGCTCTTCCGGCGTAGGTTCGCGGCCAAGGTCCTGAAGCATCTGGCGCTGTACACGTGCCAGCTTGTTGATGACTTCCACCATGTGCACCGGGATACGGATGGTGCGGGCCTGATCGGCCATGGCGCGGGTAATGGCCTGACGGATCCACCAGGTGGCGTACGTGGAGAACTTGAAGCCCTTGGTGTAGTCGAACTTCTCCACTGCGCGGATGAGGCCCAGGTTTCCCTCCTGGATCAGGTCCAGGAAGAGCATGCCACGGCCTGTGTAGCGCTTGGCCAACGAGACAACCAGGCGGAGGTTGGCCTCGAGCAGGTGGTTCTTGGCGCGTTTTCCGTCGTGGATGACGAACTCAAGTTCACGCTTGAGCTTGGGATCCATGGATCCGTCGTCGGCGTTGATTTTTTCCTCGGCAAAGAGGCCGGCTTCAATGCGGAGCGCAAGGTCGACTTCCTGCTCGGCGTTCAGCAGGGCAACCTTGCCGATTTGCTTCAGGTAGTCCTTGACGGGGTCAGCAGTTGCGCCCGCGGACATGACCTGCTGGACCGGGGCGTCATCGTCGTCGGCATCCGAGTAGACGAATCCCGAACCGGACGGAGCAGCCTTATCCTTGGCAGCAGCCGCGCCTTCCTCAGTGTCATCTTCTCCGACTTCGACTTCCTCCGCTGCGGCGGGGTCAAAGTCCTCGTCCTCGGCATTGGCGTCCTCGGCGTCCGACCCTGAGGACTTGTTCGCGGCTTCAGCGGCGGCCTTCGCGCCGGGCTTGGGTCCACGCTTCTTGGGTGCCGGCTTGTCAGAGTCTCCCTCTGAGGCCTTGTTGGCAGCACGTGTCGCTGCGCGCTTTGCCGATGTGGCCGCCTTCTTTTCCTCAGCGGACAGTTCGGCCTGGGCGGCGGGTTCCTTCTCGACGGAAGACGGAGTCACAGAAAACCTTTCTAGCGGCGGTCTGTGGAATCACCATACGGGCAACACCACTATGACCCTGTCAAGTCCGCGATCAATTTCAAATGCAATCGCCGTCTGCAGAGTCTGTAGATAGAACTCCCGACGACACTGGATTGTTCCCGATTAACGGGCCAATTCAGGCATTCAAACGCGGACCCAACCGGGTCTCGGCATCCATTGTCTCACGGTTTTGCGAATCGCACGCCTGATGAATTCCGTTGGTCGCATGGCCGCGCCCTACGCATGCGCTTCCCGGGACCCACGCCACGCGGAACGGGAGCTCCGCGCCCAAGCACAAACGGCGCCTTGGCCAAGGATTTCCATCAGGAGTTCGGCCAAGCGGTAGCCCGGTCTGGCAGCCTCAGCTGCGAGAAGGCAGGCGTGGGCGATGGAACCGCTCCCCTTGCACCATGAAATCCAGCCTTGGAGCGTGAATACCGCTGCGGCCACTTCCCCCGTTTCGTCTTCAACACATAGCCCTGCGAGGACCCGGTGCAATCCGTCGATGGTGCTCCATTGTGGCCTGTCCGGTTGCATGCCCAGCAGGACATCGCCATAGGTGAATACGTCCCCGGGCTCACCCGTACCAGACGCCGCGCTGGGCCACTGAGCTCCCGGAGCCGGTACGCGATGTTCGCCGGCTGCGAAAGGCGGAGCTTCATCGAAGAGCCGGTCGTCCCCGGAGTCGTCGTGGTCGAAGAGCCCGAAGGCTTCAGCACCGGATGTTGCGGAGTCGATGCCGGCCGCCGCCATCACCAACACAGCATCCCGCCACGCCGGGACTTTCAGCGTCGTTCGAAGGAATCCAAGGAGTTCCGCATCGGCCCCCGTCTCCAGTGGTGAGCCATGTCCAACCCTGACGATGACGTGCTGCCAAACCGCCAGGACGGATTCGAGGCAGCGTTCGCTTCGCCACCTGCCGAGGATGCGCTCCCCATATCTGGACTCTGCTTCAAGGACCAACGGATCAAGCGGTCCGGACCTGACGAGTGGAGAAGCACCCGGTCCGCTCCTGGGGGACGGACCGACCGTGCTCCCCATGTACACGAGCTCAGCACTCAACCTGCTGTCTTTAATGCGGGCGACAGGAAGCCCGGGGTCCGGGCAGCAGCTTTCGTTCGTGCAAAAGGCACTGCGCCAATACTCGGAGCCGATCAGCCAGGCGTCCCGCACGGACAAGTCCACCGGGTCAAGGCTTTGCTGCAAGGCCTCAATCAGTGGCATCGTCTGCGGGAGGACAGTGCCATCGGTCCAGCCGGCATCAGTGTAGACCGCCAGCACCACGCCATTGGCGTCTTCGTCAGCCACCAGATAGCTGCGGATCTGGTCTGCGAAACAGGCAAGCGCGCCGGGTGAACGCCCGGCCGGCAGATCCACGCGAAGCGTAGCGCCCAGCACTTTCCCCTGCATGGTGATGGCAACCAAGCTGTCCTCCGGCCAATAACCCAGGAGGTGCGGGATGTAGCCGAGAATGTCTTCGGGTTGGTGGATGCTGAGCGTTCTCTTGGTAGTCATGCCTCCAGCCTGCGCAGGTCCGGCCACAGGGGACAGGTCCCATGCCCCGTATGTGGAAAAGCCGCGCAGAACAGCCCCACAGGAGAACTACCTTCAGCCCTCCCGGTCCCCCGTTGCGGCGGAACGGGCAGCCCTCCGCCGTTCTATTCGCTCGCGACGCTGCTTGGCGAGGGTCGCCACCAGCGGCGGCACATGGATACCTTGTGCAGCCATCTGCCGCCTGACCTTCCGCCGGGTCACCAGAATCAGGACGGTACCGAGGCCAAGGAGGATGAATTGAACGCTCAGGGCGATGCGGAAGGGTGCCAGGCCATACAGGTCACCGCCTGAGAAACCGCTGGCGTTCAAAAGGTCCAAAACCACGCCGATGAGGTAGATCGCAACAAGAGCCGCAATGAAACCGCCAACATTCACAATGCCGGTGGCCGTGCCGATGCGGTGCG
The DNA here is from genome assembly GCF_050435325.1 of Paenarthrobacter sp. TE4293. NCBI lineage: Bacteria > Bacillati > Actinomycetota > Actinomycetes > Micrococcales > Micrococcaceae > Paenarthrobacter > Paenarthrobacter sp. TE4293. The sequence goes on from NZ_JBNJRY010000014.1 coordinate 61,531, forward strand.
AGGGATTGAACGTCCGGGCGAAGTCGAAGCCAATCATGGAACCTGGTCCGCCCACCGCCAGCACGACCACCAGGATCACCAGCATCCACAGCGGAGCGCGGTCCGGAAGAAGGAGCACGGCGGCCCATGCCAAGGCAGTGGCCAGGGTGATCAGGAGGACCATCGCGGACCGTCGCATGGGATGCTTCGATACGAAGCGGCCAAAACCAGGACCGGCGATGATGGCGGTCGCCACGAACAGCGCCATCAAGGCTGACACCGTTCCGGCATCGAGGCCTTGTGCCGACAGCAGGAACGGGTAGCCCCAGGTCATGGCGAACAGGTTTCCGCTGAACTGCACCGTAAAGTGGCTCCACAAACCCAGACGGGTTCCCGGTTGTTTCCAAGCACGCGAGAGAGACACCCCGGTGGCTCGAAGGCCTTGTCCGGTTTCCTTGGGTGGATGCCCGGGAGGTGCGTCCCGCAAGAGTGCAAGAACCAGGACCACGGCCAAAACGGACATCGCGGCCAAGGTCAGGAATGCGGGAGTCCATCCGCCAGAGTGAAGAAGAAGCGCAAACGGAACCACGCTGAAGAGCTGCCCCAGTTGCCCACACATCCCCGTGAGTTGGGTGACCAAGGGAACCTTGGCCGGTGCGAACCACAACGGAACCAGCCGGATCACCGAGATGAAGGTCATGGCATCGCCGGCACCCACCAGGACCCGCCCCAGCACGCCTCCGGGAACACTGTCCGCAAAGGCCAGCTGAACCTGGCCCAGCCCCATCAGAACCGCTCCCCCGGCGATCATCGCCCGCGAGCCGAACCTGTCCACCAAAACACCGACAGGTATTTGGAGCCCGGCATACACCAGGAGCTGGAGCACGGTGAAAAAGGAGATGGCAGCAGCACTGGCGTGGAAACGCTCAGTGGCCTCAAGGCCAGCGACACCGAACGAGGTCCGTTGCGCCACGGCGACCAGGTAGGCGAACACGCCGATCGTCCAGATGAGCCAGGCGCGGGGTGCATTCACCCCTCAATTATGCCTGTCGTCTCCTGAAAGATGATTTATTGAGGCGAGTCCTTGCGTGCCAGATACGCCTCTACAGCAGCACCGATGTCCTCTGCATTGGGCAGTTCATCATTCTCATCGGCAAGCAGCGAGCGCCGGACGACTCCTTCGGATTTCTCGTCGTAGCGCGTCTCAAGATTGCTGACGACCGCTTGGACTTCTTCCGATGCTTCGATTTGCTCGGCGATTTGGCGCCCCACCTCCCGGCCGGCTTCGCGCAGCCGGTCCGTGGGCAGCATCAGGGAGGTTGCCGCCCCCAGGTATTCCAGTCCTGCTACGGCAGCCGGCGGGTACTCCGCTTCGGAAAGGTAGTGCGGCACATGGATCACATAGCCTGCAACGTTGCGTTCGGCTTCCGTGAGCCGGAGCTCGAGGATGTGGCCTATGGCCGCGGGAACCTCCACAGTGGGCTTCCAGCTCGAGATGCCCTCAATGAGGTCCGGACGGTTTCCGTGGACAGTTACGCCCACTGGCCGCGTATGCGGGACGGGCATGGGGATGGAATGAATCCAGGTCACCAGGTTCACGTCCAGTTCTTCAACAATCCCGACGACGGCCCGCGAGAACCGCTCCCACTGCAGATCCGGTTCGAAGCCTGCCAGCAGCAGGAACGGTTGCCCCAGCCCGTCCTCCAGCTTGTAAAGGCCAAGCTTGGGCGCCTGGTAGTCCTGGACATGGTCTTCCACGAAACTGATGTGCGGGCGGCGCGAACGGTAGTCGATCAGTTGGTCGGCATCGAACATGGCTACCACCTGGGCGTCCAGTTCTTCGAGCAATTCCGCGTTGATCTGACGGACCACATGGCCCGCATCGGCAAAACCCGTAAATCCCATGACCATGTTCAGCCCGCGCAGCTCCGGGCTGTGGAAGGTCTCGATGTTGCGCGCGTACAGCGCCTCGGGGTCCAGGAGGGAGCCGGATATCCGTTCAAACACGGCATGTTCCTTTCGCAATGACAAAGTAAGGGAAGGTCCCGGGGCACCGGCCACATGGCACCATCGGGGCGTCAGGACCGGGCTGCGGGATTCTATTAATCCTTACAACGATGTACCTCCAACGGGCATTCCTGCCCCGGATGTGCCGCAGCTCTCATTTAATTGCTGTCCGCAGCGCCCAAGAGACTACGATCAAAACGGGCCGGCGTCCTGTTGCGACGCCGGGCCCGAAGACCAAGGCCGCCGTCGCAGAGGACGTCGGGCGCGTACCGGGGCAGGCCGCCAAACATGCGGCCCCGCCATGCAATGCAGAGAGAAGTGAGGCAACATCCTCGTGGTCAAGACTACTGACATCATCCTGGGCATCATCGCCAAGGACCTGAAAAAGTCCCCCAGCGACGCGCTGGTGATTGGAGTTGCGCAGGGCACGGAGGGGCCGGTGCTGCTCCCCAACCCCTTGAGCGCCAAAGCCGCCGAATCCATTGAGGGCTCCCTCAAGCTGCTGGGAATCACCGGCGCCGTCGATCAGGCGCACCGGCTTCCCGGCTTGCCCGAGACTGGCTCGGAAATTCTGGTCCTGGCCGGGGTAGGGAAACTGTCCGCTTCAGGCAGCCTTGCCGAAGAGGCGCTTCGGCGCGCCGCCGGATCAGCCGTCCGACAACTGGCCGGCGTTGCCTCAGTCACCTTGGCCTTCCCGACGACGACAGCGGCCGACGTCGCCGCCGTTGCCGAAGGTGCCGCCTTGGGCGCTTATTCCTACACGGAACACCGATCCAGCAAAGATGGCCTGAAGGCCCCGGTAGCCAAAGCCCTGATTTTCTCGGATGTCGACCCCAAGGAAGCACAGCCGGCCCTGGACCGGGCCGTGGTCGTGGCCCGTGCCGTGAATGCCACCCGCACCCTGGTCAACCAGCCCCCGAGCCATCTGTACCCCGAATCGTTCGCCGAGTCAGCCAAGGAACTTTCCAAGGGCCTTCCGGTCAAGGTGACGGTGTGGGATGAGAAGCGCTTGGAAAAGGAAGGCTTCGGCGGCATCCTCGGCGTTGGCAAGGGTTCCACCCGCCAGCCGCGCCTGGTCAAGGTCGAATATGCTCCAGCCAAGGCCACCAGGAAGATTGCCCTGGTTGGCAAGGGGATCACCTTTGACACCGGCGGCATTTCCATCAAGCCGGCCCTCGGCATGGGTGACATGAAGAGCGACATGGCGGGCGCCGCCGTCGTCCTTAACACCGTCCTGGCCATCGCTTCACTGGGCTTGCCCATCAAGGCGACCGCGTGGCTCTGCATCGCGGAGAACATGCCTTCGGGCGCCGCAGCGCGGCCCGCCGACGTCTTCACTATCTACGGCGGCAAGACCGTGGAGGTCCTCAACACCGACGCCGAAGGGCGCTTGGTCATGGCCGACGGACTCGTCGCTGCCAGCTTGGAGAAGCCGGACGCCATCATTGACGTCGCCACGCTGACCGGGGCGCAGCTGATCGCGCTGGGACTGCGGACGGCCGGCGTCATGGGCTCCGATTCCGTCACTGCAGCCCTGAAGTCTGCAGCCGACCGGGCAGGCGAGCTCGTCTGGCCGATGCCGCTGCCCGAGGAGCTGCGCCCGAGCCTCGATTCCCAGGTGGCGGACATCGCCAACATCGGTGAGCGCAACGGCGGCATGATGACCGCTGCAGTCTTCCTGCGTGAATTCGTGGGCAAAAACGGCAACGGCGAGCAGATCCCGTGGGCCCACGTCGACATTGCGGGACCTTCGTTCAACAACGGCAGCCCTTACGGCTACACCCCCAAGCAGGGAACCGGATGCACTGTCCGTACCCTGGTTGCCTATGCCGAGGACCTGCTGGCAGTTTCCGCCTAAGCGGCACCCCCAGCCCTTCCGGCCCGTGCGGGCTCCTGCGGACACCCCTCAGGAGCCCGCATAACCCCGGAATTATGCGGCGTGTAGCGCTGTGTCACAAGTGAACGTGAGTCTCGACACAAGCGCTCCACAAAACGCCCGCCGAGGGTGGAGCATGGGTAGGTGGTTCGCTAAGGTGAACTCGATAGTCACAAATGCAAGAGAACTTAGGTGCTGGCATAATCACGGCAGAACAAGTTCCAAAGACCAGATGGCACGCAGTCCCGTGTCATCATTCACGCGAGGGAGCGTTTTAGTGGCCGATCAGGCAACTGCGCAAGAATTCGACATCCTGGTACTCGGTGGCGGCAGCGGCGGCTACGCCACTGCCCTGCGGGCCGTACAGCTTGGGTTCACCGTTGGCCTTGTGGAAAAGGCAAAGCTCGGCGGGACCTGCCTGCACAACGGTTGTATCCCCACCAAGGCACTCCTGCACTCGGCAGAACTGGCCGACCATGCACGCGATTCCGCCAAGTATGGCGTGAACGTCACGCTGGACAGCATCGACATGCCGGCCGTGAACGCGTACAAGGACGGCATCATTGCCGGCAAGTACAAGGGCCTCCAGGGACTCATCAAGTCCAAGGGCATCACCGTCATCGAAGGTGAGGGCAAGCTCCAGGGCAACAACACGGTAGTTGTCAACGGCACCCCCTACACGGGCAAGAACATCGTCCTTGCCACGGGTTCCTACTCCCGCTCCCTGCCCGGCCTGGAAATCGGTGGGAAGGTCATCACCTCCGACCAGGCCCTGACCATGGACTACATCCCCAAGAGCGCCATCGTCCTTGGCGGCGGCGTCATCGGCGTCGAGTTCGCTTCCGTCTGGAAGTCCTTCGGCGTGGACGTCACCATCATCGAAGGCCTCCCCTCCTTGGTTCCGAACGAGGACGCCTCGATCGTCAAGAACCTCGAGCGTGCCTTCAAGAAGCGCGGCATTAAGTTCACCACCGGTATCTTCTTCCAGGGCGTCGAGCAGAACGACGACGGCGTCAAGGTCACCTTGGTGGACGGCCAGACCTTCGAAGCCGACCTCCTGCTCGTAGCCGTCGGGCGCGGTCCTGTGACCGCCAACCTGGGCTACGAAGAAGCCGGCATCACCATTGACCGCGGATTCGTCATCACCAATGAACGCCTCCACACCGGTGTCGGCAACATCTACGCCGTGGGCGACATCGTTCCGGGCGTGCAGCTGGCACACCGCGGCTACCAGCAGGGTATTTTCGTCGCCGAGGAGATCGCCGGCCTGAACCCGGCAATCGTCGAAGACATCAACATCCCCAAGGTCACCTACTGCGAGCCTGAAATCGCCACCGTCGGCTACACCGAAAAGGCCGCCAAGGAGAAGTTCGGCGACGATCAGGTGCAGACCCAGGAATACAACCTCGCCGGAAACGGTAAGAGCTCCATCCTCGGTACCGGTGGCATCGTCAAACTCGTTCGCCAGAAGGATGGCCCCGTGGTGGGCATTCACATGATCGGCTCCCGTATCGGTGAGCAGATCGGTGAGGCCCAGCTGATCGTGAACTGGGAAGCCTACCCGGAGGATGTGGCCCAGTTGGTCCACGCCCACCCCACCCAGAACGAAGCACTGGGCGAAGCCCACCTCGCCCTCGCGGGCAAGCCGCTCCACGGCTAAGTCTTTACCCAAGACAAACGGGTCGGGTGCATGCAGCGGAATCTGCCGGATGCACCCGGCCCGGACCAGCAGAATTCATCCGCACAAAGATCAATAAGGAGAACGGGGACGACATGTCTGAATCCGTTAACTTGCCCGCCCTCGGTGAGAGTGTCACCGAAGGAACCGTCACCCGCTGGCTCAAGCAGGTTGGTGACCGGGTAGAGATCGACGAGCCGCTGCTCGAGGTTTCAACCGACAAAGTAGACACCGAAATCCCTTCTCCGATCTCAGGCGTCATCGAAGAAATCCTCGTCGCTGAAGACGAGACGGCTGAAGTTGGCGCCCCCTTGGTCCGCATCGGCGACGGCTCCGGCTCAGGTGCTCCTGCTGCCGAAGCTGCGCCGGCTGAGGAAGCACCCGCTGCGCCCGCCGGGCAGGCTGCACCGGCCGAGGAAGCTCCCGCAGCAGAGGAAGCACCTGCCGCAGAGGCCCCCGCGGCCTCCGGAGGCGAAGGCCACGAAGTAACCCTCCCCGCACTGGGCGAGAGCGTCACCGAAGGCACCGTCACCCGATGGCTTAAGGCCGTGGGCGACACCGTCGAGGTGGACGAGCCACTCCTTGAGGTTTCCACCGACAAGGTTGACACCGAAATCCCGTCACCGGTGGCAGGCACCCTGCAGGAAATCCGCGTCAGCGAGGATGAGACAGCCGAAGTTGGCTCGGTCCTGGCCGTCATTGGTTCCGGCGCTGCTCCCGCACCCGCCGCCAAGGCACCCGCAGCGCCCGCTGCAGCACCGGCCCCCGCTGCTGCTCCGGCCCCCGCTGCTGCTCCGGCTCAGGCTGCTGCGGCACCCGCGGCTCCGGCACCCGCCGCTGCTCCGGCACCTGCAGCTCCCGCTCCTGCCGCCGCACCCGCTCCTGCCGCTGCTCCGGCCCCGACAGCTTCCGCAGCAGAAGGTTCTTCGGAATCCGGCTACGTCACTCCCCTGGTCCGCAAGCTCGCCAACCAGCACGGCGTCGACATCGCCTCTGTCTCCGGCACCGGCGTCGGTGGCCGCATCCGCAAGCAGGACGTCCTTGCAGCCGCTGAAGCCAAGCAGGCCGCCGCAGCTCCCGCAGCATCGGCCCCTGCCGCAGCCCCCGCTGCCAAGGCTGCCGCTCCGGTGGTTGCGTCGTCGCTGCGCGGCACCACGGAGAAGGCCCCGCGTATTCGCCAGGTCATCGCCCGCCGCATGCGCGAGTCCCTTGAGGTTTCCACCCAGCTGACGCAGGTGCACGAGGTCGATATGACCAAGATCGCCAAGTTGCGCCTCAAGGCCAAGAACTCCTTCCAGGCCCAGAACGGCGTCAAGCTCACCTTCCTGCCATTCATTGCCAAGGCTGTAGCCGAAGCCCTGAAGCAGCACCCCAAGCTGAACGCTGCTTACGACGAATCCAAGCAGGAAATCACGTACCACAACGCTGAGCACCTGGCGATCGCCGTCGACACCGACAAGGGCCTTCTGGTTCCGGTGATCTCTGACGCCGGCAACCTGAACCTTGCAGGTCTCGCTGGCAAGATCGCCGACGTCGCAGGCCGCACCCGCGATGGCAAGATCGGCCCGGACGAACTGTCCGGAGGTACGTTCAGCATCACCAACATCGGTTCCGTTGGCGCACTGTTCGACACCCCGATCATCAACCAGCCGCAGGTGGGCATCCTCGGTACCGGCGCCATCGTGAAGCGCGCCGTAGTGGTTGCCGACGAAAACGGCGATGACTCGATCGCCATCCGCTCCATGATGTACCTGTCCCTGACGTACGACCACCGCTTGGTGGACGGCGCCGACGCCGGCCGCTTCCTGCAGACACTCAAGGCCCGCCTTGAGGAAGGTGCCTTCGAAGCCGACCTGGGTCTCTAGACCCTGGAGCCAATAGTCGCCGATTGACAGCGAAAAGGGGCAGGTGACCGGAAATCCGGTCACCTGCCCCTTTGCTTTGTCCGCGTGCGCGTGGCTTTGCTACGGCTCGTAGAACGACTGGATAGGCTGGGTCCATGAGTATTCTCTTCAGCATCCTGGTGTTCTTGCACATCGTCGGCGCAGCCATGATTGTGGGCTACTGGATTGCCACCATCAAGGAGCCAACTGTCCACCCGCGCCAGCGCGACGGCGCCTTCCTGCAGCTCCTGACGGGCATCGCCATGATGGGCCTGTTCCCCCTGCTGCCGGATGCAGATCCCAACTACTTCAAGCTCGGCGTCAAGTTCGCCATTGGCGTGGCCGTGGCCGTCCTTGCCGTCATCGGTTCACGCAGGGTCAAGAAAGGCGAGCCTGTCTCCACAGGGCTGGCCCACGGTGTGGGTGGCTTGGCCTTGGTGAACATTGCGATTGCCACGCTGTGGAACTAGTCCATTACCGTCACTGACTCCTTCGTGAAATCAGGCAGCCGTCCGCTGTGCATCCATGCATCGCGGACGGCTGCTGCTTTTACATTGATGCTTCACCCATCTGCTGCGGGCGCCCCATCACTCCTGGGCGATGCAGAATTCGTTGCCTTCGGGATCCCGCATGACATCCCAATGGAAGTCCGCAACGTCGTACCCCTCCACGAAAGCAGCTCCCAGCAACTCGGCCTTGCGCCGGAGTGCTGCAGGGTCGGCGTCGTGCAGGTCCAAGTGCAATCGGCGCCGCCCTTCAGTAGGCACCGCGACCTGCTGAAACGCCAATTGGGGTGCACCGGGTTCTGAGGGCCGCAGCCAGATGAAACCTTCGTGCTCAGCGGATACCGGCGTGTCCAGCAGCTCCGACCAGAAGGCTGACAATTGTGCGGCGTCCAGCGCATTGACCATGATGGACGCAATCCTGGGGCCGCGGCCGGGCTTGGCAGGTGTCTGTTCTTTTGTCTCCATTTCGCCAGTCTAGGGGTCACAATCCACTGACAGCAGAATGGCCGTGCGGTCCTGCCGGCAAATCCCTAGGATGGAAACCGGTGGCACCTGCCGAAGGCTGGTTGCCGACTCACAACGACCCCAAGGAGTGGACATGGCAGCAACACGCACCGCACACACGGTTTGGAACGGCACCCTGATCGAAGGCGCCGGCAACACAACGCTGGACAGCTCAGGCCTGGGCACGTTCGATGTCACGTGGAAGGCACGTACCGAACAGTCCGGCGGCAAGACGAGCCCCGAAGAACTGATTGCCGCTGCCCACTCCGCATGCTTTTCCATGGCCTTCAGCCACGCGCTGGCAGGTGAAGGATTTACCGCTGAAGAAGTGAACACCAAGGCTGATGTGACCTTCGTTCCCGGTACGGGCATCACCGGCAGCCACCTGACCATGACCGCTAAGGTGCCCGGCCTGTCTGAAGAGGACTTCCGCCGCATCTCCGAAGATGCGAAGACCGGTTGCCCCGTTTCGGGCGCGCTGGCCAGCATCGAGATCACGCTGGATGCCACACTCGCGTCCTAACACACACCGCGTGCCGGGCAGCACCACCTTGAACGCATGGAAGAGCCCCGTCACTTCTCTGGGAAGCGGCGGGGCTCTTTCATGCCCGGATCGTCTGTACCCGGATCGGGTCTCTAACCCTTTTGTGGGCGTGCGGGCAGCGGCTGCGGCCGGAGCTTTCGGTAGCCCTCACGCAGTGGTGGCCGGTCCGTGGGCAGTTCCTGGACCATCTCCTTGAGCGCGCCAATGCCGTATTCAAGCTGCGGATCAGTTCCGGCGGCATACGCGTGCGGCGGGAAGAGTACTTCGATGTCGGGCTCCACGCCCCGGTTCTCGACGTCCCATCCGATCCCGCCGCTGAACCACGTGGCGTACCGGGGCTGCGTCACGCCCGTGCCATCAGCCAAGGCGAAGCGGTTGTCGATGCCGACCACGCCGCCCCACGTCCGAGTACCGATCACGGGGCCGATTCCCCTCAGCTTGGACACTTGGGTGATGATGTCACCGTCCGATCCGGCAAATTCGTCAGCGAGGATGATCACCGGACCGCGCGGGGCGTGGTCCGGGTACGTCCGCGGCTTCTCACCACGCGGCATGCTCCAGCCGGTGACCTTCCGCCCGATGAGTTCTGCAACCAGTTGTGACGTATGCCCGCCACGGTTTCGCCGCACATCGACGATCAGTCCGTCCAAGGCAGTCTCCGTATCCAGGTCACGGTGGAGCTGCGCCCATCCGTTGGCCATCATGTCGGGGACGTGCAGGTAGCCGAACTTGCCATCCGAGGCCTCGCGCACGGTCCGACGGTTGGCCCGGACCCAGTCTTGGTACCGGAGCCTCTCCTCATCACGGACAGGAACCACAGCCACCCGGCGCTGCGCCCCGGCGCCTTTGCCATGGCCTTCGCCGTTCAGCAGGGTCAGTTCCACCGTCCGGCCGGCCGCCCCCACCAGTTGCATTGCCGGCGTCACCGCCGCGGAAAGCTCGACGCCGTCGATCGCCAGGAGCACGTCGCCCGCCTTCGCGTCCACACCCGGTCGCGTCAACGGTGACGTAGCGAGGGGATCCGAAGACTCCCCCGCCAGTATCCTGGTGATCTCCCAGCCGTTGCTGCCGAAGTGAAGCTCAGCACCAAGCCGGCCTTGCCCGTTACGGCCCGGCTCAGCCACTGCGGCGGGCTTTACATAGGCATGCGAGGTGCCAAGCTCACCGTGAATCTCCCACAACAGGTCAACCAGGTCGTCATGGGATCCGAGCCGGTCAACCAGCGGGCGGTATCGCTTGTAGACCGAGTCCCAATCCTGTCCCGCCATATCCGAAGTCCAGAAGAAGTCCCGCTGCAACCGCCACGCTTCATCAAACGCCTGTCCCCAAGCAGACACCGGGTCCAGAATGACCCGGATCCGGTTGAGCTCCACCTTCACCAGGTCCCCGGAATCCTCGTCCACCTTGCTGTCCGCGGGCACGGAGGTGACCTGCTGGTCAAGGATGTAGACGATCCGTTTGAGGTCGCCTGACACCCGGTAGCTGTCCACCGACTCAACCAGCGTGGTTTTCTTACGTTTTGCGAGGTCATAGCGCACCAGTGACGGAGCGGCCTTCTTGTCCAGCAGCGTGCCCTTGCCTTCGCCTGTAACACCGGCGAGTTCAGTATCGAGCCACAGCAGCGCACTGTCCACTACTGCCAGTTGCGAGTAGTTTCCCTGCGGCACCGGGACACTGACCACTCGGTGCGCCAGACCGTCCGCGTCGACGCGCACCTCAGGTGATTCGCCGCCGTCGGACTTTAGGGTGGTTGGTTCCATCTCCTCGAGCGTGTCGACGGACGGGCCGAAAGGTGACGGGGTGTCCGCGGCCAAAGCCACCAGGTAGGGCTTGATCGGGCTGGGGAAGGACAGATCGAAGGAGTGGCCGTCATAGACGGGGTCAAAGCTCCTGTTCGACAGGAAGGCGAGGAACTTCCCGTCAGGAGTGAAGCGCGGTGTCTCATCGCAGAAACGGCCATCCGTGACGTCGATGATTCCAGCTTCAGGGTCTGCAGGGCGGATGATCCGGAGTTTGCTCCGCGATCCAAAGGCGGTCACCGGCTCAGACCACGCAAGCCACTGCGAGTCGCCGGACCATGCCAGGTGGTCGATGCTGCCGTCACCAATGCTGACAAGCCGGGTCAGCTTTCCCGTTGACGTTTCGGCAACGAAGACGTCACCAAAAGAGGTGCCCACTGCGAGCCAGCGGCCATCCGGGCTTGCTTCCAAAGCACTGGTGCGCGCAGGGGAAGGAAAATCGATGCGGACCCCGGCGGTGTCTTCCACAGTTGGAGCGACCGCCGTGGTGGCCGATCCACTGACGGTGTCAGCGGAGGGTTCGGCTGCCCCGGCGGATCCGTCACTGGTGGGGACCGTCTCCCGGGAGATGCCCCCGGGTGCCGGCTTGCCGGAGGCTGCCGTGACTACCGCAGCCGGGCTTCCCAGCACATTCGACGCGGAGACCGGTTTTGGCAAGGGATCTACTGCGTCTTCATTGACCGGCGCCGGGGCCTGAACAGGTACGTCGGGCATCTCCACGGCAGCCGAAAGGCGCGAAGCTATGCGCTTGATGTACAGCGCCTCAACAGCGTCGTGGTCGGCGACGTAGGCGATCCGGCCGTCCGTCAGTGGACGCGGCAAACGGGCGCGGACACCAGGGGTTGCCTCCACCACACGCGAGGGCCCGTCTTTATGCCGCAGCCAGTGGAGGGTACCGTGAGACTCCACGGCGCTGGCTGTACCCGTGGCGTTGGGAATGACGTCGCCGAGGTGGGCGGCCGCCTTGAGCGGTGCCGGGCGACGGGCCGGAGACGCAGAGCCCAGCATGATGTCCAGTTTGGCCGCCTCCACGTCGGCGTCGAGTGAGGGAATCATCCACAGCTCACCGGCCGATTCGAAGATGACCCTGTTGCCGTCAGTACTGGCGTGCCGGACGTAGAAATCGTCATGGTCGGTATGCCGGCGCAGATCCGATCCATCAGGAAGCACGGAGTAGAGGTTTCCATAGCCCTCATGGTCCGATAGGAAAGCAATACGTCCCTTGACCCAGAGCGGATCGGTAACGTTACCGTCGACCTCCGGGATCAGTCGCTCGAACTCGCCGTTACCGTCGGCATCGATCCACAGCTTGCCCGCTGTACCGCCCCGGTACCGCTTCCACCACGCAGGTTCCCTTGAAAGGACACTGGCCACGACCACCGGCTTCTCATCACCGATTTCAGGACCAAAGGCAACGGCCTCTACCGGGCCAAAGGGAAGTTCGACGGCGGCACCACCGTCAAGCGGGAGGCTGTAGGCATGGGTGTGGCGGCTTTCCGCCTGTTGGAACGCGCTGGTCACCACGACGTCCCCTGAGGGCGTGAAGCCCTTGACTTTTGTGCTGCTGTGCCCAAAGTACGTCAGCTGCCTGTAGCCGCCTCCGTCGACGTTGGCCGTGACGACCTCCGGGGACGTTCCGACCACCACCGTCCACACGAGCCGCTTGCCATCCGGGGTGAAACGGGGGTTCCTGGCCGGTAGTTGCTGGGAAGAAACCCGCCAGGCGCGACCGCCGGACAGGGGTGCGACCCAGATGTCGTCTTCGGCCACGAAGGTGACCAGATCGCCGTGCACATGCGGGAAACGGAGGTAGCTGGAGGAGGTCATTGTTCGATCATAGTCAAGAGGCGCCCACCCCCAGCCGCACCGACAGGCGTTTCCACCACACACGTTTTCCATGGTGAGATGGGTCATGAGAATCGTGATGTCCGGAGCGTCGGGAATGATCGGAACAGCTTTGTCGGAGCATTTGGCCGCACAGGGCCATGAGGTCATCCGGTTGGTGCGAAGGCCCGCCAAGGAACCGTCCGAATGGACATGGGATCCGGCTGCGGGAGAACTCGACGAAGCCGTCCTGGACACTGCGGATGCCGTGGTCAACCTCTCCGGAGCAGGCATCGGGGACCGGCCGTGGACAAAGAAGCGGATCAAAGTGCTCCGGGAATCGCGCCTTCAGGCCACCCAAACGTTGACCGCTGCGATGCGTCGACTCGGCACGCCTCCGGCGACCTTCATCAGCCAGTCCGCATCCGGCTACTACGGCGCGTCAAGGGAAGGAATCCTCCGGGAAGACTCGGGCCCGGGCTACGGCGTGCTGGGCAGTTTGTGCGTTGAGTGGGAGCGAATGGCCCGGACCGCTCCACCGGGTGTACGGGTGGTGACACCAAGGACCGGCGTCGTGCTCAGCACCGCCGGCGGGGCTCTAGGGCCTCTTCTGCCTTTGTTGAAGCTGGGGCTCGGGGGGCCGTTTGGCAACGGACGCCAGTACTGGCCATGGATCACGTTGGCCGACGAGGCCAGTGCTCTGGCTTACCTCCTCACTTCTGAGGTCGATGGTGCTGTGAATGTTTGCGCGCCCGAAAGTGCAGACGTCAACTCGATAGTCGCCCGTCTAGCGGAGGCCTTCCACAGGCCCGCCTTTTGCCGCGTCCCCCGGCCGGCCCTGCGTTTGGTGCTGGGCCGGCTGGCCGACGAACTCGTTCTCGCCGATCAGCGGATGGAGCCCGCCAGGTTGGCGGCGGGGGGTTTCCAATGGCAGCATCCGTCACTCTCGGACGCCATGGCATGGTTGACAAAGGACAAGGCAAGCTGAATCAGCGTCCCACCTCAGGTGCATGCTTGGTTGCTTAGTCCGCGGCGTCGGGGGCGAGGATTCCGGAGATCAACCACCGGTCGTTGGGACGAACCATATGCACGCGGAGTTCCTGCGCCGCGCCGGCCCCCTCCGTGAGGACCACTGCACCGGATCCGTCCCGTTCCTCGTAGCTGGACGTCGTGGCGGTTACCGCTACCAGTACGTCGTCGGCCGTTGCAGACCCTGTAACGCGCACCGCCGAAAGAGTCGTCGAAAAACCGGAAAATGCAGTCCCGGCCCCCCGGAGGTGATCAGCCAGCCGCTGGTCAGCCGCTTCTGCAGGTGATCCCGGTGCGTTGACCACAGCGAGCAACTCAAGGCGCCCCCGCCCCAGGGCCATATCCCGTAATGCCGACAACGCGGCGACGGCCACTGCCGGATCTTCGGAGCGAAGGCCCCTGGTGAGTTCTTCCGGCAGGCCGGCGGACAGCGCGGGATCAGTTGCCGGCTCTGGACTGGGCTCCTTGGTTTCCGCCCCGGCCTGCTGCAACGCCTCAGGTGCGTGCTGGGTCGGCTGCCACACGGTCCAGCCCACTACGCCAAGCAGCAACCCGGCCGTCAGGACTACTGCACCGCTTGTGAACCATCCGCCTCGACGTCGATGGCTGTGGTCTTCCTTTTGGAGCGACAGCTGTCGTTTGACCGGCAGGAATCGCCGCCACCATCTGGCCCATCGGGTCGTACTGCCCCGTGGACGATCCATTGCCTGGCGTCGTGTCAGCAGCTCGGGAATGACAGAGGAATGCACCGCCCCGGACAAGTCCAGCGGCTCAGGGGCAGCACTCCTGAAGATTGCCGTGCCCAGCTCCCTTGCTGTTGGCCTTAAGAGCGGATCCAGCTCAAGCGCCGCTTCCAAGGCCGCCACCAGGGACTTGGGAACACCAGGAACGAGGACAGACAGCGGCGGACGGTGTTGTGTGGTTTCCGGAGCGGAACCGGTCAGGCAGTACCAGCCCAAGGCTCCGAGCGAATACACGTCACGCTGGGGCTGGAGTTCCTTCGACAGGTCGTCTCCTATGCCGTCCGCGGCCCGGACCGGTGGCATGAATCCGGGGGTTCCGGCTTCGAAGGCGTAGTGAGGTCCGCCCACCACGGCGGCAATTCCGAGGTCTGCGAGCTGCGGTTTTCCCTCTGCCGTCAGGAGGACATTTCCAGGCGACACATCCCCATGGACTGTGCCGTTGGCGTGCAGGTATTCCAGGGCCTGGGCCAGCGGTGTCAGGAGGGTCACCGTTTCTCCTACGCTGAGGCTCCCCCGCCCTGACATCAGGTTGGCCAGTGAGCCTCCCGCCGCGAAGTCCATGACGATGCCCCATGTCCCCGCGGAACTGTCCGCCAAGGGAACGACGTCATGTATCCGCACAAGATGCTGGTGCTCCAGGCCAGCCAAAAGCCTCACTTCCCGCGACACTTCCTCAAGAATCCGGGACTCCGTCAGGTGCGCACCGCCCTGGGAATCCCCACGGGGACATTTGACCGCGAACCGTGCACCGTCAGCGGCCCTTGTCACGAGCCAGACAGTGGAAGTGCTGCCATGGCCCAACTGTCGGGACGTTGCGTAGCCCGGAACGGACGGCACCACGGCGGCGGAAGTATCCAGAGTTTCCATAGACAAGGTGTACCGGAACACGCGATTTCCCGCAGAAGTTATCCACAGGCAGCGTCACGGTGCCGCCCGGTCAACAGTCCGCAGGATGCGACTGAGAGGTTCACCACAAAATCATGGCCAGCCTCCCGCTGGGTCTAAGCTTGAAACCATGACTCTTGAGTTTTCACAACTGGGTCTTGCCCCGGATTTCGTTGACTACATGCAGGGCTGGGACCTGCAGCGCGAGATCCACAACAAAGTTGTTGCGGGCGAGAAGAACAGCACCGTCTTGCTTCTGGAGCACGCCGCCGTCTACACGGCCGGCAAACTCACGGAGGACCACGAGCGGCCCTTTGACGGAACACCGGTTGTTCCCGTGGACCGCGGTGGCAAGTTGACGTGGCATGGCCCCGGCCAGCTGATCGCCTATCCCATCCTCAAGCTCAAGAACCGGGCCGGCATCCGTGACTATGTGGAACGGCTTGAAGCCACCATGATCGCCGTCATGACTGACTACGGCATCAACGCGGTCACCGTGAAGGGCCGCGCCGGTGTCTGGATCCCGGCCGACGAAAACGGTCCCGACCGCAAGATTGCCGCTATCGGCATCCGTGTCCTGGACGGCGTCACCATGCATGGTGTCGCCATCAACTGCAGCAACGACCTGGCACCTTATGCCCAGATCATCGCGTGTGGGATCACCGACGCCAGCGTCACCACCATGTCGCTGGAAACCGGCCGGACCATCAACCCGGCCGACATCGTTGACCGCTTCGTGGAAGAATTCCGCAAGCATGAAGAAGCCCTCGTTTCCACCCATGAAGGAGCACTCCAGTGACCTTGGCACCTGAAGGCCGGAAGTTGCTGCGCGTTGAGCAGCGTAATTCGGCGGTCCCGGTTGAACGCAAGCCTGAGTGGATCAAGGCCAAGGTCCAGATGGGGCCGGAGTTCGTCCAGCTCAAGAACCTGGTGAAGAAAGAAGGCCTGCACACTGTCTGTGAAGAGGCCGGTTGCCCGAACATTTTCGAGTGCTGGGAAGACAAGGAAGCGACGTTCCTGATCGGCGGGTCAGA
>NZ_JBNJRY010000015.1:0-5472 GCF_050435325.1 Paenarthrobacter sp. TE4293
GGGGAAGAGCCCCGACCGTGTGGTCGGGGCTCTTGCCTAATGGTTGTCCGGCGGTGTCCTACTCTCCCACACCCTCCCGGGTGCAGTACCATCGGCGCTGTGGGTCTTAGCTTCCGGGTTCGGAATGGGACCGGGCGTTTCCCCCACGCTATGACCGCCGTAACTTTTTTACCCGTCCCCTGTGCCGGTGTGCCCGGTGTGGGGTGGGAAGTCTGGTTACAACTGTGGTGCTTGGTTGTTATTTTGTTGTGGGTTCCTGGAACGGTTGTTGTTCGGGAACCACATAGTGGACGCGTGCAGTGTGTTGTGTGGTGTAAGTTGTTGGCCTATTAGTACCGGTCAGCTTCACGAGTCTTTAGTCCTCGCTTCCACATCCGGCCTATCAACCCAGTGGTCTGGCTGGGGGCCTCTCACACGTAATGTGTATGGAAATCTCATCTTGAAGCGAGCTTCCCGCTTAGATGCTTTCAGCGGTTATCCCATCCGAACGTAGCTAATCAGCGATGCACTTGGCAGTACAACTGACACACCAGAGGTTCGTCCGTCCCGGTCCTCTCGTACTAAGGACAGCCCTTCTCAAATTTCCTGCGCGCGCAGCGGATAGGGACCGAACTGTCTCACGACGTTCTAAACCCAGCTCGCGTACCGCTTTAATGGGCGAACAGCCCAACCCTTGGGACCTACTCCAGCCCCAGGATGCGACGAGCCGACATCGAGGTGCCAAACCATGCCGTCGATATGGACTCTTGGGCAAGATCAGCCTGTTATCCCCGAGGTACCTTTTATCCGTTGAGCGACGGCCATTCCACAATGTACCGCCGGATCACTAGTCCCGACTTTCGTCCCTGCTTGAGATGTCTCTCTCACAGTCAAGCTCCCTTGTGCACTTACACTCGACACCTGATTGCCAACCAGGCTGAGGGAACCTTTGGGCGCCTCCGTTACTTTTTAGGAGGCAACCGCCCCAGTTAAACTACCCATCAGGCACTGTCCCTGACCCGGATCACGGGCCGAAGTTAGATGTCCAAAGTGACCAGAGTGGTATTTCAACGATGACTCCACCCGAACTGGCGTCCGGGTTTCAACGTCTCCCACCTATCCTACACAAGCCACTCCGAACACCAATACCAAACTATAGTAAAGGTCTCGGGGTCTTTCCGTCCTGCTGCGCGTAACGAGCATCTTTACTCGTACTGCAATTTCGCCGAGTTTATGGTTGAGACAGCGGGGAAGTCGTTACTCCATTCGTGCAGGTCGGAACTTACCCGACAAGGAATTTCGCTACCTTAGGATGGTTATAGTTACCACCGCCGTTTACTGGGGCTTAAATTCTCAGCTTCGCCACACAAGGTGGCTAACCGGTCCTCTTAACCTTCCAGCACCGGGCAGGAGTCAGTCCGTATACATCGTCTTGCGACTTCGCACGGACCTGTGTTTTTAGTAAACAGTCGCTTCCCCCTGGTCTCTGCGGCCCACACCCGCTCACGGAGAGCAAGTCTCCATCACGGGGCAGGCCCCCCTTCTCCCGAAGTTACGGGGGCATTTTGCCGAGTTCCTTAACCATAATTCTCTCGATCGCCTTGGTATTCTCTACCTGATCACCTGTGTCGGTTTGGGGTACGGGCGGCTAAAACCTCGCGTCGATGCTTTTCTTGGCAGCATAGGATCACCGGATCCCCCCATACGGGAGTCCCATCAGATCTCAGGATCGTGCTCGAAACACACAGGAACGGATTTGCCTATCCCTGACCCTACATCCTTAGACCGGGGCAACCATCGCCCGGCCCGGCTACCTTCCTGCGTCACACCTGTTAATACGCTTACCTCCCGGGATCAGGTCCCGCGCTCGGCCAAAACCCACAACACCACAAGGGTGAGCGGGCAGGCTCCGGGCGGTTAGTATCCCCCGCTTGGCATGGGCGGTTTTTCGCCGGTACGGGAATATCAACCCGTTGTCCATCGACTACGCCTGTCGGCCTCGCCTTAGGTCCCGACTTACCCAGGGCAGATTAGCTTGACCCTGGAACCCTTGATCATTCGGCGGACGGGTTTCTCACCCGTCTTTCGCTACTCATGCCTGCATTCTCACTCGTGTAGGCTCCACCGCTGGTTTACACCGCGACTTCACTGCCCACACGACGCTCCCCTACCACTCCACACCCCTGAACCACGAAGGCTAGGGCAATGTGTGAAATCCACAACTTCGGCGGTGTACTTGAGCCCCGCTACATTGTCGGCGCGGAATCACTTGACCAGTGAGCTATTACGCACTCTTTCAAGGATGGCTGCTTCTAAGCCAACCTCCTGGTTGTCTTCGCAACTCCACATCCTTTCCCACTTAGCACACGCTTAGGGGCCTTAGTTGGTGGTCTGGGCTGTTTCCCTCTCGACTATGAAGCTTATCCCCCACAGTCTCACTGCTGCGCTCTGACTTACCGGCATTCGGAGTTTGGCTGACGTCAGTAACCTTGTAGGGCCCATCGGCCATCCAGTAGCTCTACCTCCGGCAAGAAACACGCAACGCTGCACCTAAATGCATTTCGGGGAGAACCAGCTATCACGGAGTTTGATTGGCCTTTCACCCCTACCCACAGCTCATCCCCTCCATTTTCAACTGAAGTGGGTTCGGTCCTCCACGACGTCTTACCGTCGCTTCAACCTGGCCATGGGTAGATCACTCCGCTTCGGGTCTAGATCACGCCACTACACTCGCCCTATTCAGACTCGCTTTCGCTACGGCTACCCCACACGGGTTAACCTCGCGACGTAACACTAACTCGCAGGCTCATTCTTCAAAAGGCACGCCGTCACCAGAATCAGACTGGCTCCGACGGATTGTAAGCACACGGTTTCAGGTACTGTTTCACTCCCCTCCCGGGGTACTTTTCACCTTTCCCTCACGGTACTGGTCCGCTATCGGTCATTAGGAAGTATTTAGGCTTATCAGGTGGTCCTGACAGATTCGCACGGGATTTCTCGGGCCCCGTGCTACTTGGGATCCTCTCCAGGGGGCACAAAACATTACGGTTACGGGGCTCACACCCTCTCTGGCCGGCCTTTCAAGACCGTTCACCTATGCCTGCACCTCACCTCAATGGTCCGGCAGAACCATCACGGAAAGTCCCACAACCCCGCCCATGCAACGCCCGCCGGCTATCACACATGAAACGGTTTAGCCTGATCCGCGTTCGCTCGCCACTACTAACGGAATCACTCTTGTTTTCTCTTCCTGCGGGTACTGAGATGTTTCACTTCCCCGCGTTCCCCCCACGCACCCTATGTGTTCAGATGCGGGTCACACAATCACCATGACAGCGTTGTGCGGGGTTTCCCCATTCGGACATCCTGGGATCAACGCTCGGTTATCAACTCCCCCAGGCTTATCGCAGATTCCTACGTCCTTCTTCGGCTCCTAATGCCAAGGCATCCACCGTGTGCCCTTAAAAACTTGACCACACAAAGATCAAAAACTTACTCGAGAGAACCACGAGCCACAAAAGGCCCAAGGTTCATTCATAAGAAATTGCTGTAAGAACACACACCACCAACACCCCAAAAAATGAGGCACCGGCACAACACGTGTGTGTCCTAGATGCTCGCGTCCACTATGTAGTTCTCAAACAACAACCCCATCAGCCACACCCCCACCCACCACAACCCCCACAAAGGAGCTGCCGACAGTGACCGGAGGAACCGGCTGCAGGAACAAAAAGAAACACCAGAAGTGCCCCCTGCATTGCTGCAAAAAGGTCCTGTTGCCTCAGGACCCAACAGTGCGCCAAACACAACCCCCAACCACACGCCCCGGACACGTTCCACACAACACCACACCCCAAAAGGGACACGACGCTGCCGTACTGGCACCAGGACACAACCGGTAAAGGCCATGCCAAACAAGTTTGATTCGTTGATATTCCACCCATGAGCACCCACCGCAGAACAGACGCCTGCGCAATGGGCAACACTGACAACCCCCACCACCCGCATACACGGACAATGAAACAGCTGTAAGCAGCTCCTTAGAAAGGAGGTGATCCAGCCGCACCTTCCGGTACGGCTACCTTGTTACGACTTAGTCCCAATCGCCGGTCCCACCTTCGACGGCTCCCCCCACAAGGGTTAGGCCACCGGCTTCGGGTGTTACCAACTTTCGTGACTTGACGGGCGGTGTGTACAAGGCCCGGGAACGTATTCACCGCAGCGTTGCTGATCTGCGATTACTAGCGACTCCGACTTCATGGGGTCGAGTTGCAGACCCCAATCCGAACTGAGACCGGCTTTTTGGGATTAGCTCCACCTCACAGTATCGCAACCCTTTGTACCGGCCATTGTAGCATGCGTGAAGCCCAAGACATAAGGGGCATGATGATTTGACGTCGTCCCCACCTTCCTCCGAGTTGACCCCGGCAGTCTCCTATGAGTCCCCGCCATAACGCGCTGGCAACATAGAACGAGGGTTGCGCTCGTTGCGGGACTTAACCCAACATCTCACGACACGAGCTGACGACAACCATGCACCACCTGTAAACCGACCGCAAGCGGGGCACCTGTTTCCAGGTATTACCGGTTCATGTCAAGCCTTGGTAAGGTTCTTCGCGTTGCATCGAATTAATCCGCATGCTCCGCCGCTTGTGCGGGCCCCCGTCAATTCCTTTGAGTTTTAGCCTTGCGGCCGTACTCCCCAGGCGGGGCACTTAATGCGTTAGCTACGGCGCGGAAAACGTGGAATGTCCCCCACACCTAGTGCCCAACGTTTACGGCATGGACTACCAGGGTATCTAATCCTGTTCGCTCCCCATGCTTTCGCTCCTCAGCGTCAGTTACAGCCCAGAGACCTGCCTTCGCCATCGGTGTTCCTCCTGATATCTGCGCATTTCACCGCTACACCAGGAATTCCAGTCTCCCCTACTGCACTCTAGTCTGCCCGTACCCACTGCAGAACCGGAGTTGAGCCCCGGTCTTTCACAGCAGACGCGACAAACCGCCTACGAGCTCTTTACGCCCAATAATTCCGGATAACGCTTGCGCCCTACGTATTACCGCGGCTGCTGGCACGTAGTTAGCCGGCGCTTCTTCTGCAGGTACCGTCACTTTCGCTTCTTCCCTACTGAAAGAGGTTTACAACCCGAAGGCCGTCATCCCTCACGCGGCGTCGCTGCATCAGGCTTGCGCCCATTGTGCAATATTCCCCACTGCTGCCTCCCGTAGGAGTCTGGGCCGTGTCTCAGTCCCAGTGTGGCCGGTCACCCTCTCAGGCCGGCTACCCGTCGTCGCCTTGGTAGGCCATTACCCCACCAACAAGCTGATAGGCCGCGAGTCCATCCAAAACCACAAAAAAGCTTTCCACCACCATGACATGCGCCAGATGGTCATATCCGGTATTAGACCCAGTTTCCCAGGCTTATCCCAGAGTCAAGGGCAGGTTACTCACGTGTTACTCACCCGTTCGCCACTAATCCCCCCAGCAAGCTG
>NZ_JBNJRY010000016.1:0-2934 GCF_050435325.1 Paenarthrobacter sp. TE4293
CGCCACGAGCCAAGGCCCTAGCCCACATAACGGACAACAATCCGCTCCAGGACCTGTTCATATGGGGCTTCACCCGAGCTGTGAGACTTGCCACGGGAATCACTTGGTTGCCCTTAGCCGCTCGGTGGCCTTGCACGCTTCATGCGTGCTTCATCAAGCCAACAAGAGGCCCCCACCATTGTGGAGGCCTTTCGTCGTTAATCTAGTGACGGGCGCTTGCTAGTGACTGCGGCTAACGTGACAGCGCTAGCGAGTGACAGTCGCCATCCTCATCCTGCGATACAGACTGGCTGGAGCACGCCCTTTCATCTGCCCCCTTTGTCCGGCAGCCCTAGCTTTGGTGGAGTGCTCCACCCCTGTGGTGAGGTGCCCCGACGCCCGCCCTGTTTTGGCTCCGCTTGGTGGCGATCTCGCGGTCGCCTTCCGGTGAAGCGGACTGCGCCTGAGGCTCCTGCCCCGCCGAGGAAGCGAATGACAATGGCCTGTGCCCTGGTAGTGGTGGGGCTTTGGATTGGTAGGTGTGTCCTGTGGGGGTGCGGAGTTGAAGGGTGTGGGTGTCTGTGGTGTCGGCGGTGTTTGTGGTGGGTGTTGCGGTCCAGCCGGGGTTTTCTTTGGTGTGGTTGCAGGCTTCGCAGAGTCCGGCGCCGTTGTTCAGGGTGGTGGTGCCGCCGGTGTGCCAGGGCACGATGTGGTCGATGTGTCGGATGGGCGCGTCGCAGTAGGGGGTGCGGCAGGTGTGGTCGCGTGCTTCGATGAAGCGTCGGTGTCGTGGGGGAAAGAGCCGGGCTGTGGAGTCCATGGCCACTAGTTCTCCGGTGGCGGGGGCGGTGTAGAGCCTGCGGAGCCAGACCCGGAACCCGCGATCATCGTTCAGGAGTGTTCTGGCCCATTGGGCGGGGACGATGCCGTAGCCCTGGAGTCTGGCCGGTTCGCTGTCTCCCTGGAAGAGGGTGCGGTCGGTCATGACGAGGTCCAGGTTGATGCCCGTAAACCCGGCCCGGGTGCCGGTGAGGCGTTCGACCAGGGTGTCGGCCATGACCTGCCCCCGAGTCCGTGCATCCCCGCTGGAACGGGCCGACTCAGCACCACGGCTCAACGCGGCATAGACCGCCACGCCTCGGGCTACCGGCAACAACGCCGTCAAGTACGTCATGGTGTCCGGCGCCGGGCGCAGGCTCACCATCCGCTCACTTGCGGCATGGCTGGCCCGTTGAGCCACCGACCGAGGATCGCGCCGGTACGCGGCGGCCTTGGCGGCGGCGATAATCGCTTTGTCGCCTTTCCCGTCGAAAGCGCCGGTGTCGGGGGCGAGTTCGGCATCGACGGCGGCCCGGTCTTCAACACTGAGGCAGGCTGTTTCCTTCACCAGCAGCGTGGCCCGCCACTCGTTCAGCTGGCCGGAGTTCAACGCCGCCAAGGTGTGTGGCATCTCCGTCACCAGTGCTTTGGCCAAACCCAGCAGCCTGGAGCCGCGGTTCGGTGATTCCCGCCGCGCCAACGCCACCTGCGCACCCACACCCTTCCCACGCTCCGCCGCAGGAACACCGGCTTCGGCCTGCTCGGCCCGCTGCGCCAGGTCAAATGCCACAGCAATCCGCGCCTGCAAACCGGAGATGGCTGACTTCATCTCCTCCAACACCCGCAACTGATCAATCAGGTCGCCGCTGACAGTTCCGGACTGAACTGCACCGGGCCGAACCAAACTGCCAGGCCGAACCAAACTGCCGGGCTGAACTGCGCCGGGCTGAGCTGAACTGCCGGGCCGGGCTGCGCTGGGCCGAACCGAACCACCGGGCTGTACCGATCTGCTGGGCTGAAATCGGCTGCGCCCGAGTTTGCGGGCCTGCGCAAAGTTCCCGACGGCGGGAGTCTTCAGTCGAGCAAGCCCGCCGGGGTTGGGCGGCGTCGTGTCCTTGGACGTCATTCCCTGGGAAGAGGCGGCAACCAGCGCAGCCTTCACCGCCTCGCCTGCTCGCCCTCCCCGAATCTGTCCCATAGCTCAACTCTTGCAGCGGACACCGGGCTTCATAAGGCGTGAACATGCCTATGTGGAAAACAGGGGCAGCTCCGGGGCGCAAGGCCAGCACGCTTACAGCTCGCGCTTGCCCTCGTAGGCGGTCGGGATCAGGTGGTGGAAGCCTTTGCGGCTTTGGCGGCTGCCTTCGCTGCTTGCTTGCTCGCACGCACCCTAACCAAGGACTCTGAATCCACGATGTCAGCGACCGACAGGTAGGAACCTTCGTCTCCGTAGTGGCCGGCGGCCTCCCGCCACCCCTCGGCTTCAAGTCCGCACTGCTTGCCCAGCAAAGCCAGGAAGATCTTCGCCTTCTGCTCACCGAAACCAGGCAGCGCTTTGAGCCGGCGGAGTACCTCGGGTCCGTCGGGGTTCCCACGGGTCCAGATGGCGGCCGCATCTCCGTCCCAGTCGCTGTGTACAGTTTCCGCAAGGGCCTGAACCCTGCCGGCCATGGACCCGGGGAAGCGATGGACGGCCGGCCGCTCCTTGAAGACTTCCACGAAGCCGGCGGGGTCGTGCCCTGCGATCATGCCGGGGTCCAAGGAACCAAGACGAGTGCGGATCTTCTCGGGACCAGCAAAGGCCGACTCCATAGTGACCTGCTGATCGAGCAGCATACCCGTGAGCAACGCAAAGGCGTCGTCACTGAGCAGCTGGTCTGCGGCGGCATCTCCTGTGATGTGCAGTTTCATGGGTTCAATCCTCCCACCAGGAGGCGTCTCCGTCATTGGCGCCGTAGGCACACTCGTGCAGGACTGCCACCGCCATGGCGCCGTTTCATTCTTGTGTTCGACGGCGGTGGGTGGGGTTTTGGGGGTGGATTTGCGTTGGGGGTTGGGGGCGTGTATTGTTTTCTGAGTCGCCGGGTGCGAAACGGAAAGCCGGAAGGTGTGTACGGTTCGGTAGGCGGCCAAAAA
>NZ_JBNJRY010000017.1:0-1718 GCF_050435325.1 Paenarthrobacter sp. TE4293
CCGGCTTTCCGTTTCGCACCCGGCGACTCAGAAAACAATACACGCCCCCAACCCCCAACGCAAATCCACCCCCAAAACCCCACCCACCGCCGTCGGGCGCCTACCGGTGGCACCGCTAATCGACAGGTACGACACCGCTTCCCGAGCTGGAGTCCGGCACTCCGAAGTGCCGATGCAGCCCATCGTCAAGGAACCGCATGATCGAGGCGATCCCCTGGCCATCGGGGGTCGGCTCAATCACCAGGAGTCCACGGGGGCGGCCCTGCAGATAGCAGACGAAACCCGGCCTCCCACCGGCTGTGACAGCCGCCAGCGAGTAGTGGCCACCCGGCCGGCCGGCCGCACTGGCTCGCAGGAAACTGCCAACGGCGTTCCGGCCCAGGTAGCGTTCGCTGGCCGGCGGCATCGCCAGCCAGCATTGATCCGTGAGCAATTGAAGCACCGCATCTATATCGTCGCGGGAGAAAGCCTCGGCAAACTTCCTGGCGAGACGGGTGTTATCGGCTCCCGCCGCGGCAGGAACTGTAGAGGGACGTGCAGACCGGCCACGTTGGAGAAGACCCTTGGCCGCAGTCGGAGCTATGGACAGCATTTCCGCGGCTTCGGTAACCGTGAAGGCCAACACGTCACACAGCATCAGCACCGCGGCTTGACGCGGCGGCATTCGTTGGAGGGCAACCACGAAGGCGAGCTCGATACTTTCGCGGGCAACAGCCCGTAAAGCAGGATCAACCTCGTCGACCAGTCGGTCCGGATATGGCTGCAAATGCGGTTGGTCGAACCGGTCCGTCGGAGTCGGCGGCATGAACGGCGGTATGGGCGCGGGACGAGGACGCCGGCTTTGCTGTCGACGGGCATTGAGTGATCTGGTGGTGGCAATTCGATAAAGCCACGTCCGCAAGGACGCTCGACCGGCGAATCCGGGCAAGCCGTTCCACGCGGCGAGCAAAACCTCCTGCATCACATCGTCAGCGTCATCAACTGAACCCGTGATCCTGTAACAGTGCAGATGAAGTTCCCGGTGGAAGGGCGCGACAAGAGACGCAAATGCCTCTTCGTCGCCGGCTCTGGCGGCCTCCAACTCAGCTGACGTCACGCTCCAATCTTGGCACGGGACCACTTGGGCGTTCCGATCTGCTGCGTTGCGGTGTCTACATAGACGCAACCATCTACGAGAGGAACAGACCATGCCTGGGAAAGAAACCACCGGAGTCGGGATCGCCGTCGCGTACCACCGTGCGTGGACAGCAGGGGACTTGGATTCGGCGGCAAAGCACCTGACCGAGAACGTCACGTGCCATGCGCCTTCGGGCACCTTCAGCGGCAGAGCCGCTGTCCGGGCGTTCATGGAACCATTTGCCGCATCCCTTACTCATTCGACGCTCCTTGCGGCCTACGGCAATGACAGCGAAGCAATTCTCATGTACGACACAGCCACCAGCGCAGTTCCCAGCGCCCCAGGCGCAGAGTTGTATCGCATTCAGAATGATCGGATCGCCGAGATCCACATCATCTTCGATCGCTTGCCCTTCGCCTTGGCTCGTGGCGATGTCGGTTAAGTGGTGACGGCGGTGATGATCGGCGTGGATCCGCAGCGCGGCCTGTGATGCGGCCAACCTGGTGTTGTTTGTGGGTTAAAGGGGAAGAGCCCCGACCGTGTGGTCGGGGCTCTTGCCTAATGGTTGTCCGGCGGTGTCCTACTCTCCCACACCCTCCCG
>NZ_JBNJRY010000018.1:0-1325 GCF_050435325.1 Paenarthrobacter sp. TE4293
CCGGCGGCGGTGAAGGCTGCGACGGCGCCGGCTTCGTTGATGCCGGGGTGGATCAGTTGTCCGGCGGGTGATTCTTTGTAGGCCAGGACGAGGTCGCGGTCCACGGAGAGGTAGTTCTGGCCTTTGGGGTTGTAGATTTTCGCGGTCGGGAAGAACGCGTCCATTCCGAAGGTCCGGGATTCGTCCGGGACGACGGGCACGAACCGGGCTCCGAAGTTTTTGTCCCGCATGAGGTCTTTGAGGAGCCGGACGAAGGCCATGGTGGTCGCGGCTTGTTGTTTGCCCGAGCCGCGTTTGGCTACCTCGTAGGACTTGGTGTCCGGGAGGGTCACGGGGGTGTGGGTGCGGCGTCGTTCGGGCACGAACCCGCCCAGTTCTGCCCGGCGGTCCATGAGGTATTTGATTTCCGGGGCGTCCATGCCGGGGTGGTAGTACGGGGGCCGGTAGAGGTCAGCGTCGAGCTGTTCATCGGTGATGGGGATCCGGAGGTGGTCACGGAAGGCTTTGAGGTCTTCCATGGTCAGTTTCTTCATCTGGTGGGTCGCGTTGCGGCCCTCGAAGTGCGGGCCCAGGCCGTAGCCCTTGACCGTTTTGGCCAGGATCACGGTGGGTTTGCCCTTGAACTCGGTCGCTGCCTTGTACGCGGCGTAGACCTTGCGGTAGTCGTGACCGCCGCGTTTGAGGCCCCAGATCTGTTCGTCGTCCAGGTCCGCGACCATGTCCTTGGTCTGCGGGGACTTACCGAAGAAGTGTTCCCGGACGAACCCGCCGGACTCGGCCTTGTAGGTCTGGTAGTCACCATCGGGGGTTTCGTTCATGATCTTCACCAACGCCCCGTCCTTGTCCGCTTCCAGGAGGGAGTCCCACTCGCGGCCCCAGACGACCTTGATCACGTTCCAGCCCGCACCGCGGAAGAACGCTTCAAGTTCCTGCATGATCTTGCCGTTGCCGCGCACCGGGCCGTCCAGGCGCTGGAGGTTGCAGTTGATCACGAAGTTCAGGTTGTCCAGGTTCTCGTTCGCGGCGAGCTGCAACAAACCACGGGACTCGGGCTCGTCCATTTCCCCGTCACCAAGGAACGCCCAGACCTGCTGGTCACTGGTGTCCTTGATCCCACGGTTCTGCAGGTACCGGTTGGACTGGGCCTGGTAGATCGCGTTCATCGGGCCGATACCCATCGACACGGTCGGGAACTCCCAGAAATCCGGCATCAACCGCGGGTGCGGGTATGAGGACAGGGCATGGCCGGCCTTGGACTTTTCCTGACGGAACCCGTCCAGGTCCTCTTCGGTGAGCCGGCCTTCCATGAACGCCCTGGCGTACAT